>CBDVCA010000154.1:0-7765 GCA_965372365.1 uncultured bacterium
CGAAGCAGATGACCGTTCGCCACAAGCGGAGTTAGTAGGTTTTGATGTGACGGAGTACTAGGGGCGACACATCGTGGCCATAGGGTCTGGGTGTCGCTCCTATCGGGGCTTGCATCGGAGGGTGCATCACGGTTCTCGCCGCGGCGAGCTACAGATCTTTCGCCCCTAACGGGGCTGACCCGCCATGGTATGAAACACGCCAAGCAAACCACCCCAATGGGAGGAGGATCCAATTTCGCGACCTTCTGACGGGTCCGGCCGCCTGGCTCGGTCGCGACGGGAAAACGCTGGCGAATGCCGCGGCGTCGCGATAGGCTCATCGCCGATGGGCGGCGCATGGGAGCGCATCGCCGACAGAAGGAGAATCCAGCTTGCGACAGTACACGATCCGACGCATCGAGCGCCCCGCCCCGCTGACCGGCGACGCGACCGAAGGCCCTTGGGCGATGGCCGACAGCTTCGAAATCGACCAGTACCCCTGGTACGAGACCGGGGCCAAACAGAACACCGTCGGACGCCTGCTGTACGACGACGAGGCAATCTACGCCCAGTTCCAATGCACCGACCGGCACATTTCAGCGTCAGTGACCGACCTGAACGGCCCGGTCTGCATGGACAGTTGCGTGGAGATGTTCGCCACGATCGACCCAGAGCATGGGCCGGAGTACTTCAATATCGAGATCAACTGCTGCGGCGTCTTCCTGGTCGGCTACGGCCCGGCCCGCAGCCGGCGAGTGGCGATCCGCCCCGAGCAGGCGGCGAAGATTGCGGTGGCGACGTCGATTGCCGACCCGACCAAGACCGAATCGGCCGACGACGAATCGTGGTGGGCGGCCGCGGCTGTGCCGTTTGAAGTGATCTCCCACCTCGCCGGCCGGGAGATTCGCCCCGGGGCGGCCGCGGTGTGGCAAGCAAATTTTTACCGCTGCGGCGGCGGGACCGACCCGCAGTACGCCTGCTGGGCTCCCATCGACACCGACCTGTGGCCGAGCCCGGATTTCCACCGGCCGGACCAGTTCGGCCAACTCGTGTTCGAATGAACCGCGGACTTCAGGGCAGGACGACGTCGGCGTCCCCACCTGCACGACGCGGCCGTCGCCCATCACGGCGATCCGGTCGGCCATCGAGAGGGCCTCTTTCTAGTTGTGGGGCTTACGCATCTAAATCCGTTTCCTTCGGCATACCAGCCAAGAGTGCCGGGAAACAACCATTTCGTTCGTCGGGGCGAACATAGAACCGAGGCGCCCAGCCGGCCTGTTCTTGTGTCGCCCCGCTGGGGCTTTGATCTCTATGCGAGTCCACATCCCGCCGCGGCGGGCTAAACGCCTTCGCCCCGTTGGGGCTGACGACAACGGCGGCCGGCGGCGCCCTATTTTGCACCGATTTCATACGACAGATATAACTATCGAGAAAATAGCCCGTTACAGTCAGCAGAATTTTAGATGCGTAAGCCCTGCGGCGCTTGCGATTTGTCGGCAATTGGTTATCGTCGTGGCATGTACGACCCGCCTGTGGGATTGGATCTGTTCGGCACGGCGTTGCCCATGCGAGCCTTCTCGCACGCCGCGGCTGTGCGCACCAAGGCCGAGGCCGTTCTGGTTCGCCTCCGCACGCGCGACGGCCGCGTCGGCTGGGGCGAGGCGCTGCCTCGGGACTACGTCACCGGCGAGACGTTCGACTCGGTGGCGTCGGACATCGAGCGGATCTTCTGGCCGGCGCTCCGCGAGGCGCGATCGACCGGGGACATCCTGGCCGCCCTGCCCTGCAGCGACGGCGATCGCGTGATCACGGCCGCGCGTTGCGCGGTCGAAATGGCCGCGATTCAGGCGTATGACCTGCCCTGGTGGGAGCCGGGACACTTGAGCGACCATCCGGTCCACGTTCGCGTCACCGGCGTGCTGGGCTCGTCGAAGCCGCGTAAGACGGCGCGACAGTTGCGTCTGATGCGTTTGCACGGCCTGCGCGACTTCAAACTGAAACTCGGGTTCGATGAGGCCACCGACCAAGCGAATCTCCGGGTGGTTCACAAGCAGTTGCGTCGCAAACTCGCCGACGCCGCGTGCAGTTTGCGGGTCGACGTCAACGGCGCGTGGAAATACAAGGACGTCGTCGACCGCGTGGCCCAGTTGAAGGCATTGGGCGTTTGCGCCGTCGAGCAGCCGTGCCGCATCCGCCCCAGTCGCCTGGCCGACCTGTCGTACGACTGCGCGTTGCCGCTGATCGCCGACGAGAGTTGCCTGACCGAATCGGACGCCGAGATCCTCTTCGGCGCCGAAGGCCGCGTGTGGCCCAATATTCGCCTGGCCAAAAACGGCGGCTTGGGTCCATCGTTACGCATCGCCCGCCGAGCGGCCGCCGAGCGGATCCCCTACGTGCTGGGCTGCCTGGTCGGCGAGAGCGGCCTGCTATCGTTGGCCCAGCGGGCCTTCCTGGTCGCGGCTCCGACGCCGGCGATGGTCGAAGGAAATTTCGGGGCGTTCCTGCTCAAAGACGACCTGGTGATCCCGTCGCCCCGCTTCGGCTGGGGCGGACGGCTCGTCGCCGACAGCGGGCGGTTGACCCGATGCCCGCGATCGGACAAGTTCGCCCGCTACGCACACCTGATTGGAAGATTGGATATTTGACGCCTTCGACCCGATACTAAGAGGGAACGTCTTGCACGCTGGCGAGGAGGCGATCCGTAGGGGTCGCTGATCCGCTCTAGCGAAAGGAACCAAGCATGATTAATCATCACGGCCGTACACAGCATCTGTTCACCAGCGAGTCGGTCACAGCCGGACACCCCGACAAGGTCGCCGACGCCATTTCCGACGCCGTGCTGGACAGCCTGATCCAACACGATCCGCACGTTCGCTGCGCCTGCGAGACGCTGGTCACCACCGGCCTGATCGTTTTGGCCGGCGAAGTGACCGTGCATACGCCCAAGGCCGCCGCCGCGTTGGCCCAGGTCGAAGACACCGCGCGAGAGGCCGTCCGCGACATCGGCTACACCGACGCCGCTCGCGGGTTCGACTATCGAAGCTGCGCCGTCATCCGAACGCTGCACGCCCAGTCGGTCGACATCAATCGCGGCGTCGATCGCCGGCGCCAGGCCGAACAGGGAGCCGGCGACCAAGGCATTATGTTCGGCTTCGCCTGCGACGAAACCAGCACGCTGATGCCGATGCCAATTTTCCTGGCCCATCGGCTCACCGCGCGGCTCACCGAGGCCCGCCAAACCGGAGAACTGCCCTGGCTGGCGCCCGACGGCAAAAGCCAGGTCACCGTCCAGTACGAAGACAACCAGCCGGTCCGCGTGCATACCGTGGTCATTTCGACCCAGCACGACGAGAGCGTCATCGACGCCAAGACCGACACGATGAGCGCGAAGGCCCGCAAGCAGATCATCGACAAGATCATCAAGCCGGTCATCACGGCCGAGTGCCCGCACCTGTGGAACAGCAAGATCATTTTCCACATCAACCCCACGGGCCGATTCCTCATCGGCGGCCCCCATGGCGACAGCGGACTCACCGGCCGCAAGATCATCGTCGACACCTACGGCGGCCGCGGCTGCCACGGCGGCGGTGCGTTCTCCGGCAAAGACCCCTCCAAGGTCGACCGCTCAGCCAGCTACATGGCCCGCCACATCGCCAAGAACGTCGTCAAGGCCAAGCTCGCCCGCACCTGTGAAGTGCAACTCGGTTACGCCATCGGCGTCGCCGACCCGGTCAGCGTGCTGGTCGACACCGGCGGAACGTCGGTCATTGACGAGGAGATCATCGAGAAGGCCATCCGAGACACCTTCCCGCTCCGCCCGGCCGATATTATCAAGCACCTGAACCTGCTGCGGCCAATCTACCGCGAAACCGTCGCCAACGGCGCCTTCGGCCGCAAAAGCCGCAACTTCACCTGGGAACGAACCGACCACGTCGATGATCTCAAGAAGGCGTGCAAGGGATAGGCTCATGTCGGGTTGGCGGGGAGTGGGTCGGATGAGTGCTTGCCGTTACTAGTACTCTGTCCCAGGGATAATGTGGTGTTATGACGCCGCGCCGGTGATGTGGATGTAAGGAAGAAAAGTGACGGCATATTGGTTGATATGCCGAGCTTTTCTGACGCAGCAGACGCATCATCGCCGCAAGTCAGAACACCACAGTATTGCTGGGACAGGGTACTAGCCCCCCGCAGTGCGGGGGGTCGAAAGACGTGTGAACCCACGATCTATGGATCCAACCTGCCGCTTCGGGACAATCGACATCGAAGCTGCCGCGGGAACACCATCGGTCCAGCGACCCCCTGCACTGCAGGGGGCTAGTAACCGCAGACCCTTAGCCACGAGAACTCCCCGATAGCCTGTCATGAACCAAAGGATAGCCCAAGGCCGCGGAACATCCATTGCCGCACGAAGATGACCGAAATGGAGATGCGCCAGCTTGCCCGGGGCTCCGTTTCGGTCATTTTTGTTGGACTGTGGGTCGCTCGGATTCACCCCTGAGTCGCGTGCTGACCGCGCAGCAAAAAAGCGAACCCGGGGTCACCGGGTCCGCTCCTAAACGCTTTCGACGTACGAATATCAGAGGGAGTCGACTTTGCGTCCAATGCGGCGACGGGCGTTGATGATCCGGCGACCGTTCCTGGTCCGCATGCGGGACCGGAAGCCGATCTTTCGTACTCGTTTAATGTTACTGACTTTACGTGGATAATGCATATCTAACCTCGCGTCCAGTGCTCCAGTCGTTTCCTCGTGAGTTCAGCGAAGATACAACCTTACCCCCGCCTTGGCAAGTGCTTTTTCCCAAGAAATCTATCCCTGAACGGACCGACAGGTTCGTCCTAGCTACCGGAACGGCCTGCGTGTAGAATTCTGCTGCATGACGACGACCGACCCGAGCGAGGTCGTCGTTTTTGCTGGGAAGAGCGAATGCTGATACCGATACGCACAGACAACCGGTTGAGTATCCGACCGACGGTGAACTACGCGATCGTCGCGATCAACGCGGCGGTCTTCCTGATCCGGTTCCTGCGGCCACAGGATTACGACGCCCTCAGCGCCCCGTACATGCTCGACCCGGCGGCCCCGGAAGTGTACCAGTTCTTCACGTCGATGTTCATGCACGCCGATTTCAGCCACATTCTTGGCAATATGGTATTCCTGTGGGTCTTCGGCAACGCCGTCAACGATCGATTCGGCAACATTGCCTATGCCGCGTTCTATCTCGCCGGCGGAGTCCTCAGCGGCCTCGGGTTTGTCCTGCTCTCCGGCCACGCTCCGATGCTGGGAGCCAGCGGAGCGATCGCCGGGGTCACCGGTTGCTATCTCGTGCTGTTCCCTCGCGTTCGCGTTACGCTGGTCGCCTGGCTGCTGTATTTCATCGTCCCCATCGAGGTATCGTCCCTGGTCTTCCTCGGGTTCCAGTTCCTGTTCAACATCTGGGCCTCGGTGGGCGCCCGCGGCGGAGGCGGCGGAGTGGCCTATGTCGCCCACGCGGCCGGATACGTGTACGGCATCGGCATCGCCGCGGCACTGCTGGCCGTGCGATTGCTGCCGCGTGATGTGTACGATATGCTGAGCCTGTGGAACTCGTACCGGCGCCGTTCGTCGTATCGCCGGATGGTTCGGCAGGGACACGACCCGTTCGACCCCTCCAAATCGGTCCGGCCGGCCGAGTCTCGCCGCCGGCGAGGCGCCGGGGCCGCGGATGTCGCCGAAGATGACGACGCCGTCGAAATCCGCCATCGGATCGGCGTCGCCCACGCCGACGGCGATTTGCCGACCGCCAGCGACGCATACCTCCAACTGGTGGCGCTGACCGACGACGCCGTCTTACCCCAGCAGCAGCAACTCGATGTAGGCAATCAGCTTATGAGCACACAGCGTTACAGCCAGGCCGCCGACGCCTACGAACGCTTGCTCCAACACTACAGCGGGTACGAGCACGCCGGCGATATCCGGCTGATGCTCGGGATCATTTACGGCCGATATTTACAGCAGCGCGACCGAGCGGCGCAGAATCTGCGCCTGGCGATTGACGGCCTGCACGACACCAAGACCAAAGCGATGGCCCAAGCCGAATTGGACGCGCTGGGCAATGCGTGATTGACTCGGCGGCGGTTCGGTGAACAACGAGCAGACATGTTCAATATGCTGAACATCCCACTGCCGCCAGCGCCCGGCGGCGCGTTAGGTATGCTGATCGGTACGCTGATCATGCTGGTCGGCGTGTTGCTATCGACACTTGGGCGCGTCGTGGTGTGGCGGCTGGTGTCGGCGGCCACCCTGGGGGCGTTGGGCGTTCCGATGGCCGCGTGGCTGGCCGGACGAACAGGCTACCCCCTGTTCTGGCTCACCGCCGGGACCGTCTCGTGCATGTTGGGCCTCGGGCTGCTGGTCGCCCGGCTCTACTGGGCCTGGCTGCTGGCGGCGATGGCGTCGGCGACGGCGCTGCTGTGCGTTTTGCACTTGGCGATGCAGGACGCCGCCGGAGCCCCGACCGGATTTGAATCCGACGGCATAAATTTCGTACAATGGACACAGTTGCTGTGGCCGACACTCGGCGACTACCTCAGATGGATGCTGGCCGGGGCGCCGATACCGACGGTGATCGCTGGAGGCGGCGCCGGGTTGATCGCGGCGGTGTCGGGAATGCTGAAGCCACTGGCGACGAGAATTCTGGCCACCAGCCTGATCGGCGCCGCGATGACCGTGGGTGGACTGTGCATGGCCGTCAGTTCGATCGTCGAGGTGAATGTCCTCGCCGGTCGTCGGCCTTGGATTTTGATGGGCGTGACCGCCATGGCCGCGATCATCGCGTTGGCGTATCAGACTCGCGGGCATCTGCGAGCGAAGAACGCCCTGGCGAAGGTCGTCGAGGCGGCCAAGGATAAGTCGGGCGAATCGGAGCCGCGGCCTGGCGAATGAGGCGAGAAAACCGTGCTGCAAGAGAACATGCCCCAGTATCTCGAGTTCGTCCAGTCACATCACCCGCTCATCGCGCTGATGGCCGTCGGCATGGGCTGTGTGTTCCTCACCAACGGCTGGAAACTCTTCAAGATCCTCATCGCCGCCGACGCCGCCCTGCTGGGCATGCTCATCGGCGCGACCATCGGCGAGCGTCTGAATCGCCCGCACATGGATATCATCCTCGGCGTGGGGGCGGCGCTGATTTTCGCGGCGTTGGTATGGCCGCTGATGAAATGGACCGTCTGCTTCCTCGGCGCCCTCTCCGGCGCCGCCATCGGCTACGCCCTGTGGGAGAGCCTCGCGTCAGCGGCGGGTAACTACGGCTTGGCCTCTCACGCCTGGGCCGGAGCCCTGCTGGGCTTCGTCACCATGGCCCTGCTGGCGTTCATCATCTTCCGCTCGGTAGCCGTCATCGTCACCAGCCTTCAAGGCGCATGGCTGGTCGTCTCCGGCGTCCTCTGTCTGCTGCTGGCCATTGACGACCTCCACGCCGGCCTCATGATCCGCCTGCAAGAAAGCCCCATCATCATCCCGGCCCTCATGCTCGTCCCCGGCATCCTCGGCGTCATCTACCAGGAAAGCAAATTCCTCGGACTGATGGCCAAGAAGAAGAAGGCCATGGCCAAGGGCTGAGCCGATTGCGGATTGGCTTGGCGCGCCGAGACGGATTGCGCGTTGAACGGCAAGGCTCGCGCCAGTGGTCCATCGGGAATTTCAGTAGTCTGTCCCAGGAATAATGTGGGACCGTATCAGGTGCCGTGGTTTGCGCGAGCGCCGCGACGCAACCACGCTCAACGTTCAACGTGGTTGCGTCGCTGCGCT
>CBDVCA010000155.1:0-7733 GCA_965372365.1 uncultured bacterium
AACTATATCGAAGCGACCTTCGCGTGGCGTCGGAGAGATCCGGCGCCATGTTTTTGTGTACACCGGCCGCACCCGCCCAAGTTCCGCCGCAAACTCGCGTCTCGTTGACCGGTATCCTTCCATTTGATACATTGAGTGTGTATACACAGGTGGCGTAGTCGCTTGTTGGGGTCGGCAGGCGATTGGCCGAACGTGCTCCAAGCCGGAAGGGAATTGCCAAAGGTGCTCCAAGCCGGAAGGAAATTGTCGATGTTCTCATTACCGAGGGTATTGGGCGTTGTCGCAGCGATGGCGGCAGCGATGTGCGCGACCGCCGGCGCGGCCACCTTCACCTTCAGCGGCGACGGCGACGCCGACGCCGACGACGCGGCGATTTCGACCGCCGACGCCGCCACGCCGGCCGGCGCGTTGATCCTGCTGAACGCCCCGGCGGCGCCGACGTTCAACCGGGCGCCCATCGTGAGCGCCGGAGCCGACCTGTCGATCACCCTCCCGGCCGCCGCGACGCTGGCCGGGTCGGCCCGGGACGACGGCCTGCCCGCCCCGCCGACGATGACCTATGCGTGGACGCTGCACGACGGGCCCGCCCCTGTCGGCTTCTCGCCCGATCACGCCGCGGTCACCACCGTCACGTTCACCGAACCGGGGCTGTACACCCTCGGGCTTACCGCCGGCGACGGGTCGCTGAGCGGATCGGACCTCGTCACCGTCACCGTCGCCCCGGCCCCCGAACCAAACACCTATTACGTCGACAGGAACCATTCGACCGCCGGCGACGCCAACACCGGCGGCGAAAGCGACCCATGGCTGACCCTCGGCCACGCGATCGCCAACGTCGCCCCCGGCGACACCATCTACGTCAAAGACGGGATCTATCGAGAGTCGCTCAAGCTGTCGATCGACGGCGCCCCCGGCCGCCCGATCACGCTGGCCGGCCATCCCGGCGGCCGGGCCGTCCTCAGCGGCGCCGGCGTCGTCACCGGCTTCCGGCCGTGCACCGCGGCGATCGCCAAAGGCAACCCCGCCTGGACCAACATGTACTACGCCGACATCACCTGGCGACCGTTGAACCTCTACCAGGACGGCGTTCCCCTCGACTACGGCCGCACCCCCGACGACGGGTGGTGGAACGTCGAGGCCGCCGCCGCATCGAGCGTCACCGACACGGCCCACCTCACCCAGCCGAACGGCTACTGGACGGGCGCCCGGATGTTCCTCTGGCGGCTCAGCGCGACCCAGCCGTACATCACCAACATCATCGGCTCCGACCAAGCCTCCGCGAGCGTCACGTACGACTCGCTCACGTACGTCCCCGAGATCGGCGACCGCTACTACCTGCGTAACAAGGTCGAACTGATCACCGGCGACGGGCAGTGGGCCGTCGAGGACATCGGCGGCGCCTATCGCGTGTACCTCTGGCCCCGCAACGACGCCGACCCCGGCCAATGTCTCATCGAAGGGCCCTCGGCCGATATTTCCGGCGGGGCGCTGATCGACGTATTCAAGATGGGCTACTGGGTCTTCGACGGCCTCGAACTGCGGCACAGCGCCGCCGGGGGCGTCTACGGAGCCGAGGAAGAATCCGCCGGGCATGTCACCGTCAGCAACTGCTCGATCCACCACAACGAGGGAACGGGCGTCTCGCCGGCCTACAACCACGGGGGCGTCTACCGTAGAAACTACATCGCCTACAACGGCGGCATCGACGGGCTCGGCATAAGTACCGGCGCCGGCGACGGACTGCTCATCGAAGAGAACGAAGTCGCCTTCAACGGCAAGGACGGACTCCGCATCAACGGCGCCAATATCTCCATCCGCCGCAACTACGTCCACGGGCACGGGCTCTGGCGCCACGCCGACAACTGCCAAACCTACGGCGGCGGCGTCCAAAATGTCCTGCTGGAAGAGAACTTCATCCTCAACGGCGGCCAAAACTACATGATGGAAGACGTCGTCGGCATCACCTTCCGCGGCAACGTCATCGCCGGCAGCCGCGGGAATATGCTGATCTTCGGCCACGGTTCCAATTCCGACGCCACGCTGATCGCCAATACGTTCTTCTTCCCCGGCGGATCCATTATCGACATCAGCGGCGGCGACGGCTACTTCCTCCGCAACAACATCGCCGTCACCGGCCAACTCGGCGGCTTCTGGAGCGCCGGGTCGTCGATGACCTACGACAGCGATTACAACCTGTTCTGTCACGCCGACGGCGTCGCCGACACCGAATGGCGCATCGTGCTGTGGGACGGCGACTGGACCGCACGCGGGCTCGACGCCTACGTGACCGCCTCCGGCCACGACACCCACAGCCTGTACGCATGGCCCATGTTCGCCAACGCCCCCGACCGATACGTGACATCCAACGGCTCGCGACTGGCTGAACTGACGCCCACGCGAACGTACATCGACCCGGCCGACGCCCCGCTGTTCGTCGTCGGCGAACATATCGAACTGGACTGGGACGGCGTCCTCCGAACCATCACCGCCGTCGGGGTCGACTACGTCGAGTTCGCCCCCGCCGAGCCCCGGCTGCGACTGAAGGCTCCGGTGATGTGCCTGTGGCGCGACAACGCCAACTTCACGCTCGACCTGTCGCTGAACCCCGGCAGCCCCGCCCTCGGCGCCGCCGCCGACGGCGGCCCCCTCGGCGCCCCCATCAACACCGTCCAGTTCGCCATCGGCGACTTCACCGGCGACGGCGTTCGCGATATCCCCGTCTGGCCCGAAGACCCCGCACTCGGTCAAGGCGCCTACCTGCCCGGCGACGCCGACCGGGACGGCGACGTGGACCTCGAAGATTTCGTTACGCTCAAGAACAACTTCGGCTCATCGGACGCTACCTGGGCCGACGGCGATTTCAACGGCGACGCCGCCGTCACGCTGGAGGATTTCGTCATCCTCAAGACCCACTTTGGTACGACCGCCGCCGTGACCGCCCGGACGGCCATCGCACCGGCCGCCGCCGTTGAGCCTGCCGAACCGGCATCGCCCGTCGCCGGCGCCGAACCCGACCCGCCCCCCGCACCCTTCCGCCCGCACCCCGTCGCTGGGCCCAACGAGCCCGATGACACCGCCAGGAACATCCGCGACATCCGCCGCGACCGCATCAGGCGTCTGCGAGAAGACTGACCGAAAGCGCCCAGCCATCTGCTTTGTGTCGCCCCGCTAGGGCTTGAGCGTTTGAACGCCCATTTTCCGGGGGCTTACGCCCCCGGCTAAACGCCTTCGCCCCTTCAGGGCTTCTCCTGTGACGCCGCACATTGGCCCTACCGATTCAGCATCAGACGTTCATTGCCAGAAGATCCAGTCAGACACATCTCTCCATCTCTCCGGCGAAACGCGAAACCCTCTCGACTTATGCCCGCGAAGATGGCATGATGGTGGATTCGTCCATATACTGAGGTACTACATGAACGCAGAACAAATGATTCAACTGATTGGCCCGGGCAAGATCGACGCGTTGGAAACTGAATGGCTTGGCGCCATTGAAGACAAGATGCCGCTAGAAGACGTTACCCTAGTTCTGGCGGCTCTGACCAAGAGGGAAAAACTCGACACCGCCGAAACGTTGGCTCAGATGCTGTTGGAGGAGCGTCGTCCCCAAGCCGACGCCGCCGAACTACTGGCGATCGCCAAGGCCATCGTCGCCGGCGTGCCGATCAGCGACGAACTGCGTAACGCGGCCGCCGACGCCTACCGGGCGGTCTACGGCGACAACGAACATTTCGACGCGATCCTCACTAGCGCCGGCCTGCTCAGCGGCCAGTCCCCCCGAAGGTCGCTACGCACAATGGACACCTGCCTGGCGATCGTTCCGGGAAGCTACATGGCCAATCGCTTCGATCACGACGTGATTCGCGTGGCCAAGTACGACGACACCTTCGGCGAGTTCGAGATCGCCGACGCCGCCGGTCACACCCAACGGATGGAGCCGAAGGAACTGGCCGACGAGTTCGACCTGACCGACGAGGACGATTTCCGCGTCCTGCATCAGCACCGCCCCGGTGAACTCGGCGTACTCATCAAGAAAGAACCCGCCGCGGTTCTGATCGGCGTCTGCAAGTCATCCGGCGGAGAAATCAACGCCAACCAGCTTCGCGACACGCTCGTGCCCGATCACATGCCCCAAGGCAGATGGTCCGGCTGGTGGAGTCGCGCCCGCACCGCGGCCAAGCGGTCCGACCAGTTGAGCCTGAGCACCGATCGGCCCATTCGAATCAGCTATCATCCCCACGGCCGCACGGTGGAGGAAGGATTCTCTAAGGCCGCAGCCCGCGCAAAAATGCCGCTGGAGAAGCTGGCCATTCTTCAGCAGTACGCCCGCGAGGTCGAAGCCCGAAAGGGTTCTATGGACGTAGCGTTCGTCACTCCGCTGATCGAAGACCTCGCCGCCCAGGCGATCAAGTTCGCCGACCGCAGGCCCGCCGACGCCCTAGCCGCGGCCTTGGCGCTGAAGGTGGCCGCGGACCTGGGCATGCCGGCTCCGGCGTCCGATTCGCCCACGGCGTCGGCCATTCTGGCCGTCGCGTCCGATCCGGCTGAAGCGATCACCGATCTGAACGACCCCGCCCTGTGGCCGGCGGCGCTGGAGGCCCTCAAAGCTCGTGACGACGCCGACGCGCAATTGATCACGCTGCTGGCCAACACGCCGGTGGGCCGATTGGACGAAGTCGCCGGGCGCGTCGGAGCCGAGGCCCTGACCGAACTGGCCGCCAAGACCATGTCGGAGCCGCGGGAGAACCTGGACTTCTGCCTGTGGCTCTGGAAGGGTCCGGGAGTGGCTGTGCCGGGCTCGCCGGGCAAGATGGAACTGTTCCGCAGGCTCATGGCCGTGCTGGCTGAGTTGGAGATGGATCTGAATCTGAACTCTAACGTCAGGCGTGACACGCGGCAGCAGATTCGCACGGCTCTGTCGGCGAGCGATTTCACCGTGTTCCGCCAAGCGGTCGAGGAAATCGACGAAGCGGTGGCCGCGACGATGCTGAACCTGATCCGACGATCGTCGGGGCTCAGCGACTCGGTCTTGCATGATATGCTTCGAATCCTTCGCGAGAAGCACTACACGCTGTTCCTGATCGAGAAGGTCAAGCCCTGGGAAGACGAGAACGTCATCTGGACCACCGAGAACGCTCTGCTCAAGCGTGAGGACGAACTGAAATATCTGGTCGATGTCAAGATGCTCGAAAACGCCGAAGCCATTGGCCGGGCGGCGTCGTTCGGCGACCTCAGCGAGAACAGCGAGTGGCAGTTCGCCATCGAAGAGCGCGACCTGCTACGCGCCCAAGCGGCGCGGATGCAGGATGAACTGGGCCGAGCGAAGATCATCCATCCCGACGAAATCGACGCCGGCGCGGTCGCCATCGGCTCGAAGGTAACGCTCACGCGTCTGACCGACGGCGAATCGCTCACCCTCTCGCTGCTGGGCCCCTGGGAAAGCGACGTAGCGACCCACACGTACAATTACCAAACCCCCCTCGCCCTCACCCTGCTGGGCAAGCCCGTCGGCGAGGAAGTCACGCTCAAACTCAGCGGCCAGGAGGCGACCTACCGCATTGAGCAACTCGGTTCGGCCTTGGAAACATGACCGGGCCGACGATCACCGATGCTTGTCGCGAGTACGGTAGACCTGCTTGATCAACTCGGCGGTCTTCTTCCACTTGGCCCGCTCCAACTGGTTCGCCTGCTGGGCTTGGCGACCGGCGAGATAGGCCAACTCCTTCTGCATCTGGAGGTAGTTCTCGTACCGCCCGGCGTCCAGCGCCCCGTCGACCATCGCTTGCTGAACGGCGCAGCCGGGCTCGCCGGCGTGAGAGCAATCGCGGAACTTGCACGCCGCGGCCAGTTCGGCGATATCGCCAAACGCCTCGGCCGACCCGGCGTCATCGCCCCACAACTGCAATTCCCGCATACCCGGGGTGTCGATCAGCACGCCGCCGTCATCGAGTACGACCAACTCCCGATGCGTCGTCGTGTGCCTGCCGCGACCGTCGGCGGCTCGCACGTGTCCGGTCTGCAAATCGGCCGATCCTCGAAGGCTGTTGATCAACGTTGTCTTCCCAACACCCGAAGAGCCCAACAGCGCCACCGTCTGGCCGACAGCCGCGTACCGCCGAAGCTCGTCTAGGCCTCCGCCGGTCTCGGCGCTGACGGGGTGAACGCCCACGCCGAACGCGACCGTCTCCACCTCGGCCACCCGAGCGTCAACGTCGTCGCACAGGTCGGCCTTGTTCAGCACCACCACCGGCGCGGCGCCGCTGTTGTACGCGAGCGTGAGGTATCGCTCGATTCGCCGCAGGTTGAAATCGCGATCCAACCCCGACACCAGGAACACCGTATCCACGTTGGCCGCGAGAACCTGCTCGGCCGTGCGGCCTCCGGCGCTGTCGCGAGAGAACGTGCTTCGCCGCGGCAAGACGCCGTGGATCGTCGCACGCCCCTCGTTGGCCCGCACAGCCGCCGCCACCCAGTCGCCGACCGCCGGAAACTCACCCGGCGCCGCCTCGTGACGGAACTTACCGGCCAGTTGGCCAAGATACTCCCCATCGCCATCGCAGATCAGGTACGAGCCGCGATCCTCGCGGATCACGCGAGCGGGTTTGTATCCATCGTCACGATACGTCTTCTCGAACGGTTCGCCAAACGCCTCGCACCATCCCAATTGTTTCAAATTCATCGGTTCTTGTCCCTTCGTCCATCACAATCCCGCGGCGGCCGGGCGCCGACAGATGACACCGGCGCCCGACGTCGCGGCGGGGCTGATTTCCAGTTCATGTAATCGTCAGTCGATCGAGCGGAAACGGCGGCTGCGCCAGCGGCTTGGCCGCCATCGACATCAAGGCCAGGGCGTTATCGTCGGCGGCGATCCGGTTCACCCGTATCATGCCGCAGTGCCGGCACCGATGGACAATCGACCACTCGCCGTCGGAGCGAACCCACACGGAAATCGGCTCCATCTGACCTCGGCACCCGCTACGTCGGTCGCCGGTTGTGACGTCCACGTGCAGACTCCACAGACAGAACGGGCAGTGGTTTCGATGCCGCGTCCCCGACGCCGTCGCCGGGACCGCCTGGTTACAGTGTTCACAGAGGAATCCTCCTGCAGGATTCTCCACTCGATCGGCGTTTCTCTTGCTTCGTGTCACGCATGTCTCCTGAAGATGAGACAGAATCGGCTGTTCTCTCTGCCGCGGCCGTCTTGAGGTCCCAGGCAATCGATCCGTTCATGCGTGTTGGCACAGTGGACATACATCTCCTTCTTGCGTTCGATTCGCATCTGGTCGTCCGGCGCATAGCAGCCGCGCGCAAGGACGAGGGAAATAGGCGACTTGGGGAAGCGATCCCGTCAGCCGCGGAAGCTCGACGTAGCGTCCGCGGCCGGAATCATTCTTGGAAGTGGAAATGAAAACGGCCGACCCGGAAGGATCAGCCGCAAAGGTCATTCGCTAAGCGAACGGACTACCCAAGCAGAACCCACCGGAGGCGCAACGTCGATGCGAATTGATTGGTCATGACTTGCATCAATGCTCCTTTTGGGGGCCAGGGTTTCAGTATCCGTACTTTCAACATATCGACACATTCACGGTCGATGCTTCACTTGTATCACGTATCCAGCATTCGTCAAGCGAAAAGGACCGATGGTGAACGAGAGGTGTGCGACATCAATTGGGGGCGGCGAGAACAACGGCAACGGCTTTCCGCCAAGGGCACGAATCAAAGCGAACTACGGTCCT
>CBDVCA010000156.1:0-7718 GCA_965372365.1 uncultured bacterium
CGCGACGCAACCACGCTCAACGTTCAACGTGGTTGCGTCGCTGCGCTCGCGCAAACCACGGCACCCATACGGGAGACCACCCTATGCCACATTATCGATGGGACAGAGTACTTAGGAATAGGGTCCCTGTGGCTTGAACTCCAACTCCGTACCGATCGGCGTCTTGCCGTCTTCCTCGAAGAGCAGCAGTTCGTTGGTTCGCTGTAGCCATGGCTCCGGCAGATAGTACGCCTTCTGCGGGCCTATCGACCAGACCCGACCGACGTTGTGACCGTTGAGGTAGAGTTGGCCTTTGCGGGCGCCGCAGATGTGGACGAAAAGTGGGCCGGCGGACGCCTTGGGAGCCTTGAAGGTGGTTCTGAACCATGCGGGCAGCCCCTTGCCCTTGCCGGCGGACGGCTCGGCCGACGGCTCCGAGGGCGACCGCCACGGTCGGAACGACCATCGCGCGCCGGCGGTAAGGTTATCGTCGAGCCGATGGAATCTGAACGCCGCGGCCACGTCTTTGGCCGTCGGGTCCGGCCAGAGCAGCAGTTTGATGCGGTTGACACCCTTAGTGGTTTCTCGCTTGAGAAGCACGTCGCCGAACCCGCCGGAGACGCCGGGAAAGAAGCCAACGGGGTGATCGTTGCAGAAGATCGCGACCGTATGGGCGAAGTCGCTGAACTGCACATGCACCGGGGCGGCTTGGGTCAGCGTAAAACTCGTCTCGCACACCATCGGCCGGCGACCGCGGAGGGATTCGGCCAGATGCTGGAGAGAGCGAGGTACGATTCGACGGGAAAAGTCCTTCTCGGCCCCCCCGGTCATCTTCATCGCCTTCGGACGCAGCGCCGAGGCGACGTAGACGTCGTCCCACATGCCCTTGGGCTCGCCCATATTCGAGCCGAAATTGAACCGCCCGAGGTTGTCGACCAGGAACGTCAGCTCGTTGGCGCCCTTGGCCAACTGAATCGTCATCGGCCTCCGCCCGGCGCCGTCGCCGCGGCCCCACACCCCCGCCTTCACGCCGTTGACGAAGACCGCCGCACGGTCCTCGCACCCGGGCAGAAAGATCGCCTTCTTGGCGGCGCGCTTGGCGTCAAAACTAGCGCGATACCACCCGTAGCCCAGCGGACAATCCAGACGGGACATTTCGCCGAGCCGGTCGATCCGTTTGAACGCGTCGGCCGCGTCGGTGACCGCCGAGCAGATTTCGACGTTCTCCCACCTGCCCAAGGCCGGAGGCTTGGCGCCCGAAGCCGATTTGCGGGAACGTTTGACCTTGTGCATGTGAACGGAGCCGTCGTTGTCGGCAAGATAGTACTGACGCGTCGCGGCGTCGAAATCCAAATCGTCGAGCGTCTCGCCAGCGAACCGGGGTCCGATCACCACCTGCCCGTCAACGTCCCACACGTGTTCGGCGGTCGACGAGTTCATCACCAACACCTTCAGCCCGTCCCATTCCAGTTCCGTCGGACGGTCAGCCTGCGGAACTTCGACGATCCGTTCGCATCCGTTGATACTGACGACGGCCTTTGGGCCCGGGGCGCCGTGAAGGATGAACAGTCGGGCGCCGAACATCCCCAGCGGCGTCAGATTGCTGTAATCCAACACGTGCCGGTCGGTCAACGTCGCGTCCTGGCACACCGCCGCGGCTCCGAAATGGCTGAGATCGATCTGCAACACGCGACCATCGGGCATGACGACGGATGCGTCGGTGATCTTCTCGTCGCCCCCGTTGCTCACCACCACCAACGAGCCCGCCGGGCCCTGGCGGCAGTAGGTCGTCGCGGCTCCCACCATCGCGGCCGCCGGCGTCGGAGCAGCCGCGGCCAGCAGGGGCGCCATGTGCCGATTGAGAAGGTTTGCCAGCCGAAGGAGGTGGTACTTTCTCGTCAGCCCCCCACCTTCGGCGATGGGCGCGTCGAAATCGTAGCTGGTGGTTATGAACGTGTGGTCGCTGCCAACGGTGCGGCCGCCGTAGAATCCGAAATTGGTGCCGCCGTGGTACATGTAGTAGTTGATCTGGGCGCCCCCGCCGACCAGTTCGAACGCTCGGCGGGCTGTCTCTCGCGGATCCTTCGTCGCGTGCTCTCCGCCCCATGCGTCGAACCATCCCGACCAGAACTCTGTCGCCAGCAAGGGCTTATCCGGCTGGATGTGACGCAGCGACTTCACTTGGCTGGTCAATCGCCCCCACCCATTCACGCATTCGACGGCGTCGGCGACCCTTGGTTCGGTCTTCTGGTTGCACGTGAGGATCGGGATATCGAACCCGGCCCGGCGATAGAGCATGGAGATGAAGTCGAGATACTCCATCCGGTCGGGCATTGTGGTATTGAAATACTCGTTCTCGTTGGCGATGGCGATGATATTGCCGCCGCGGGAGACTTGCAAATCGACCAGGCGGGGCAGCAGTTGGCGGAAGTATTTGTCGTAATAGTGGGTATAGACAGCATTTGGCGTGCGATACTGGACTCCGCTCTTGGCGGTGAGCCAACCGGGGAACCCGCCGAACTCCCACTCGGCGCAGATGAACGGGCCGGGGCGAACGATAACATACAGGCCCAGGTCGCCGGCTTGCTGGATAAACTCGGCCACATCGTTATCGCCGGAGAACTCCCATTGCCCCTCGACGGGTTCGTGGACATTCCACGCAACGTACGTTTCAATGCAATTCAGGCCGCCGCGTCGGGCCTTGGTGAGCCGGTCGCGCCACAACGCTGCGGGCGTGCGGAAATAATGCATAGCCCCGCTGATCAGCCACACGCGCCGCCCATCGATCATGAAACTGCGGTCGTCAAAGGCCACAGTCGCCATCGCGTTCACCCCGTTCCTAAGCAAAATCGAGTGAGGAAATAGAGGACGCGAGTGTACCGAACCGAAGGACGCTTGCAACACAAAAGCAGGAATCACAGGGGGAGAGGGCGTGACACTATAGCTATAACGTCAACTGCAACAATCTCTTATAAATCATCCCTACCAAGAGTCCCCAAGCCCCTCGACGCGGCTCAAACGGTGGCGGCTTCGGGGACCGCTTCGATGATCTGGCGGATGATCTCGTCGGGGTCGGTCCCGTCGGCCTGGCCCTCGAAGCTGAGGATCAGCCGATGCCGGAGGGCGGGATAGGCCACTTCACGGATATCGGCGAACGCCACGTTGGGCCGGCCGTCGCGAAGGGCCATCACCTTCGCCGCCAGGATCATACTCTGAGCAGCGCGGGGACTGGCGCCGTACCGAACATACTTTCGCGTAACCGCAGGAGCCGAATCGTTTTGCGGATGAGACGCCAGCACCAACCGGGCGATGTATTCCTTCACCGGCGCCGCCACAGGAACGCGGCGGACCAGCTTCTGCATCTCCATCACCCGCTCGCCGGTAACCGTCTTGGCGGGGGCCGGAACCTTCGCCCCGGTCGTGCGATCGAGGATCTCCACAAGCTCCGCCACTTGGGGGCCGGTCACGTTGATCTTGAACTGGAACCGGTCAAGTTGTGCTTCAGGAAGAGGATACGTACCCTCCATCTCCAGGGGGTTCTGCGTGGCCATCACGAAAAACGGAGCCGGCAACGGGTGCGTCGTCCGAGCCACCGAGACGCTCCGCTCCTGCATCGCTTCGAGAATCGCCGACTGCGTCTTGGGCGTCGCCCGGTTGATCTCATCGGCCAAAATCAGGTTGCCGAAGATCGGGCCCGGCTGGAACTTGAACGACTTGGAGCCGTCGGCATCGGTGACCACCATGGTGGTGCCGGTGATGTCGGCCGGCATCAGGTCGGGCGTAAACTGAATCCGCCCGAACGACAGATCCAGCACCTCACTGAGCGTCCGAACCAGCATCGTCTTCCCGAGCCCCGGCACGCCTTCCAGCAGCGCATGCCCCCCGGTCATCAGGCAGATAATCGCCTCGTCCACCACCCGCTCGTGGCCCACGATGAAGCGATGGACCTCGGTTTCGATCCTGCCGTAGTCGTCCTGAAACTTCTGCAGCAACGCCTGTACGTCGGCTTTCTCTTGGGGCATGGACGTTCCTCTGTTGTTCGCTGAACAGATACCGGTGAGAACACGGGAAGGCCGCCGTGGTTTGCGCGAACGCAGCAACCCAACCACGGAACCCCGGTCGCTAGGATACGCTCAATCGCCGCCGATGTCGAGCCCGAACAAGGCCGCGGCGTTGGCTGTGGTCTCGGCGGCGAAGGTGTCGAAGTCGACGCCGCGGAGGTCGGCGAGGAAGCGGGCGGTGTGGGCGACGTGGGCCGGGACGTTGGGGAAGATCTTGCGGACCGGGACCGGGGAGAGGTACGGGGCGTCGGTTTCGATCAGGAGACGATCGGCGGGAACGATCTTGGCGGCCTCGCGAACGTTGCCGGCGCCCTTGAAGGTGACGATGCCGGAGAAGCCGATGTACCAGCCCTGGCCAAGGAAGCGGGCGACCTCGTCGCCGCCGGAGGCGTAGCTGTGGATGACACCACGAAGCGTCCCGGCGTACGGAGCCAGAGCGGCGAGGGCGTCTTCGGTGGCCTCGCGGGTGTGGATAATCACCGGCTTGCCAAGTCTGGCGGCCAACTGCAACTGCTCGTCGAATACGCGCCGCTGCTGGTCTCGCGGCGAGAAGTCGTAGTGGTAGTCCAGCCCGATCTCCCCCACCGCTACGCAACGGTCGCCGCCAGAGGCGATGATTTCGCCAAGTTGCTCCACGTACCGATCCCCGACGCCCTCGGCTTCGTGGGGATGCACGCCGACGGCACAGTACACACCCTCGCCCCGCCTGGCCAAGCCGACGGCCGCCTTGGAATCGGCCACCGAAGACGCGGCCGTCAGGAACGCGCCCACGCCCTCAGCGCGGGCCTCGTTGAGAATGTCGGCGACGCGGCCGGCGAGCTTGCCGTTGGTGAGATGGCAGTGAGAATCTAGTAGCATTGCGAATTGCGGATTGCGGATTGCGAATTGGGGCTGACGCATGAAGGGACGCCCCTGCACTCCGGCGTACCGGTTCTCCTATTCAAAAAGCATTCTCTATGTGACGAATATCGGGTTTCGCGCCAGCCGTCAAAACGATGGCGACGATGTCGTAGCGGATGTTCAGGTCGGGCCGGCGGGTGCGGCGGACGTAGTAGCGGGCGACCTTGCGATAGCGGGCGCGCTTGTCGCGATCGACGGCCGATTCCGGATCGGTGAAGTAGTCGGAGGTGCGAGTTTTGACCTCGGCGAAGACCAAGGTATCTCCGATCAATGCGATCAAATCGGCCTCGCCGGCCGGGCACCGGTAATTGCGAACCAACACGCGGCAGCCGGCGGCCTTGAGCGTGCGGGCGGCCAACTTCTCGCCGCGACGACCAATCGAATCACCACGGGAGAACGGCCACACGGTTGATCCCTTCCTATAGGGGAGGTTCATGACGGGCCAGCGGGGATCCTCATGGCCAAGGGTCTGCGGTGACTAGCCCCCTGCAGTGCAGGGGGTCGCCGGACCGATGGTGTTCCCGCGGCAACTTCGATGTCGATTGTCCCGAGGCGGAACCTCGGTGTCGATTGTCCCGAGGCGGAACTTCGATGTCGATTGTCCCGAAACGGCAGTTGGATCCATAGATCGTGGGTTCACGCGTCTTTCGACCCCCCGCACTGCGGGGGGCTAGTAACGGCAAGCACGCAGCCGACCCACTCCCCACGAATCCGTCATGACCCAAAAAACAACCCCGCGGGGAACGCCCGGCGAATAATTCCGCTCATCGGGCGATTCCCCGCAGGGCCGCGAGTTCTCGTCGGGTGAAGCTCCGGCCGATACGCTACTCGGTCGCGGCGGCTTCGGCTTCGGCTTTGGCTTGTTCCCGAGCGGCCTGGCGAGCGGCGGCTTTCGCCTCGCGTCGGGCGGCGGCCTTGCTCTTGACGCCCGCCGGCTTGCGACGTTCGCGAAGCTGGGTGGCCTTGCCGATCCGCTCGCGAAGGAAGTACAGCTTCGCCCGGCGGGTATGAGCCCGGCGAATGACTTCCACGCTGGCGATTCGGGGGCTGTGCACCGGGAAGGTTCGCTCGACGCCTTCGCCGGCGACGATGCGACGGACGATGAACGTCTCCTGGATACCCGAGCCGCTGCGAGCGATCACGGTGCCGGTGAAGACCTGGACGCGCTCTTTCTCGCCCTCGATAATCCGTACCGAAACGTTGACGGTGTCGCCGATCTCAAATACGGGCGGGTCGGCCTTCAAACTCGCCTCGGCGGCCTTCTGCATCAGTTCCATGCTCACGACGCTTCTCCTGCCTTCTAACCGGCGGCGGGGCCGCCGAGCCTATTGTTCGTCCTTCTTCTTCTTATCCCACAAATCCGGCCGTCGCTGCTGCGTTCGAAGACGCGACTGCTCGGCCCGCCACGCCTCAATATCGGCGTGATTACCGCTCAGCAGCACATCCGGAGCCGCCATCCGGCGAAACACTCTCGGGCGAGTGTACTGCGGGTACTCCAATAATCCGTCTGCGAACGATTCCTCGTCCAAGGACGCCTCGCTTCCCAGCGCCCCGGGCAGCAGTCGCGTAATCGCATCGACGACCGCCATGGCGGGAATCTCGCCGCCGGAGAGAACGAAATCGCCGAGGCTGATCTCGTCATCGGCCAAAGCCATCCGAACCCGTTCGTCAAAACCTTCATACCGCCCGGCGATCAGAATAATCCGCTCGCGACCGGTCAACTCCCGAGCCACGGCCTGATTGAACGGCCGGCCCTGGGGGCTCATCAGGATCACCTCGCCGGGCGTATCGCCCTCACTCTGCAGGTGCTCCACGGCGTCAAACAGCGGCTGGCACATCAACACCATGCCGGGGCCGCCGCCAAAGGGGGCGTCGTCCACTTTCCGGTAGCTGTTGGCGGTGAAATCACGAAGATTCGTCACCTTGATGTCCACGACGCCCGCGTCCTGAGCTCGTTGGATAATGCTCAAGCCAAACGGACCGGCGAACATCTCCGGAAATAATGTCAGCACGTCGATGCGCATGGGCACCGTCGGAGTCTCGAAGCCGTCCCGGGCCTATTCGGCCGCGGGGGCCGCCGAGGCCTTCGCCTTCTTCTTCTTTTTCTTCTTCACGCCGAATTCGACGCCGTGCCGCTTCAGCAGGTCGCCAACCGTATCGCTGGGCTGGGCGCCGACGCTCAACCAGTACTTGATCCGGTCGAGGTTCAGTTTCACCTGCTTCTCGGGATCTTTGTTGCACGGGTCGTACCAGCCCAACTCTTCGATGACCCTGCCGTCTCGCGGCGCCCGGCCGTCGATCGCGTTGAGGCGAAAGAAGCTTCGATGCGTGCGTCCCAATCTTTTGAGCCGTAACTTTACTGCCACGGATGTACCTCCGCTGAGGGCAACTCGAGCCCTTTGAACTATTTCCACACGTCTGGATTATCTCCACACGTCTGAGCTATTTCCACGCGATTGAACTACATTCCGCACTCTTGGACTAGTTCCGCGCTATTGAATCGAGCATTCTATCACCCGAGCACAGGCTTACAAGGGGAAATTTGGGCGTTTTTTCCGCCCAGCCCGCCGCCCGACGCCCCCGCCCCGGCGGAGAAGGCGCAATACAAGGATCCCGAGTAGTGCCGTGGGATCCTTGAGTTACGCTCCAATCCGTCGTCAATCAGTCGTCCGCAGCCAGTTTCTCTGTCTCAGGGAGGGGGAGGTTCTTCCCGCTAATCAAACAAGCCGCGAGGCTTTGGGGGGGCGGCCGGCTTGTCCTCGCGGCTCTCGGCGCCGA
>CBDVCA010000157.1:0-7611 GCA_965372365.1 uncultured bacterium
ATGGCGGGCTTGGTAAGGGTGACGGTGGCGGTATCGGTCCCGCCGCGTCCGTCGCTGACGGTGTAGGTGAAGCTGTCGTCGCCGACGAAATGGTTGGTGACGGTGTAGGTGAACGTCCCGTCGCCATTGTAGACGACCGTCCCGTTGGCGCCGTGGGTGAAGCTGTCGACGGTGATGCCGTCGGCGTCGGCGTCGCTGGCCGCGGCCAGTAGGTCGGCGGTAATGAACGGGGCGTTACGATAGGTCGTGTATGCGGCGTCGACGGCTTCGGGGGCGTCATTAATCACCGAGACGACCGAGACGGTCACTGTGCCGACGTCGGTTCCGCCGTCGCCGTCGCTGACGGTGTACGTGAACGCGTCGGGGCCGAGATAATCTTCGTCGGGCGTGTAGATGAACGTGCCGTCGCCGTTGTCGGCGACCGATCCGTGGCTCGGCTGGGTGAAACTGTCGATGACGAGGTCGTCGCCGTCGAGGTCGGAATCGTTGGCGAGAACATCGCCGGTGACGATCGATTCGTTCATCACGACAACGGCGTCGTCGTCAGCGGCCTCGGGGGCGTCGTTGACCGGGTTGACCGTCAGTGCAACGGTGGCCATGTCGGTCTCGCCGTCGGCGTCGACGATGGTGTAGGTGAAGCTGTCGGGTCCGCTGTAGTTGTCATCGGGTGTGTAGGTGAAGGTTCCGTTGTCGTTGTCGGCGACCGATCCGTGGGTTGGCTGGGTGAACGATTCGATGGCCAGGTCGAGGGTCTCGACATCCGAATCGTTGGCCAGAACGTCGCCGGTGGTGATATCGGCGTCTTCGTCGCCGGCGGCCGCGTCATCGACGGCGTTGGGCGCATCATTGACCGGCTCGACTGAGACGGTCACCGCGGCGGTGTCGGTTCCGCCGGCCCCGTCGCTGACGACGTAGGTGAAGCTGTCGGGTCCGTAGTAGTTGTCGTCGGGTGTGTAGGTGAGGGTTCCGTCGCCGTTGTCGACGACGGTCCCGTTGGCCGGCTGGGCGAGCGGGAGAATCGTCAGCGTATCGCCGTCGACGTCGGAGTCGTTATCGAGCAGGCCGGTTAGGGTGAGAGGCCGGTCCTCGTCGGTGACGATGGCGTCGTCGCCGGCGATGGGGGCGTCGTTGACGGCGTGGACGGTGACGATGACGGTAGCGGTGTCGGAGTCGTCCCCGTCGCTGACGGTGTAGGTGAAGCTGTCGGGTCCGTTATAGTTGTCGTCGGGTGTGTAGGTGACGGTTCCGCCGACGCCGGCGACGACGGAGCCGTGTTCGGGCTGGGTGAGCGCGATGAGGTTGAAGCTGTCGCCGTTGACGTCGGAGTCGTTGTCGAGCAGGTCGCTGATCGCGACGGGCGTATCCTCGTCGGTGGCGACGCTGTCGGCGCCGGCTCGGGGGGCGACGTTTTGCCCCGGGGCGAGAATGACGAAGGCCTCGGTGTCGGCGGGCCACTTGACGGTTCGCCACTTGCGTCGGGCGGGGCTGTCGATCCAGGTGACCGACTTGATGCTATCGCCGGCGGCGAAGCCGAAGAAGGGTCCGTTATCGATCTGCACGCGTCGCACCGTGACCGGGCCGATGACGCCGGCGGCCACGTTGGAGTTGACCAGTAGATCGCCGCCGAGTCCGGGGCGACCTTTGATGACGACCTTGGCGAGGCGGACGAATTCGCCTTCGCCTCCGGTGACGTAATCGCCGCCGGCGGTGGGCAGGTCGAGCACGCCGTCGCCGTCGGCGTCGAGGTTGTAGTTGTCGCGGATCCCGGCCAGGAGGGTCGAGTTGATCAGGCCGCCGACGGTGACGGCGCCGACGTGGCCTGCCGACCGGAGGGTGGAGTCTTCGACGAGGCCCTTGACGGTGAGGCTGCCGAGGGTTTTTCGCTTGGCCGCGACCGGCTCGATGAGGGTGAACGCCGCGTCGGTGAGATTGCCTTTGACCCGCATGGTCTTGATGCTGTCGCCGGTCCAGGTGATGTTGTCGCCGGCGCCGAGGGTGACGATTCCGGCGAGGTCGATGGTAGCCGCGGCGTTGGCCATAGTGTTGGACACGACGAGATTCTTGACCCAATCGGCGTCGATCGCTCCGCCGGTCCAGTGGCCGGCCTTCAGCAGACCGATGGTGGCGTCGCCGTCAACGGTGACGTCTTGGGCGTCGGTGATTCTGAGTGATTGCAGGGCGGTGAAATCGGTCAGCGACCAGGTGTCGGCCTCGCCGATCCGGAGGCCGCCGACGGCCCCGGTGATGCTCCAGTCGATATCGGCGATCGTCCCGTACACTCTGGCCGAGTCGAGCACTCTGGTTCTGGCGCCGGTGTTGTCGCCGGTGAGGGTCACCTCGGTGGAGAACTCTCCGGGGAGTTTGACTGTGCCGAGGACGAGCTTGCCGATCCACCCGGCTTCGACGGTTCCGGCGTCCCAGGCGGTGGCTCTGAGGGTCTTGATTCCACCGGCGGCGTCAATGACGGCGCCGTCGGCGTCGCCGGCCTGCAGCCGTCCGAACGAGACGCCTCTGGCGTCGACGCCGGCGGCGGTGACGATGGCGTCGAGGGCTTGACGGATCGTGACTGAGCCGAATCGCTCGGCGTTGATTTGACCGCCGGTCCAGGACTGGGCGAGGATGGACTTGACGGGCATGTCGGTGACCGTCAGCGTTGCGTTGGCGACGTCGCCAAAAATGGCCGCGAGTTTCTGGCGGGGGTTGGGGTCGATATCGCCGTCGGTGTTGATGCCGATGACGGCGCCGGCCTCGACGTCGTCGAGTACGAGCCTGCTGAGCCCTCCGGCGGCGGTCAGGTCGCCTCGGAGGGTGACCTTGGGGGCGGCCAGCTTGGTCATGGTTCCGTAGAGGATTATATCATCGACGGTCGTATTGGTCTTTGTGGCGATACTGATCGTGGCGCGGGTCTTGGTGGGGTAGACCTCGATCCGTTCGATGCGTCCGGAGCCGTCGCCGTCGGTATAGACATGAGCCACAGCCCCGGTGACGATGATGGTGACCGGTGAGCCGTTATGGTCGTCGAAGGTGGTTCTTCGGGTGACCACAATCGCCCCGGGTCCCGGCTGGGGCGCCCCGACGGCGGCGTCGAGGGCGAGGGCCGCCGGCAAGCCTGCATCGGTGGCCGGCGGCGCGTCCAGAGGGGCGCTGGCGTCCAGCAGGAGGCGGGCTTCCATCGGTTCCATGAACGCGGCCGCGGCCGGATCGGCGTCGATTCGTCGGTCGTTACGCACATTCGGCAGGCCGTTCCGCACATGGGTCGCGTGCAGGGGGCGATCAGCATTCGAACTCATAGCCAATTCACTTCTCCGGTTTGACGGTAGGCGTTCTCGTGAAGGAGCAGGTGGTCATCGACCGGCTGGGGCGGGCTCCACGTATACCTTCTTGCATAACTTCTGTCCTGCTATATGGATCGGCGAAACCAACCTCCATTATAACCAAGTCCGGGCGGACTTTTACGATGATTCCGAAAATCTCCAGGCAGATAAAATATTGTAAGTACTTATAATATACGATGTTAAAATGACAAACGCCAACAGGCCCCAGGCAAATCTCGACCTTGGCCATGGTCGGGTTCGGGGGGCAGCGTCCGGCGCCTGCCGGGATCGCACGCCGGAGCGGTCGCGGCCGGGCCGTCACCGGCGTCGCTACGGTAGGTGCGCAGCGGCGTCTTTCGGCTATCTTCTGCTTGACTTTGCGTGCCAAAAGCGATAGTTTGAAAATTAGCTTTAGTTGGATGTTGTCCTGCTGAGGGGGTTATAGGCGTTCTCTCAGCAGCCAGCCCGGCCACTGGCCACCAGCCACCAGCCACCAGCCACCAGGAGAAGCATATGTCAATGCCCAGCGATGAACGTATTTACGACACGTCCGCCCCCTTGTTCGAGGGTCTTGAAGAAAGACTGCTGCTGACGACGTTGGTGGGCGGCGATGTTTTTGAATACCACGACCTGACCCGGGGGGCGGTACGCATCGCCCTGTACGGGGATATCATCGTCGAGCTCATTGCCGGTGACATCGACCGGTACGACAACCGCCTCGTCCTGGGCGACATGCCCGGCCATCTGATTACCCCCAGTCCCGATTGGGATCAGTCCAGTCTCCGTCCTGACGGTACGCGCTATGTCGGCGGCGGCGGCGACGACGGCGGCAGCGACGGCGTTCAGCAGATCGGCCCGATCAACATCGACGATCCGGTCGCCGATCTGAGCGACGGCGACGCGGACTCCACCTCCATATGGACGCTTCCGGACGATACCGGCGACATCAGTTGGGCCCCCGGCTCCAATGAGGAGGATAAGACTTCCATCCAGGCGTTGGCCAGCCAGTCGGCCATCGCCGGGGGCGGGACCTACGGCTTCAACATTATCGAAGGCATTACAGTCGAGGATCCGGACAGCGAAGACCCGGACGAACCGGGCGTGATGGATATCATATTGGTGCAGTTGCTCCGGTTCGACGAGGTCACCGGCGACGCCACCGTGATCGCCCATCTGCATGACTGGGTGGCCTGGCCGCTTGACGACAATGCAGCGCCGGCGGTGACGGCGATTACCGCCGCTGATTTCCGCCCCGAGTTGGGCGACGTCGCCAACGACGGACGGCTTTACTTCGTTGCAACGTACACCACCGAGGGCGGCGATGCAGAGGCCATGTTTACGGTGGACGTGACGGCCGCGGACGTTTCCGGCGATCCGTGGGATATCACGCGTTCGGTCAAGCGGGTCGGCAATATGCCTGCTGAGACCACGTCGATCGCGTTCGAGGTCAGCCAGGACAGCGAAGGTGTGACAGTTCTGACATTGTACGCCGCTTGCGACGACACCGACGCATTCAATCTGTACACAAGCTCCGGCGATGCGGACTTCACGCTATTCACGTTGTTCACCGACATCAACAGGACCAGCGAGTCGGGGTCCGAGTCCGTCACCACGATCACGGGCATCGAATTCATCAATGACGATCCGACCGTCGTCGAGAAGTTCATGTACGCCGTTGGCGGGGGTCAGGTGATGCAGATACGGGTGCTCGACGACGAGGGGCAGCCCAGTGGTGAGGTGTACGACCTCGGCCCGACGCCCGACCAGGACGACGATCCTGAGGACGGTCCCGTTCGCGGCGCCGCGCTGGACAGCTTGGCGTGGGACCCGATCCTTCGTAATCCCTTCACCGGCGGCCTGGGCGCTCTGTTGGCGACCGACGTCGTCACCGACGATCTGGTGTTCGTGGACCATCGCCCCCGTTTCGTGTACGACGTCGAGGGCCTGGGCAGTTCCGACCTGTTCGCCATCTACGTGTCGCAGGCCAGCCCCGACTCCTTCATCACGATCGCCAGCGTCGACAGCGAGCGAACCCCCCCCTATACCCCGATGGACCCCAACAGCCGCACCAGCGGCGAGATGCAAGTCGACCACGACGACTACCGCGGGCACGATCCGTTCGACCCGAATGCCCAATGGATAAATTATCCTGTCCGCATCACCGCCGGCTCCGGCGACCTGTACCTCGGCGCCAAGACCGAGGATGTCGACGACGGCGACGATTACGAGGACCTGGTCCCCATCATCGCGGCCTACCTGAACAGGCAGATTGGTACCCGGCCGCGGCTGATGGACGATTGGGACGATCGTCTCGACCCCGACGGTCAGGTGGTCAACCTGTCGGCGGGCCTGAAGGTCGGCTTCAGCGTACTCGATTGGCTGATCGACGCTCCCATGGTCGACCGGGTGATGGGCCACAACCTCGATATCATCAGCGGGATGGCCATCGACATCGACGGCAATATTTTCGTAATCGACAGCGACGGCGTCGATGGCGACGGCATAGTTATTCATGGCGACCAGATATCGATGCTCGATCCGGTGACCGGCCGGGCGCCGAGCAGCGGGTACCTCCCGAAGCTGGTTCTGGAAGGCGGCGCCTCCCTGACGGTGATGGGACTGGATTATCGCATCAGCGATTACTGGACGGGCGCCCAGGAACTGTTCGCGGCGGTTCGCAGCAACAACTGGGAATACGATTCGGTCAGTCGGCTGGGCGTGCTGGATCCGACCACCGGCGAATGGACCGCCATCGGCGGTGGGCTGATCGATATCGGCGCCGGCGTTTCGGCGATGGCGTTCAGCCCCCAGCAAGGATCCTTCGGCGCCAAGCAGGGCCTGTTCGTGATCGGTTTGGACAACTGGCTCTACGAGATCGACCCCGACGATCCGTCGCAGGTCATCGCCCTGGGTCCGGTTCAGGCCCAGGTGTTCACGGCCGAGGGCTCGCTATATTGGGAGTTGCTCGAAATTACGTCGATGGACTTCGATGAGAACGGCAACCTCTTCGGCCACGACAAAGGCCACGGCCGTCTGGTGAATATCGAAATGGACGGCTCGGCCGGGACCACCACCGTCACCCCCGACGGCTCCCTGCGTCCGACGGTGGGGGGGATTTCCTACGACGTCCACAACGACCGCTGGTTGGCGGCCGACAGCGTCACCGGCTACCAGACGGTGGGACCCCGTGACGATACGTTCCGCACCAGCGACTCCTTCATCGTCAGCGGCGAGGCCACGCTCAATCCCGACGGCAGCGGCGACGATGACCGTGTCAGCGATTCGGCTGTGCTGATGCAGTTGCTCGGCACCGAGACCGAGTCGGCGGCTCCCCAGTCGCTGGATCGCTTCTTCTTTGACGGCACCATCACCGGTCGCGTGCAGATATCCGGATCGGTCAATGTGTTCTACGCCGGATGGATTCTCACCGGCGACACGTGGGGAACCGAACTGCAGCAGCAGCACGAAACGATCTGGAATACCGACAACTTCGTCGTCGGGGGCGATCTTCGGAACCTGCTCACCGACGAAACGGTCGGCGGATGGATCGATTACGACGGCGGCGGTGAAGACCCGCCAGCCGATTACTTCACCGGCGTGCAGATTCGTGTCGGCGGCAAGCTCGGCTGGCTCGACGTCTCGAGGGGCGACTTCCTGGGCGAGATCTTCGTCGATAACGACGAAGGCGTCGAGCTGCTGGACTGGCTCGAATCGCCGCAGGTCGAACTGGAATCCGTGGACATCAACTCGATCCGCCGCAAAGTGACGTCCGTCGACACCCCCGGCTACATGTTCGAGTACGCCAGGGCTTGGTGGATGTCCAACGATTCGCCGACCAACCCGCAGTACCTTGGCTCGATTCGCAGCGGCCAGGCCGACGCCCCTGACGTGGTGCAGTTGGCCGGTCAGTTGTGGAGCCTGCAGTACAACATCAACAGCGAGCCCGAAGCCCCACCGTTCACGGGCGACTTCGCTGATCACTACGCCATCGGCCTGATGGCCGGACAAGAGATCACGGTCCAGATGACCGACGCGTCGGAGTTGCTGGGACTGACCATCTATGACCCCGACGGCCGAATCATCTACGAGAACATCTCCGACACGGATCAAATCTCCGCCCAAGGCGCCCCGTACCGCTTCACGACCGACCGGCCGGGCGTGTACACCATTGGCGTGACCACCGATCGGATCGGCATCTTCGATTACGAATTATCGATACTCGGCGCCGGCGATATCGCCCTTGGCGGCCTGACGGTCGGTGGGAACATGTACGCCGCGTACACCAGCCCCATGATCG
>CBDVCA010000158.1:0-7607 GCA_965372365.1 uncultured bacterium
TTTATTCACAGCCTCTCAGGTCCCGCCACGGCGGGCAGGCTGAAGCCTGCCGTTCTGCCGTTATCGGTAATCGTCCGGGGACGGCTCCGCCACGGCGGCCAGGAGTTTGACGACGAGGTCGTCGGCTGTCAGTCGATCGGCGTCGGCGTTGAAATTGGTAGAAATCCGGTGCCGCAGCACCGCGCGTGCGACGTGGCGGACATCGTCGCAGGAGACGTTGTATCGTCCGTTCAGCAGCGCGGTGCTCTTGGCGCCGAGCACCAGGTACTGGGCCGCTCGCGGGCCTGCCCCCCAACTGAGATAGCGGGTGACGAACTCCGGCGCCGTCGGGTCGCCCGGTCGCGTCGCACGTGTGAGGTCCACGGCGTAGTCCACCACATGGTCGGAGACCGGCAGCGTGCGGAGAATGCGTTGCAGCGAGAGTATATCTTCGCCGTCCAGCACCGCTTCGAGGTGGTTGACGACCTCCGAGGTGGTGGCCTTGACGATCTGTCGTTCCTCGGCGCTGCTGGGGTAGTCGACCAGCACCATGTACATGAAGCGGTCCAACTGGGCCTCGGGCAAGGGGTACGTGCCCTCCTGCTCCAGCGGGTTTTGCGTCGCCAGCACGAAGAACGGCAGGTCCAACTCGTGGGTAACGTTCCCGGCCGTCACGTGGTACTCCTGCATCGCCTCCAGCAGGGCCGCCTGGGTTTTGGGGGGCGTGCGGTTGATCTCGTCGGCCAGGACGATATTGGAGAAAATCGGGCCTTTGACGAACCGGAATTCCCGCCGACCGGTGGTGCGATCTTCTTCGATCACATCGGTGCCGGTCACATCCGACGGCATCAGGTCGGGGGTGAACTGGATGCGGCTGAACCGCAGTTTCAGGATATCGGCCAACGTGTGGACCAGCAGCGTCTTGGCCAGCCCCGGCACGCCGACCAGCAGGCAGTGGCCCCGGGCGAGGATGGCGCCGAGCAGCAGTTCGATTACGCCGTCCTGGCCGATGATGACCTTGTGAATCTCGGCCAGCATCCGCTTTTTGGCGTTGGCGAACCGCTCGACGGTCTGTACGTCTTGGTCGTTGGTGACTTCACTCATGGATATTCTCCCACGTCGGCGACGCTATTAGGGCATATCGGGACGACGATTACAACATTGCAGCCGTCGTCGCCAGCCGCGCCCAAACCGGGGCGGGCCAGGGGGGCGTCCAGTTTTTTGATTCACAACGATTCACAACCTATTGACTCGCTGGCCGCGGCGCCTATAATAGAGCCCGTCATGTTGAATCTGAACGCTAACATCTTCGGCTTTATCTCCTCCACGGGCGCCCCGATGGCGTGTGTACATCAGCACACGTACACGTATAAGCGTGGGTGCGGGTCTGGAGACCGTTGATCGAGAGTTGTGAAAGATCAAAACGTTTTCCGACCCGCTCCTGGTGAGCGGGTTTTTTTATGGGCTTATGCTGGGTTAGGACAGGGCCATGAAATACAAGGCAGTCATATTTGACCTCTTCGGAACGTTGGTGGACGCTTTCGGCGGCCGCTTCTGCACGCTGTTGCAGCAAGAGGGCGTGCTGGCTCCGTTGACCGGCGGTCGCGAGAGTGAATTCAAGAGCACATGGGAAGGTCACGACGTGCGGCGAATGCTGACGCTGGGGATTCTCGACACCCCGGCCGACGCGATTCGGTACGTGTGCGACAAACTGAGCATCGCCCCCGACAGCGAACTGCTCGCCCGCGCCGTCGACATCCGCATGGACTACTGCAGCGCTGCGCTGACGCCTCGCGACGGAACGGTTGAATCGCTATCCGCCATTCGCCAAACCGGCCGCAAGATGGCCCTGCTGAGCGCATGCTCGTCGGAGATCCCATGGCTGTGGCCTCGGACGGACATGGCGGAGTACTTCGACGAGGCCCTGTTCTCGTGCCAGGTGGGTTTGGCCAAGCCGCACAAGCGGTTCTACGAACTGGCCGCCGAACGGCTGGACGTCCCCACCGACGAGTGCCTCTATGTCGGCGACGGCGCCTGCAAGGAACTCATCGGCGCCCTGGACGCCGGAATGGACGCGGCCTTACTGTACGATCCGGCCGCCGAGCCCGACAGCGCCGACAGGCCCGTTGTCAGAACCTGGGACGGCGCGACGGTCGCGAACCTCGCCGGCGTCATGAACCTGCTGGCCAACGGCGCGGCGTTAAGCGTGGCCTGAGAAGCCACGCCCGTCAGATCGGAAGCTGAATCGGATGCTGAAATCGTGACATGTGTTCGTTCGGCCATGTTGCAAGAGCGTGCTTGGAACTGGGTCCAATCGCTCAAGTGAATCTGACGTTGAGGCCCGCAGGGCCGGCAGATTTGTAGCCCGGTCCGTCAGGGCCGGGGTAGGGACTGTCCCATAGCGCCCAAGCCCCGATAGGGGCGACACCCCGTGGCCATACGGTCTATGTGTCGCCCCTGTCGGGGCTTGCCTCGGGGGGTGCATCACGGTTCCCGGCCCTTACGGACCGGGCTACAAATCTTTCGCCCCTAACGGGGCTGGCCCGCCATGGTGTGAAACACGCCGCCAGGCAAACCACCACAAAGGGAGGAGAACCAGAAATCCGAATCGGATGCTGAATACCTACTCGCCTCGGCCGTGAACATGGCGCCCGACGATACACGTGGGACGGAGTACTTAATGCATCATGCCGTAGGCGATGATATTGACGCCAAGGCGGATGGCGTCGGCGTCGGCGTAGCCGCGGCTGTAGGTGTAGGGCAGTTGCTCCCAGCCGTTGGCCAGGCTCAAGGGCGAGTAGATCACGGCCAGCCGACCGTTGATGGCGGCGCCTTCCAGCGTCGGGGCGTTCAGCGCCGGCTCCGCGGCGGCCTGCATGGGCGAGAAACTCGCCGAGCGGATTTCATACGGCATGGCGTAGATGGGATGGTCAGCTTCGATCGGCGCCAGCGCCGCCTCGCCGAGCACGCGTTGAATCTCGCGTCGGAAGGCGACGTCGAACGCCTTCCGCCCGGCCGCGGCGTCGGCGACCAGCAGCCCCCCCGCTTGCAGATAGGTTTTCAGTGCGGCCGCCTGGGGCTCTGAGAGCGTGAAGTCGCGAAGGCCGGTCATGTACAGCACCGGGTGGGCGAACAATTCTCCCGAGTCAAGCCGCACCGGCTGACGCTTGAACTGCACGCTCAACCGGGTGTGGGCGGCGATGTACTTCATCAGGTTCGGCAGCGCGTGAGGGGTGGGGTCCCAGTCGCCCTCGTGAACGACCTGGGCGATCACCAGTTGGTCTCGGGTCGGGTCGTCCTGCTGGTGATACACCTTCTCGATGGCGAACCCCTTGGCGTATTCGAAGTTGGCCAGGACCGTCGCGATGATATTGACCCCCAGGGCCAGGGCATCGTCCTGATGGTACAGCGTTCCGCCGGCGATGGGCCTTTGGGCGACGTTCCAGCCGCAGTTCAGGTCGAGGGGGCTGAAGATCACCGCCGGGCGGCATCCGAGGTAGATCGCTTCGAGGTAGGGAGGCAGCCGCCGGAACGGTTCGGCGTCGCGCCGGACCCGCATCGACTCGATATCGGTCAGGGCGTGGAACAGCGGGCTGTCGGTATCGACGGCGGCCAGGGGCCGATCGGGAAAGAGCCGCCGCAGTTGGACCCGGGCCGAATCGACGAACGCCTTTCGGCCGCATTGGGCGTGGACGACGAGGGTTCCGCCGTCGTAGAGATAGCGTCGCAACTTGGCGAGCGTTTGGGCGTCGAAGGTCGGCATCGGCGTCCAGCCGGTCACGTACAGCAGCGGCAGTTCGGCCGGGTTCCAACTGAACGCCCCGAAGTTCGTCCGCACGTATCGATATCGGATCCCCAGCTTGCGATTGGCCACATTCATGAGCCGCTCGATGTCGATCTGCGTCGTGGGAAACGCCGCCGTCGACACGCGCCGGCCGTCAACGATGCGTGCGTCGCGGCCTTGGAAGTTCACCAGCCCCACCAAGGCCGGCGGTGCCGGTTGCCGCTTCTTCTCCGATCGGCGAAGCGGGGTCGCCGGCAGCGGTAGCGGGGGCAGGCTCTCGCCTCCACCGATTCGAGACGGCTTGGCGCGAGGGGGAATTCGAGCCTTCGGATTGGTCCACGGCTCGGCCGACGACGCACCGGCGGCGGCGAACAGCATGACCGCCGTCGCCATCAGGAACTGCAGTTTTCCAACGCACACCATGGGCTCACCTCCGAGCACCGGTCGCGGCGCACAGGAACCGCCGCCCGTCATGTGGAACGGACGGCGGTCGATTCTCTTGCATTCTCGCGGGGATGTCTGTCGCCCCACGCGTTACGGCCGAGACGACGGCGGCCGCGTGATCACCGAAATCCGCCGGTTGGCGTACTTGGCGTGGGAGGCGTTGAACGTCTCGTGTTCGAGCGACTCGCGATACAGTTGCACCGCCAGCTCCCGATTGCGAAGATCGTAATCGGCCACCTTGGCCGCTTCGAATCGCGCCGGCCTGTCCAGCAGCGGGTCCCACTGCACGGCTCGCTTGTACCACAGCAAGGACCGGTAGTCTTCATCGAAGTACCTGTAGATCCGCCCGATGTAGTAGGCGCTGTAGGCGATTCGCGTGCTCGACGGATACCGGCGAACCAGTTCGAGGAACTTCATCAGCGACCTCCGCTGCTTGCGGTGATCGACGATGATGATCTTGCCCATCTTGTGCAGCCTCAACGCTTCGGCGTACAGCGTTTCGGCTTCGGGGATCACCTCGGCCGGGCGAAGATCCGCCGGGGGGACCTCGGCGTCGAGGAAGTACATATACGTCCGCACCGGGTTGAATCGGCGACGGATGTTGTCGGCCAGCGACTCCTTGAAGCGATCGCCGGTGCTCTGGTAGTAGAGGATCAGCGAGTCGACGGCGGCGGTGTATTCGGATCTGGCCCCGACGACCATTTCCACCAGCGTGGCCTCGTCGACCTTCTCCAGCGACGGCCCGCGTTCGACGGGCTTGGGCGTCACGCCGACATAGGTAAACGTCTGGGCCCGATCGAGGTTGGTCCACTCCCGTTCGGCCCAGTTCTTCTTGGCCAGAGCGCCGGCCTTAAGGTAGTACGCCTTCAGCACCGACAGCCGGTAGCGGTAGACCACCTGAACGTCGATGAGCGACTGTACGACCTCGCGCTCGGCGTCGCGTGTGATCACGACCTCCTTGACCACCGTATCGTCATGGTTCCGCGGGGTCGGGGGCGGCACGTCGCAACCGGCGGCGGTCCACAGAACCCCAACGGTCAACATCGCCATCGTTACTGTCATACGCTTCATCGCTATGAACTCCTTCGAATCAAGCGGCCTTGATCCAAGACGTCTATTGAGCAGGGGCAACCGCCATCACCGGCGGTCGCGGCAACCAGCTATTATGCGCATCGCGCGGGCAAATGTCACGAATGTGATCGCAGCATCGCCAAAACCACTACCATTTCGCCTCGCCGAACGGGTGGGCCTCGACCGAACGCTTGGGCTTGGGCAGCGAACCGATCACCGCCGACGCCGTCGCCAAGTCCTTACGCGTGGTGATCTTGACGTTCCGAGCATCGCCGGGAACCACGCTGACCGCCACGCCGGTCGCCTCGACGATACCGGCGTCGTCGGTGGCGGAACCCTCGGCCTTGGCGTATGCGTCGATCAACAAATCGCGCCGAAATACTTGGGGGGTCTGCGCCTCCCACAGGCCGACGCGAGGTACGGTTTCTTCGATGACCCAAGCCTTCCTGGTCGCCGGCGACATGCCGGGGACCACCTCGCCGCCGAGCATAACCTGTTTCCCGGACTCCGGTTCCCGCGTTGTCTTCGAAACCCGCTTCAGCGTCCCACACAGCGGATAGGCCAAAATCGCCGCCCCGGTGCGATCGGCTTCGGCGAACACATCGTCGATCCACAGCGCGCTGACGCACGGCCTGACGGCGTCGTGAACGGCCACAAGATCCGCTTCGGCGTCGACTTGGGCCAGTGCGTTGCGAATGCTGTCGGTCCGCTCGGCGCCGCCGGTGACGATCTTGACGCTCATGAAGCCGAGGTTGCCGCCGAAACGATCCTTGATCTCGTCGACATCGTCGGCGTTGACCACCAGGATGATCTGACAGACATCGTCCCGATTGGCGAACAGTTCCAGCGTTCGCAGGAACACGGGACGCCCGCCGATCTTCGCGAAGATCTTATTGTGTTTGGCGCCGAACCGCTTACCTTGGCCGGCCGCCGCTACAATAACACTTACTCTCATTCACTCCACCTGTCCGCCCCGACTCCCCACGCCGTCGCGAGCGCTTACGAGTTGGTTACCGATTCGGTTTCCGGCTGGGCGTCGCGGCCGATTTTACCGAAAATCATCTTTCCCGCCGACGTCTGCAGCGTGCTGGTAATATCGACCAGCACTTCGGTTCCGATATAATCTCGCCCGCGATCGACGACGACCATGGTGCCGTCGTCGAGATACCCCACGCCCTGGCCGGCCTCTTCGCCGGCTTTGACGATCTTGACCGCCATCCCCTCTCCCGGCAGCACCACGGCCTTCATCGCGTTCGCCAAATCGTTGATATTGATCACGTCGATCCCGCGGAGTTGGGCCACCTTGTTGAGGTTGAAATCCGTGGTCATGATGCGTCCGTGAAGCTCGGCGGCCATTTCCACCAGTTTGTTATCCACGCCGAGGGCTCGTTCGACCTTGGCCCCTCGACTGTCGAGAATCGTGACGTCGACATGCTCGGCGTTCTGGAGCCGGCGCAGCACGTCGAGCCCCCGGCGGCCGCGATTGCGACGCTGGGGATCGGACGAATCGGCGACGGCGTGAAGCTCGCTCAGGACGAAACGCGGGACGATCAACGGACTGTCGACAATCCAAGTCTCCATCACGTCGGCGACGCGACCGTCGATAATCACCGACGTGTCCAGCAGAACCGGGTGAGAGCCCTTCAGTTCCCGCGAGAACTCCACATACGGGATGATGAAACGGAAATCGTCCTTGGTCTGGGCGACGAAGCTGGCGCAGATGTACACGCAGATGATGGTGGTCAGCGTTCGGAACAACTGGGCGATCTGGCTATTGGCCTTAATCGTGAACACGTCCATCGTGAAGTCGAACATCAGGTTGAGGAAGTAGCTGATGACCAGCCCGGCCAACACGCCGAAGAACAAACCCGAAATAGCCTTGAGGTTCTTGCGCCGCCAAGCCATGTCGATCAGGATCAGCGCAATACCGAGGACCAGGGGGGCGACAATGAAGATGGTTAACCCTTTGCCCAGTCCGACTTTCTCGAATATCTCATCGCTGGTTGCGATGAAGAACGTCGACGCCAGCACCCCCAGCAGAAACAACAATCGAATGAACCACAGTGTCATGCCAAATCCTCCCATCTGAAGGTCGGCCGGTATAAAAGAAACGAGTGCGTCGGAGACGCGAATAATGCCCCCATGATACCGCGCAACCGGCAGGCGTTGCACATCATTATTGTTCGCCCCACGGTCAGGGGTGTACGAGTTGTCCTTATGGCGGGGCACGTCTGACGCTGATATTGTGTGGCCGGTACATAATGTCGCCGGAGCAGCCCCGAAGCGGTTGTGTTGATTGTCAAGTATTTCGGCAGGGATTCCATGGTGT
>CBDVCA010000159.1:0-7519 GCA_965372365.1 uncultured bacterium
GCGGACTCTGTGCCAAGAGCACAGGTCCTGTGTCCACTGTGAACTACAATTGGCGCAGTCTGCGCGAGCGCATTAACTTTGTGCGCCTAGTATCACTTGTTCATTCCGGCCACAGCCTTCAGTTGGTCGCTCCAGAATTGACCCGGCAGCCGCTCGTTGTCATCCATCCCCAATATGCTATTGCCGTAGGTGGTCTTCGGATTTCGATGGGCGCAACCGTGGACGATGGTATACTAGTGTAGACATTGGATGACGGGACTGGGAAGAGCTGGCCAGGACCACGCTGCTTGGTTGTTGGGAGACCCTTCTAGCTCGCCGCCGATGATCGAATGGCGAGCCGCTGTAATGGAGACAGCAGCCCGATTCTCAAGACTGGCTACTACTCACATGATGTACGTAGCGCGTGTGGTGTTGGCCGAAGGAGGCGCAGATGGCGCTGTGGCGAACTGAACCTACACCGGAAAGTGTGGCTGAGTTGTGGAGGGGATTCAAGGCCAATCCCACCGAATCCGTAAGCAACAAGCTGATGGAGAACTACCTGCCCATCGTCAAGCACACTGCTGAGCGGCTGTACGCCAAGTTGCCCGACGAGATTGATCTGGATGACCTAGTCAGCGTGGGTGTGTTTGGTTTGCTTGACGCGATCAAGGCGTTCGACTTCAGTCGTGGGATGAAGTTCGCGACCTACTGCGTTCCGCGAATTCGCGGCGCGATTCTCGATGAACTCCGTAGCATGGACTGGGTCCCCCGACTCGTTCGCAGCCGCGCGCACAAGGTGGAGGGAGCCCTGCATGCGTTGGAAGCGAAGTTGGGGCGCCGTCCGACTGAGAACGAACTGGCCAAGCATATGGGACTGGGTATGGTCGAGCTTCGCAGGCTCATGCGCGACGCCCAGGCCGTCGGGCTGGTTAGCCTAAACCGCAAGTGGTTTGAGACCGAAAGCCACAAGGACGTCCGCGAGATCGACATTATCGAGGACAAGCGGGCGGAGAACCCGTTGCTGAAGGCCCAAGCGAAGGATATCAGGGACCTGATATTCCGTGGCCTGAACCGGGCGGAGCGGCTGATCATTATTCTTTACTATTACGAGAATAGTACAATGAAGGAGATCGGGGAAACGCTCGACTTGAGCGAGTCTCGCGTCGCCAAAATGCACGCTTCAATACTGGAACGTATGAAGCGGACTCTTGGCGTAGACGCGGATAGTTTCCTCGGGCGGCCCCCGATGTCTCGGAGGATTCAGAACGCGTGGATGACAGCCTACGTGCTCTCGCGGAGGCCGTGGGCGTTCAGTCAAGCGTTCTCGAAGAGTCCATCCCTTTGAATCCAATGGTGGAAGTATACATTGAACCAGGCGATGCCTCATCTGAGAATATTGCTCACCTCCTGCTGGCATTGAGTAATCTGCACGAAGCACTTGGCGGTTCCGGACTCGCTATCCGAGATGACAGTACCAGAGTCACCCTCAGCGCGGAGGCTTGGGTATGAAATCGCCTGAAGAGGGAGGCTTCGGGTCGCCAGAGTATGAGCCGACATCTCTCATTCAACACATTCAGTTGGTGTCAGAGAAGACCGACAAGAAGATCGGTCGATGGCAGAAGCTTGCGGGCATAATCTCCCGCGTTATTCGCTCTCGATTCGGTCTTCGATCTGCCGAGTTGGCGAATCGGTTCGCAGAAGCGAAGGTTGCTGAGGTGGAAGGGCAAGCCATGATTCGACGTGCGGAAGCCATTGAGCGGCTTGGCAGAGCCTCCGTCGACTTCGCACGAGCTAAGCAGATGAATCGAGAGAGCGGCAATTCGCTGACGGACGTTGTTGAGTTTCCAAACGCGGCCCCTGGCCAAGCGAGAATTGCAGCGGCAATGCAGGAGCTCAAGGTTGCCTTGGCGGACATGGAAAAGCAGGGCGCGACAGTGGAGATCCACGTCGCTGATGCTAAATCGGAGCTTCCGAAGGCTCCTGATGGCTGAACGCTTTCTCGTATAGGGCTCAAGATGCAGGCCAACTACATGTCCCAGCCATCCTGATACTGCTTCGCAGCAGGAGCCCCGAAGGCATCTACTTCGGGGCAATTGCCCCGCAAGCAGGCCATTTGCTGTGGGCCAATAAGTCACCCTTGATTCTCATGTCACAACGCCAAACGCATGAAGTGCTCATTGACTGTGATGCTGTAGCGCACTGTAGGGCACTGTATCGGCGGCTTCGCCGATGGACGGCGATGGCGATCTACATGGTCCTCAGCAGTCCGATGACCACGCCTTGGATCTGGACGTTATCGACGAAGATCGGTTCGAAGGCGGGGTTGGCGGGCTGGAGGCGGATGCGTCCTTTCTCGCGGTAGAGGCGTTTGAGCGTGGCTTCGCCGTCGGGGAGGAGGGCGACGACGGTTTGGCCGTTGCGGGCGGTGTTGCGGCGTTCGCAGACGACGTAGTCGCCGTCGCAAATGTGATCGTCGATCATGCTGTCGCCGGTCACCTCCAGGACGAAGGTGTCGACGGGACGGTTGAACATCTCTTCGAGGTCGAGCGATGCGACGTCCTCGATGGCCTCGATGGGCATACCGGCGGCGATGCGGCCTGCGATGGGTATGCACGATGGACGCTCGTCGGGGAACTCAACCTTGGAGGAGATCCGTAAAGAGCGAGCGCTGTGCTTGGCGCCGCGGCGGAGCATGCCTTTTCTTTCGAGAGCCCCGACGTGCTCGAAGACGGTTACTTTGCTGAGCCCCAGCGAGTCGCCGATCTCCTGCAAGGTCGGGGAATAGCCATGAGCATGGCGACAGTCGCGGATGTACGTCAGTATCTCCATCTGTCGCGGCGTGATTGTCTGATCCATCAGTATTCTCCTCGCCCAGTGCCTTAACCGTCAGGCGATATCCCCGCACGGCCGGCGTTCGGTCGTCGGTGTCCTGCGTGCGGCGGGTCGTAGCGCCTTCGTCGCCGCCGGGGCTGGTCACGACCTGGGCGGCGGGTCGAGCCAGTTGCGTCCGTGTCAGCGGCTGTTGCGTGCCGCGTGGGGCGGCGTCAACGTTTGTGCTCGTCGTAATCTCGGTTCCGGCGCTCCGGTCGGCTTGCGAGGGGGCGATTTCGCACTCGTCCTTGCCGTCGGCCCGGATTGTCCTCGCGTCGGCCCCGTTCGTCGTCGCGTCGGCCCCGTTATTCGTCGCGTCGGCCCAGTTCGTCATCGGGCCGGTCGCCCGAGCCCCGTCAACGTCAAGCCCAAGGCCTTCGGGGCCGAGACACACCGCCGGCACATCACGCCACGCGGCCTGTATCGCCTTGGCCAAGGCCCGCGACTTTCGCAGGCAGACGTTATTCTCAGCCGCCAAGTGAGCGGCGGCGGCGCCAACGGTGGCTTTGTCGTTGGGCCACGCCCGTCGGTAGTCTCCGCCAGGGCCGTACATGCAAATCGGCGCGGCCGCGGGGGCCTCGTTGGCGGGGCTGCGGGTCAGCCATCGACGCAATAGCGTCATCTGCCCGGCCAAGCGAATCCGTCCCAGCAAGAGCGATTGTGTCTTGGTCCTGGGCTCCGTCTGCGTATGTTCTGTCTCTGTTAGCATATCCTAACCTAACATCGACCGAACGTCAAGGCCGGCTTGAAGAAATCTTTCCGCCTTGCGTCCAGCGTTGCCTATTCCAGTTGCCCACGATATGTGGGGAGTGACAGGGCGGTCGGCCCCAACCTGTCGCGTAATCTGTATCGGGAGGCCCATGAGCGGCCAATGACGAAATCCGCATAAGGTATGTGCCGGAGGACTGCCGGAACGGCTTACAACGGAACCTGTTACGCTGGTTTGTTGATTTGGGAGCCGAGGCGGATTGTTGGGGAGGGTTCCCCGGCAGTGGGGTGTTCGGGGTAGGCGGCGTCCGAGGGGGTGGCTACGTATCGGCGGGCATGCGAACGTCGGTGAGGAGGTATTGGTGTTTGTACTGTTCGGCGCGGCCGCTACGGGCGGTGAGGATTTCTTGCTCGCGACCGTCGAGGGTCCCGGGGGGCGGCCGGTGGAGGCGAAGCGGGCCGAGTCGGCCGGTGCGGCGTTTGTCGGCGTATTCGATGTTCAACTCCCCCAGCGCCTCATCCATGGATGCGGCCAGTCGGTCGGTGTCGAGGCCGTTGCATTCGACGGTCAGCAGGTAGTACGGCGGCGTATCGAAGCAAGGCTGGGCGAGAAAACGATCGATCGGTTGGCCGAGTTGACGGCATACGCGACCCATCGCGGCGACGACCTGATGCTCGGTGAGTTTCTCGCCGGTAAGACTGGTGGTATGGGCGCCCTTGGAGAGGAATTTGAATACCGGGCTTTGCCCGAGGCGCCCGGTTACGCGGATGCGGTCGAAGATGTTGTACCGCCACAGGCCCGAGAAGTTGGTGATCACCAGGAAGTACTCGGCGCCGATGTCGAGTTCGTGGCTCCTCAGCACGGTGGGGGTGTCGGCGTCGACTTGGTCGGCGGGGATGAATTCCAGGAACGCGGCCAGGATGTCGGCGACGCCGGCGGAGGTGTTGTCTTGCATCGGCAGCGAGAATCGGCCCTCGGAGGCCAGCAGGCCGATATCGCGGATCGTCGCGTTGCCGCTGAGGCGTCGGACCTCGGGCAGGTACAGGCCCAGTGTGCCGCCGGTCCAGTGGGCGAGGACGAGGTCGCCCCAGAAATGGCTCATCAACAACTCGCCGTCTCGATCCACGCCCGCTTCGATCCGCCGGGCGAGTGCGGGACGTTTGGGCAGTCGTCGCAGCCGTTCGGCGAGCCGGGCGGGCAGGGGCGCCGGCGGCGAGAGGGTTCCGTCGTGCAGATCGCGGCAGAGCGAGTCGACGTGCGAGCGGGCGACGGTCATCAGCTTGATGATGGTGGACGGGTTGGCGGTGGAGATCAGGGCGACATCTCGCGGCATGGCGAGCCGCATGAGGGTGTAGTACTTGGCGATCGGATCGTCGATGGCCATCACTTCGCCGTCGGCGACGTACATCCGCCGGACGATCTTCTTCTGCGTCGCCGCCAGCAGCCCCGAGATCGATCCGCAGGGGACGCCGGCGGGGCTGAACTGTTCCACCGCCGGGCTGGTCACCTGGAGAATGGGACGCAGCCAGGCCTCGGGGTGGTCGTCGAGCAGTTTGAAGCCGAAGACGTTCCAGCCGCGACGGTAGTGGGCGAGGGCCTCGGCGGTAATAGGAATCCGCTTGGGCTCGCCGGTGGTGCCGCTGGTGAGGGCGAACAGCAGAACCTTGGTCCCGTGGGGGAACAGGGCCGAGGTGTCGCCGGCGTAGACGTCTCGCAGGTAGGGGGCCAGGGTCTCGTAGGTATTGACGGGTATCGCCCGGGTGAAATCCTCGTACGTGCGGACCGAGGCCAGGCCATGGTCGCGTCCGAAGCGGGTCTCGGCGCCGAGTCGGCAGAGCCGGCGAAGCAACTGGTCCTGCACGTCGCGGCTGTTGTCGTGGGCGCGGATGAACTGCCGCATCTGCCGGTGTGCGTTGAAGCCGGCGATTCGGGCGGCCGGTCGCAGGAGGAATTGCTTGAGGTTCATAATGATCTAGATGCGACGGGCGCCCCGATGGTGTCGTCGGCGGTATCGGGGGCGGGGGCGCCGGTTTCGACGGTCGCCAGATACTTTTGGAAAAAGGCCAGCGTCTGCCGGGCGTATTCGCCGGGGGCGACGATGACCGACTGATTGTGCTTGGCGTCGGCGACCAGCAGCATTCGCTTGGGCTCGGAGGCGAGTTGGTGAAGACGCAACGATTGCTGCACGGGTATATAACTGTCGCGACGGCCGTGGATGAACATGATAGGCCGCGGCGTCATGCTTGGCAACGTCTTCTTCACCGAGGGGTACTTGCAGCCCATTCGTCGCTGGGCGCACCAGGTGACCAGTCGGGCCAGAAGCCGCCAGAAGAATTCCGGGTGGTTCTCGTACGCCAGGCGGACACGGGCGAAAATGTGGGCCCATCGCTTCATCAGACCGATGCAGACTTCCTCGGTCGAGTAGGCGCTGTCGCACAGGACGGCTTTCACCTTATCGTCGGAGGCCGCGGCCAACACCGCCGCCGCGCCGCCGCGGCTGATGCCGAACAGGCCGATCTCGGCCGGCAGGCCCTTTTCGGTCAGATGACTGACCACGTAGCTGGTCGCCCCCAGCAAGTCGCCGACTTCCTTATCCGAAACCCATTGCAGGGGTTTGTAGCCCTCGGGGCAGGGGCTTTCCCCGTGGCCGCGGAAATCGAAACTGAAGAGCGTGAACCCCCCGTCGAGCAGGGCTCGCCCATAGCGGGCGACGCTGTACATGTCCGATTGGAACTCATGGCAGAACACGATCGTGCCCTTGGACTGGACATTGGGCGCAGGCCACAGCCACATGCCTCGCAGCGTGGCTCCGTCGAAACTTCGGAACTGGACATGGTGGCCTTCGAGGCGCTTGAAGTCCCTCGGCCCCATGCCCAGCGGGGGCGGGGTATCGACGAAGATATTGAGCGTAATCCGCACGTACTTGGCCATCACCAGCACGACCCACAGCACCAGGGCCAGACAGGTGGCGCCCATGGCGACAGCCGCCCAGTTCCGACCGATAAGCTCCATCAATGTAGATAGATAGTGCATGTTCATGCGGCCGCGACACAAGCCGTCAGCGCAAGGGCGATACTCAGGGTTCCCCCGATCGAGGCGCGAGCCGGATCATTCACTCCCTTGACCGGTTCCCCCTCAATGCAGGCACGCTAATCCGTTACGGTGCAATTTCCACCTGCAATGATACGGCTCGCAAACTTCGGCGACCAGTGCCGGCCGGTTTCTTGGGCGCCCTTGTCCCGTTGGCGCCATCCGCTCTTGGCGGTGTAGTCTTGGCCGGCGGGGTTTCATTTCAGTGCCGCCGGGAGCCGCGTGCAAGCCGTCCCGCACGGCATACACGCTGTCCCAGGGAAAACGTTGGGCGCCATGTTCACGGCCGCCGTAGGCGGAAGTGAGCATGTTCGCCCAGTCAGGCATGCTCACTTCCTCGCCGGCAAGCCGGCTCAGCCGTGAACATGGCGCCCATCAATCTAAGTGGGACAGAGTACCAGAGGCCGGTCCGAGGCCGGTCCGAGTCCGTTTGGGGCCGTTTTGAGTCCGGTCGCCGGACTGGCGGCCCTTCCCGGAAATACTCGGAATTCTCCTGGTTTGGGTTCGTTTGATTTCTTGTCTGCCAGTCCGTTTTTCCTTTCTACTCTCTCCGTTTTCCTCTCTATGCCGCCCCGCGGCATCCCCCTCTCACTCTAATGGCGCGTTTCAGAGGTATGCCCTGTTCAGCCTGCCGGATTTGCTCGACGAGGTGGGTGGGTTGCTGTAGCCTATGCGATGTATCGGGTACGAGAAGGCAATTAAGTGAGATATCCCCGGAACCATATGGCGCCCCCCGAACGCCCCCAACGCCCCCCGAACGCCGAACGTAAACGTAAGTATGGCGCCCCCCGAACTCCCGAACTCCCCCCGAACTCCAGCCTGCGATGATCCGGCCGCCCTATGGAGTGCGGCGGCCACGACGCCGCTTTG
>CBDVCA010000160.1:0-7467 GCA_965372365.1 uncultured bacterium
CATCGGTCACGAACCGAGCCGCCTCCAACGCCTGCCGGCAGAAGCAGGGGATACACTCCAATGCTGTGTTCATGCCCGCTACACCCAGTGGCTTTCGACGTCGGCTGCTTTGGACGGCTTGAGCGTGCCGGCCTTGAACTGCTCGACGGCGTCGGCGACCGTTCCGACGGCGCCGGTGTAGACCCCGACCCCACCGGCCTGCAGCGTGGCGAACGCCTTGGGGCCGACGTGTCCGGTGATCACGACCTCGGCGCCGAGGTCCACCACGGTCTTACCCGCCTGGATGCCTGCGCCCTGGACGGCGTTGAGGTTCTGGCTGTTGTCGGCCGCGGAGAAATCGCCGGTCTCCGTATCGACAACCACGAAATACTTGGCCCGTCCGAACCGGGGATCGACGGGTGAGTTTAGTTCCCGATCTTGCGATGTTACGATCACTTTCATAGTGACTCCTTCCTTGCTTAAGCACTAGCAAAGCCTGTGCCAAGACCGGACCCTTATGGACTGATGGGCTTTAACGACTGATTGGGAATATTCTTATGAAAGTGCATGACGTTTGGGAAGCAGGCGTGGGCCCAAGAGGGTTCATTGCAATCGTGCAATACGCCATGTTAGCGTCGCCGCTTCCGACCGTCGACCTCGGGCGTCTCGATGTCGAGGGTTCTGATCTTTCGGTACAGCGTACTGACGTCGATACCCAGATCCCCGGCCGCTCGCTTGCGATTGCCGTTGCGGCGCTGGAGCGTTTCGGTGATGAACAGCTTCTCGATGGCTTCGAGGCTCATCGGTTGTCCATCCCGGGAGCCGCGTCCGGCGGTGGGTCGAAATTCACGCGGCAGATGGTTGAGCTCGATCATTCCCCCCCGACAGAGCACGAAAGCCTGCTCGATGATGTTCTCCAACTCGCGGACATTGCCAGGGTAATCATGCTCCATCAGCCGGGCGAGCACCTCGTCGGAGACGCCGGCGATGTGTTTGTGCGAAAACCCCTGGAGCCGATTGAACTTGGCGACGAGGTGATCGATCAGCAGCGGTATGTCCTCGCGGCGTTTTTCGAGGCCGGGCAGTTCCAGATGCACCACGCGAATCCGATAGTACAGATCCTCGCGGAATTGGCCGGCCCCCATGAGCTTGGTCAGATCCCTGTTCGTGGCAGCGATCACGCGGACATCCACGGGGATGGGCTTCACGCCGCCGAGCGGTTCAACGACGCGTTCCTGGAGCACACGCAGCAGCCGCACCTGCATCGCCGGTGAGATATCGCCGATCTCGTCCAGGAAAATCGTGCCCCCCTCGGCCAGAGCGAATCGCCCGGGCTTGTCGCGTTTGGCGTCCGTGAACGCGCCGGCCTTGTGGCCAAAAAGCTCGCTCTCCAGCAGGCTATCGGGCAGCGCTGCACAGTTGATGGCCACGAAAGGCTTCTTCTTCCGGGGCGAAAGGTTATGGATGGCGCGGGCGAACAGTTCCTTGCCGGTGCCGCTGGCCCCTTCAATCAGGACGGTGCTGGAGCTTTCGGCGATCTGGGGCAGAATCTCGAACAGACTCATCATGGCCTGGCTTCGCCCGACGATATCCTCGAACGTGTACCGGGACTGGAGTTCCTTCTGGAGTTGCTCGACCTGCGTGAGATCCTGGAACGTCTCCACCCCTCCGGCGATACTTCCGTCATCGTTCTTCAGCAGCGCCGTCGAGATGCGGATCGGAATACGCCGGCCCTGCCGGCTGATGATGTGCGCCGTGGCGTTGACGATGGGGGCGCCGCTGTCCATGGTTCGACGCAGGGGGCAGTTGGTCTCGCAGATGCTTGCGCGGAATACGTCACAGCAGGGGCTGCCGACGGCTTGGTCGCGAGTGACGCCGGTAATGCGCTCCGCCGCCCGGTTGAACGCCGTGATCCGCCAGTCGGGGTCCACGGTGAAGACCCCTTCGTTGATCGAATCAAGAATCGTGAGCTCACGCTGGAAGCTTGTCTTGGTCGCCATCGCCGTACTCCTCTCGATATCACGGTCTCGGGACCGCTTACTACTCGCGCATTATACCACTGTTAATGGATCGAAATCAAGTATTGTGCACGATTGTAGATATTAACAAACAGGCGTCGGATACATACATCCTGCACAGAACGTGACTTACAGGATATATTCCTGCTTGGCACGGGATTTGATATATATCCCTATGTGATGAAGCTCGCAATACCTCATTGGCAAGGCCGGGTCAGCCCGGTGTTCGACGTGTCTGGAAATCTGCTGATCGTCGAGATTGACGATGGAGCCGAGCAGGCGCGCCGGGATGTGGTCTTTGACACCGAGGATCTACAGAGGCGCGTGGTTCGGCTGACCGAGACCGGGGCGAGCGTGCTGGTGTGCGGCGCGATCTCGCGGCCTCTGGAAATGGCCGTCGCGGCGGCCGGTATCGAGGTCGTCTCGCAGATCTGCGGCGACCTGGAGTCGGTGCTGGCGGGCTTCATCGAGGGTCGATTGAACCATCCCGCGTTCCTGATGCCGGGATGCTGCGGGCGCCGTCGGCGTTTCCAGGGGGGCCGTCGCGGCCGGCAGGGACGACATGGACGCAAAGGCGGTGACGACAATGCCCAAAGGTAATGGAGCAGGGCCGCCCGAAGTGCGAAACAGCAAGAATCGGAAGTTGCTACAGACCTCACAACAACACAGGAGATCACCAATGCCAGGTGGAAACGGAACAGGCCCGGCTGGAATGGGCCCAATGACAGGACGCGGCGCAGGATTCTGCGCTGGCTTTGGAATGCCGGGATTCGACAATGTGCAGGGCCGCGGTTTGGGTCGCGGTCGAGGATTCGGCGGCGGTGGCGGCGGTGGTCGTCGCGGTGGCCGCGGTGGGTATGGGCGTCGCAACCAGTTCAATGCGACCGGCCTCACTGGCCGGCAGCGTGCGGCGATGGGGTATCCCGCCTATGGCGGGGCGGCCTCGACGGGAGAGCCTTCGGAGGCTCCATTCGCCCCGGCCATGAACGTCGACGAGCAACTCGGCGCGCTCAAGGCTCAGGCGGACCACATCGAGGGCGCCCTGGGCGCCATCCGCGAGCGGATCGAGGAACTTCAGGCCGACGCCCCCGGAAGCGACACGTGAGAATTGCAGTCGCCAGCGGCAAGGGCGGTACGGGCAAGACGACGGTGGCCACGAACCTGGCGTTCGTGGCCGCCCGGAGCGGTCGCAGCGTTGCGTACGTCGATTGCGACGTCGAAGAACCCAACGGCGCGATCTTCCTGAAGCCGCGGATACAGGAGGATCGCGCGGTCGGCTCGCCGGTTCCCAAGGTCGATCCGACCCGGTGTACCCTTTGCGGACAGTGCGGCGAGATCTGCCAGTACAGCGCGATCGTCTGCATGAACGAGACGGTGCTGACGTTCCCTGAATTATGCCATGGGTGTGCGGGCTGCCGGCTGGTCTGTCCCTCCGGTGCTATCACCGAAGACCAGCGAAATATCGGTCGCCTCCAGGTCGGCCCGGCCGGTGAGGTGCAGTTCGCCCAAGGGGTGCTCAACATCGGGCAGGTCATGAGCCCGCCGCTGATTCGGGCAGTCAAAGAGGCCGCGCCTCAGGCCGATCTCACAATCGTGGACTGCCCGCCGGGTACTTCATGCCCGGTCATCGAGGCCATGCGAGAGGTCGACTACGTGCTGCTGGTGACCGAACCGACGCCGTTCGGCCTCAACGACCTGAAACTGGCCGTCGAGACCGTCAAACTACTCAAGACGCCCTTTGGCGTGCTCATCAACCGCGCCGACGCCGGCGACCTCCAGACGCGGCAGTTCTGCGATAGCAGCCGGATTCCCGTTCTGGCGGAGATCCCCGACGTGCGTGAGGTGGCCGAGGCCTACTCGCGAGGTGTCATGGCCGCCGAAGTGTCGCCCCATTACCGCCAGGGGTTCGAGCGACTGCTGGAGAGCCTGGATAGGGAGATCGCCCCATGAAAGAACTCGTCGTCATCAGCGGCAAGGGCGGAACGGGCAAGACCTCGATCGTGGCGTCGCTGGCGGCGCTGGCCGAGCGAGCCGTGCTCGCCGATTGCGACGTGGACGCGGCCGACTTGCACCTTGTCCTGGAGCCGAAGATTATCGGGCGCGAGAGTTTTTCCGGCGGTAAGCGGGCGAGCATCAATCTCGACCGCTGCATCCGCTGCGGCAAGTGCGCCGAGGTGTGCCGGTTCGGTGCGGTGTGGCTGGAGTCTTCTGACGGATTTGGCTCGCTTGAATCCGCCCTCGACGCGGCCTGCGATGATTGCAGCTACTGCAAACGGTCCTGCTCGCTTCGAGCCAACAGCGAGATCGCCGAAATGGTCCGCGCCTCTCAGAGTTCCGACGGGTTGCGGTACGCGATCGATCCGACGGCCTGCGAAGGATGCGGCGTTTGCGCCTGGTTCTGCCCGGCCAACGCCATCGAGTTCGGGCAGGTCGTCAACGGCGAATGGTTCATTTCGCAAACCCGCTTCGGCCCGATGGTCCACGCCAAGCTCGGCGTCGCCGAAGAGAATTCCGGCAAACTCGTCACCACAGTACGGACCGAAGCCCGCAAACTCGCCGACCAGCATGGGCTGGACTTGGTCATCATCGACGGTTCCCCCGGCATCGGCTGCCCGGTCATCGCCTCGATCACCGGTGCGAGCCTGGTGTTGATCGTCACCGAACCCACGCTGAGCGCAAAGCACGACATGGAGCGCGTGACGGAGTTGACGCGGCGGTTCGAGATCCCGGCGATGGTCTGCGTCAATAAGTGGGATCTGAACCCGCAGATCGCCGACGAGATTGAAACGCTTGCCGACGAACAGGGCGTTAAAACCGCCGGTCGCGTTCGCTACGATCGTGCGGTCACCCAAGCCCAGATACGCCGCGTGTCGGTCGTCGAGTACCAAGCGGATGGCTGTGCGGAGGATATTCGGAGTGTCTGGTCCGCGGTACGGACCGCTCTTGGGATGGCCGAGGCGCCCTCGTCCCAGTGAAAGGAAGGCAGCGGAATGGTCCCCGATCCAGTCACCCCGTACGGCAACCGACCGATGTCGGTGGCTATCGAGCCGCCCGAAACACTGGTGAAAGACATCAAGCAGGCGCCGGCGTGTGCCGCTCAAGGAATGGAAACCAATGACTAAGATACGACTTACCGCTATTGTGGAGAACACCGCCGACCGACCCGGACTGCTGGCCGAAGCCGGCCTGGCGATCTGGATCGAGTGCGGCGGCAAGCGGATCCTCTTTGACACCGGCCTGGGGGAGGCCATCTGCCCCAATGCGAAGCGTCTCGGTGTTCCCCTGGAGACGATGGACGCCATTGTCCTCAGTCATGGCCACTATGACCACACACGCGGTCTCGCGGTCGCCTTGGCCGCGGCCGGCCACACCACCGTGTACGCTCATCCGGCGGCGCTCCAACCCAAGTATTCGCGGCATTCCGATGGTCTGGGCCGGGACGTGGGCATGTCCGACGTCAGTAGGAAGACCCTGGCCGAGAAGGCGGAGATCGTCTGGGTGGAGGCGCCCACCGACGTATGTGAGGGGTTCCACCTGACGGGGCCTGTCCCGCGCGTGACCGATTTTGAGAATACCGGCGGGGCCTTCTTCAAGGACCCCGGGTGCGCCGTCCCTGACGACTTGATCGATGACCAGGCCGCGTTCATTGAGACGCCGGCCGGCTCCGTCGTCATCCTTGGCTGCGCCCATTCGGGCGTCGTCAATATCTTGCGATACGTTAAGACATTGACGGGGAACAGCCCCATTCACATGGTCATCGGCGGCATGCACCTTCTCAAAGCCGGCGCCGAGCGAATGGATAAGACCGTGGCCGAACTGCGCCGCCTGGATGTACGACGTCTGCTGCCGTGTCATTGCACCGGCTCGGTCGCCGTGACGCGGTTGTGGAGCGAGTTCCCCGACAGGTGCGAGAATTGTCAGGTCGGCACAGTTGTGGAGGTGGCCGGATGATGGGGGCTGACTCGCGAGCCTCCGGTCGCGCCGCGGGGGGCAGTGCGGACGCTCGCCAAACGCCGTGGGGATCGACGACGTCACACGGCGTCAAGACGGCTGGAGAAGCGGTTCTCCGCCGGTAAGCTATTTTACCAAGGCACTCAAGAACCCAAAGAAACCAGGAGCTGAGATCAACACTATGACCAAGCACGAGATCGTTGTACTGGGCGGCAGCGCCGCAGGAGTCACCGCCGCAATCACAGCCCGAAGACATTATCCGGACAAGGCGATTCTTCTGGTGCGCCAGGAGAAGCAGGTGTCGATCCCCTGCGGCATTCCCTACATCTTCGGCACGCTGGGCTCCCCGGAGAAGAACCTCATCCCCGACGCCGTTCTGGAGAAGAATCGGATCGACCTCCTGATTGCCGAAGCTACGAAGATCGACCGTCCCCAGCACAGACTGCTGACAAGTGACGGCGACGTTGAGTATGAACGGCTGATCCTGGCGATCGGCTCGGTCCCCGCGCAGCCGCCGATTCCAGGCGTTGACCAGGATGGCGTCTTCGCCATCACCAAAGATGTGGACTACCTGCGTCAACTCCAGCAAAGGCTGCAGCCGGCCAAGAACATCGTCATCATCGGGGGCGGGTTCATCGGGATCGAGTTCGCCGACGAGATCAACAAGCTCGGCGGCAAGAACGTAACGGTTCTGGAACTGGCCGCCAACTGCCTGAGCCTCTCCTATGATCCGGAATTCTGCGTCGAGATGGAGGCCATGCTCACCTCTCGCGGCGTCACCGTTCGCACCGCCTCCAAGGTTGAGTCGATCGCCGGCGACGGACAGGTCAGCGCCGTCCGCCTTGCCGACCGAACCAGCGTTGCGGCCGACGTGGTAATTCTCGGCATCGGCTCCCGAGCCAACGTGGGACTGGCTGAGGATGCGCAATTGCCCCTGGGGGCGACCGGCGGCGTCGCCGTGAATCGGACCCTGCAGACCTCCGACCCCGCCATCTTCGCCTGCGGAGACTGTGCCGAGAAAATCTCCTTCTTCGGTGGAGGGCCGTCGCCGCTGAAGCTGGCCTCCATTGCGACGCTCGAAGCCCGCATCGCCGGCGCCAACCTCTACGGTATCCGCCGCCAGAGCGACGGCACGGTGGGCGTCTGGTCCACAGCGGTAGGCGACCTGGCCATGGGGACCGCCGGTCTGACCGAGTCCATGGCCGCCGACGGCGGATACCAAGTCGTCTGCAGCACCGTGGAGACACCCAACCGGCACCCCGGCGCCATGGCCGGCATGGCTCCGATGAAGGTCAAACTCGTCTTCGAGTCGCATTCACAAGTGCTCATCGGCGGCCAAGTCCGCGGCAGCGATTCGATCGGCGAAATGATCAACGCCATCGCCGCCTGCGTCCAGAAGCGAATGACCGCCGAGGACATCGCCATGTTCCAAATGGGAACGCATCCGGCCCTGACCGCATCGCCCATCGCCTATCCCCTGGTCAACGCCGCCGAGATCGCCATCAGCCAAATGCAGTAG
>CBDVCA010000161.1:0-7441 GCA_965372365.1 uncultured bacterium
TCAAACCGGCCTCAACCGGCCTCAAACCGGCCTCAACCGGCCTCAAACCGGCCTCAACCGGCCTCAAACCGGCCTCTAACCGGCCTGGGGAGCCGGAGAATTGGGAGTATTTGGGGATACCTCTAAAACGCGCCCCTAGGGTGGAGGGGGCGGGCATTGCGGATTGCGAATTGCGGATTGCGGATTGAACGGCAATCAGGAGCCCGAATCGCGGCCGGCGGCCCTTGATTGCAGCTCAATCCGCAGTCCGCAATCGAGCCAGGGGGCTCTGTGGCGACGCCAGACGCTGAGGAGGCGCGTGGCGGAGCATGACTGGTGGCCCTGTTCGTGAGGGGCTGGTCGTAGTTGTCGTTCAATCCGCAATCCGCAATTTGCAATCCGCAATCGATGAGTGGCCTTGCGTTCATGAGGGGGTTGATCGCCGTTGCCGTTCAATCCGCAATCCGCGATTCGCAATCCGCAATCAAAAGACCAAACGAACCCAATTGAGGAGAAATGGAACGTTACCCACGTGGGTGAAAGCGTTTGTGGATGGCGCGGAGGCGCGAGGGGTCGACGTGGGTGTAGACTTGCGTGGTGGCGATGTCGGCGTGGCCGAGCATTTCTTGGACGCTGCGGAGGTCGGCGCCGCCGTGGAGTAGGGCGGTGGCGAAACTGTGACGCAGCGTGTGGGGACTGACGCGGCGGCCGACGCCGGCGCGGGCGGCGTACTTGCGGACGATGCGGTAGACGTCGCCCCGGGACAGCGGCCGGCCGTTGCGGCTGAGCAGCAGTTGGGAGCCGCGGCGGTCGCCCAGCAGAGCGGGGCGCTGGGTGTTGAGGTACGGCCGCACCACGTCGAGGGCGGCGGCGGCGATGGGGATGATCCGCTCCTTGGAGCCTTTTCCCAGGACGCGGAGAACGCCCATGCGGAAGTTGACGCCGTCGACGGTAAGCGTGGTGGCCTCGGTGGCGCGAAGCCCGGCGGCGTACAGCAGCGTCAGCAGCGCCCGGTCGCGGAGCCAGAACGTGTCGAGGTCGGGGTTGGGGGCGGCGAGCAGCAGGTCGACCCGCTCGGGGGCGAGCACCGTCGGCAGGCGGTTCCAGGTTTTGGGCGAGAGGATGGCCTCGGAGGCGTCGCGGCTACAGATGTTCTGCAAGACGAGATACCGGCAGAACATGCGGACGGCGGCCAGTTCGCGGGCGATGGTGGAAACCGCCAGCCCCCGTGCTTTCCGCAGGCGCAAAAAGTTCTCGATGTCGGCGACCGACAGGGCCGAGAGGGCCTCGGGGGTCGGCGAAGCGAGGGAACCGACGAAGGCGATCAGATCGCGGCGGTAGGCCTTGCGGGTGTTGGGGCTGAGGCCGCATTCGGCCTGGAGGTAATCGAGGAAGCCCAGCAGGATTGTCTGGGATTCAGCCGGCAGCGAGTTGGGTATGCTTGGCTTGGGAGGCATCGTGGATCAGTTGTCGATACAGCGGGCATTGGCGGTAATCGCCGGCGCAGTAGGTCATGGCGTACGCCACCGTCGACAGCGTGAGCCGTCGATCGCAGCGACGATCGGAACTCTCGGCAAACGGGCACATGGTGCGGCTCCTCATGGCGAGCCCCCAACGCGGGGCCTACCACGGGTATCGTCCAACGCCGCGTCGCGACTACAGGCTAATCGGCTAAGCGACCGAGCGACGACGAGAGAAGCTACTCGGCGGTGGTCGAAGGCGCGGCGTTCGTCGGATCGGCGGTCGTCGGGCCGGCGGGTCGGTAGAGCACCCAGTGCTCGCCCCAGCGGGGGTCGGTGGGACCGGCCCACACATCGGGGGCGTTGGCCGGGGGCGCACTGGCCGCGGCCAGGATGATATACGACGCCCCGTAGCGGCGGGCGAATTGGTTCAACTTGGCGGCCCCGGCGGCGCCGCCGCGACGAGGGATGAGCAGGTCGGTCTGTTCGGTGAGCCGCCGGCGCCAGGGGCGGCGGCCATCGGGGGCGAGATAGCTGTAGTACGGCAGATCGGTCCAGCCGACCACCAGCGCCCGGCGGGCCCACAGCCGCACGCGGGCGTCGACGCACGCGACGACGGTGTCGGTGGGCGTGTGGGTCGCCAGCCATTGCGAGATGGCCCGCAGCTCGCGGCGGCCGGCGGCGCGATCGTCGCGGTTCTGAATGTTCTCGGGCCGCTCCGCTTCCGGCAGCGCCCGGAAGGCCGCGGCCTCGACCCCGTGGCGCGGGACGGCCAGGTTATCCGACGGCGCCAACCACAGCAGTGCGAACACCGTCATCGCCACACGCAACGTATGCCGGGAGGCGCCGGATCGAAACAGATGGACGGCGCCTTGAGCGAATAGAACATACAGCGGCACGAGGACCAGGCGGATCGCGTGCACGAAGCCGACCGTCACCGACCGGGCTCCGTACAGCGGCCCGACGGTTTCGACGACGCCCTGGATCACCATGGCCACCGCCGCGGCGGCGATGAGGAACCAGACCCAGTCGCCCAGATCGCGAACGCGGAATCGTTCGCTGCGGATCATTACCGCCAGCGCCGGCAGCCCCAGCGCCAGCAGATATCCCAGCGACGGGAACTCCAGCGCCTCCGAGAGCATCGCCGCCAGGCCGCCGGCGCCGGTCGAGAGAGGGATCAGCCCCGCCGTCGCCCAACGGAGCGGCCCGCCGCCGTTGAAGGCGGCTCGCTGGGCGGCGTAGTACCACAGGATCGGACTGGCCGCGGCCGCCGCGCATAAGCCTCCGGCGATCGCCACGCGCCAGCCTCGCCAAGTGAATCGGCGGTGGGCCAGCAGCACCAGGCCCAGCACCGCCGCCAGGTTCATCGCGGCGCCCACGTGGATGTTGGCCAGCAGGCCGACGGCCAGGAAAACCCACAGCACCGTCGGGGAGTCGCGACGGGCGGTGAACACCCAGATCAGCAGCGGGGCGAACGCCAGCACGACCGTCTCGGGCGTCATCGTTTGCAGCGGCCCCAGCCCCCAGTGGGCGCCGGCGGCCACCAGAATTACCGCCACCGACAGCACCGACGTGTAGCAGGCGATCGACCACGACCGGCATTGGCGCCACAGAAGGCCGTACATGCCCACCAGGTATACGAACGTCAGCGGCCCGGCCGCCATACTGAACGGCAGCTTCACATCGGCGCCGTCGGTGGCCCGATACGCCTCGCACAGGTACCACCGCCACACCGGATTGTGCAGCCGCCACAACCCGCTGGCGCCGAAAATGGCGTCACGGGCGTACAGGTCGCCCTCGACGGCGCGAACCATATTGACCGCCATATTGGCCTGCTGCTGGGAGAGATGATCCTCCATCGCAGCAAGAAAGCCGGCGGCAGTGCTGACGGCGAGGAACACGGCAATGGCGATCGTGTGTCGGGCTTTTGGGACGGGTCTCATGATTTGCGCTCGCGGTTATGGTATGAACAAGGGGCCTATTGCACAAGGATTGAGGATCCGCCATGCCGCAGCCGGGGCATCTGAACGCCGGGAGTTTCGTCGACCGCGTCGCCGCGTGCATCGACCGCCGCGCCCTGCTGGCGCCGGGGGCGAAGGTGCTGGTCGCCGTCAGCGGCGGCGCCGATTCGGTCGCGCTGCTGCGGTGCCTGGTCGAACTGGCCCCCCAGCCCGCCCGTCGCTACCGGCTGGGCGTGGCCCACCTTGACCACGGCCTTCGCCCCGCCGCCGCCGCCGACGCCCGTTTTGTGGCCGACTTGGCCGCCGAGTTGGGCCTGGAGATGGTTTGCGAGCGAATCGACGTCGCCGAAGAAGCCGTCCGAACCGGTCAGAGCATCGAAACCGCCGCCCGCCACGTGCGGTACGACTTCCTCCAGGCCGCGGCCTCCTCCGGCGGCTGCGAGGCGATCGCCACGGCCCATCACGCCGACGACAACGTCGAAACGGTCCTGCATCGGATCCTCCGCGGAACCGGCGTCGGTGGGCTGGGAGGCATTCCATTCCAGCGCGCCTGCGACGGCCCCGGCGACCTGCGTATCGTCCGCCCGATGCTCGCCGTCACCGCCGCTGACGCGAAGGCGTACCTCACCGCCGACGGCCGCTCGTGGCGAACCGACGCGACCAACGCCGACACCCGCCACACGCGGAACCGCATCCGACACGAACTGCTGCCCCTGCTGCGGCGATACAACCCGCGAGTCGACGACGCCATCGCCAAGCTCGCCCGCACCGCCGCCCGCGCCGCCGAGATCCTCGCCGAGGTCGGCCAAAGCGCGCTCGCCGACGTGACCGTCGACGCCGGCCCCGGCCAACTGGCCCTCGACGCCGCGGCGTTGACCCGCATGGGCGCCGCCCGCGCCGCCGAGACTGTTCGCGCGGCGCTGGCGCAGTTGGGCGCCCCGATGCAGGGCGTTGGCTTCGACCACATCGAACGCCTGCTGGATCTGCTGGCCGCCCCCGACGGCCGCGGTCGCGTGGAACTGCCCGGACGGCTGGCCGTGACGCTCGGCCATGGCGTACTCACCTTCGGCGCCGCCGGTTCGCCGGAGGAGATGGACGCCTCGGATCCGCCCTTTGACTCGCACCCGCCCTGTGAACTGGCCTGGCCGGGAACGACCGCTCTGGCGGACGGGCGAAGACTGGTCGTCACCATCGACCAAGGCGCCCGGGCCGACTTGGCCGCCTTCTTCGCCGCCAAGCCGCCGACCGTCGAGATGTTCGACGCCGACGCCGTCGTCGGCCCGGTCTTCGCACGACGCTGGCGACCCGGCGACCGATTCCGTCCCCTCGGAGCGCCGGGCGCCCAGAAGCTCAGCGACTTCTTCGGCGCCGCCAAAATCGACCCCGCCGCCCGCCGCCGCGCATGGATTATCACCGACGCTCGCGGCGTGATCTGGGTAAGCCCCCATCGCATCGACGAGCGTGTGAAGATCACCGACTCCACCCGCCGCGTCGCCACCGTCCGCTTGGCCGACGACGCGCCCGGCCCATGCACAATCGCCGACCGCGCCGGCGACGGCGGGGGGTAATACCACACGCACAAAGTTAATGCGCGATTGGTGGGGAGTCCTTCAGATGAGTGCCCGCCGTTACTAGCCCCCCGCAGTGCGGGGGGTCGGAGGCGTGCGACCTCACCCTTTATGGATCGAACCGCCGTACCCGGCCGAGCGACATCGGGTCCACACGGGCGCGCCCCGCCCAACGACATCAAGTCTACAACGAGCGCATTGTCGCCCAGCGACCCCCCGCACTGCGGGGGGCTAGTAACAACGGGGCTTCGGCCACAAGAGATCCCCACTATTCGCGGATGAACCTTAACTTTGTGCGCCTGGCATAAGGGGCTCGGAGCGAATGGCGCAAGCATGCGCCGCATCCGGGGTCGCTCGCGCCGGTCTGAACTGATTTGGCGTCCAATCGCCCGCCATCGCCAACGACGAGCGCGCCGGGCGGCGGCGTGCCGCGCCGGTCGCTCGGGGACGGATCATCGCCGCGGCTTGCGGCGGGGGCGCGGGAGCAGCGTGTGGTGCATCTTGAGGCGTTCGGCGTCGGTGCGGGCGACGGGGATGGGCCGGCCGGCGGTGTCGATTCCGGCGTAGTACATCGCGGCGGCCGTGGTGCCGGGCAGCGGAATGAAGCACTGCACCTGCTCGGGCCGCCAGCCGCGACGGGCGAGCCATTGGGCCAGTTGCTTCATGTGGGCCTGCGTGCAGCCGGGGAAGGCCGACATGAGATAGGGCACGATGAACTGGCGCTTGCCGGGGGCGCCGACCTTCTCAAAGCAATCGAGAAACTGCTCGAACACCTTTGGCCCCGGCTTACGCATCAGCTTGAGAACCTCGTCGGCCAGGTGCTCGGGGGCCACTTTGAGCTGGCCGCCGACGTAATCCCCCACCAAGGCCGGGAGGTAACGGACATCGGTCATCGCCAGGTCGTGTCGGACGCCGCTGGCGACGCGGACGTGCTTGACGCCCTTGACGGCGCGGACCTTGCCAAGCAGATCGATATGGCGCATCTGGTCGACGTCGAAATGGCGACAGAGTTTCGGGAACAGGCAACTGGCCCGCCGGCACCGGGTCGCGTCGCCGCGGCAGACGGCGCCCCACATGTTGGCGGTGGGGCCGCCGACGTCGCTGACCGAGCCGGTGAATCGCCGATGGCGGGCGAAGGACGCGGCTTCGGCGACGATCGACGCGGCGCTGCGCGAGCGGATCGACCGTCCCTGATGGGCCGCCAGCGTGCAGAACGAGCATCCCCCTCCGCAGCCGCGGTGACTGGTGATGCTGAAGCGGATCATCTCGGCGGCGGGAATGGTTTGCCCTTTGTACGACGGGTGCGGCTCGCGGGTGAAAGGCAGCGCGTGAAGCCGGTCGAGTTCTTCGGTGGTCAGCGGCTGGGGGGGCGTGAGGATGAGCGATCGGCCGTCGGTGCGGTGGGAGGCGTAGGCCGCGGCGTGATGAACGTGCGCCTCCATCGCCAGCGTGGCGGCCATCAACTTGGCGGGGTCGGTCGTAATCTCCTCGTGGGAGGGAAGCTCGATCACCTCGGCGCCGGGGGGCAGATCGTCGACGTCGCCCACGTAAACGGCGCCGGGGACCGACGGCGCCCCCAGCGGCAGGCCGTCGTCAAGGCGATCGGCCGCGGCCAGGAGGCCCCGTTCGGCCATGCCGTACAGCAGCAGGTCGGCCTTGGCGTCGATGAGGATGGAGCGGCGAAGTTTGTCGGTCCAGAAGTCGTAGTGCGTGATTCGTCGCAGCGAGGCCTCGACGCCGCCCAGCACGATAGGCAGTGTGCCGAACGCCTGCTTGACGACGCCGGCGTAGACCAGGCACGCACGGTTGGGACGCGCCCCGGCCCGGCCCCCGGGCGTGTAGGCGTCGTCGTGACGCTTCTTGCGGAAGGCCGTATAATGGGCCAACATCGAATCCATCGCGCCGGCCGTCACCCCCGCCAGCAGCCGCGGCCGCCCCATAACCGTCAGATCCTCGGGGTTCGTCCATCGCGGCTGTGCGACGACGCCGACGCGGTAGCCGTTCGCCACCAGCCACCGGCCCAGCAGCGCCGCGCCGAACGAAGGGTGATCGACGTAGGCGTCGCCGCTGACCAGGAGCACGTCGAGTTCGCCCCAGCCCAGCCGGTCCATCTCCCGGCGCGTCATCGGCAGCACATCGGGCATGCGCAGGCGACGCCGGCCGCTACGGGCGGCAGAGCGGCCAGAAGTTGGGAGTTGGCTCGGCAATGGTGTTCCCCACGAATCGCGGGTGCGTGGGAGCAGTCGGTTTCGGATTGCCTCGAACGCTTCGGGGCTCATCCAGTATAGCGAATCGCCCAACCGTTTGCGACGGCAAAACGCCGCGGCGGGAAGCCTGACTCTCAAACGATCAAGCCCCAGCGGGGAGACGCAGAGCAGATGGATGGGCGCTTTCGGTCGATCGACGTGTCGCCCCGTTGGGGCTTTGAGATGGTTCATGGCGGATTAGCGGGGGATCCTCGCGGCCAAGGGCC
>CBDVCA010000162.1:0-7300 GCA_965372365.1 uncultured bacterium
GGCTAGTAACGGCAAGCACGCATCCGACCCACTCCCCGCTAATCCGACATGAGCCCAAATTCTACGCTCCCGCTGCTCGCACGCCCCTCGGCGGCGTAGAATTACATGCGTGGGGAGCGATTATGCACCCCGCCGAAACAAGGACGGCTTGTGATGTTGTACCGCAATCGAGACCAGGCGGGACGCCTTCTGGCTCGGGAATTGTTGCCCCTCAAAGACGAAGATCCCCTGATTCTGGCCCTGCCCCGAGGCGGCGTCGCCGTCGCCGCCGCTGTCGCCATCGCCCTCGACGCCCCGCTGGACGTGCTGGTCGTCCGCAAGCTCGGGGCGCCCCGTCAGCCGGAGTTCGGCTTCGGAGCCGTCGCCGGAGACGTGCGTGTCCTGGACGAATCCACCGTCGCACTGCTGGGGATCTCGGAGCAACAGGTCGCCGAGGTCACTGCTCGCGAGACGGCCGAGATGCACCGTCGCGAGAAGGTGTATCGTCGCGATATGCCGCCGCTGGAGGTCGAAGGACGCACGGTGGTGATCGTCGACGACGGCTTGGCCACTGGCGGAACGGCGGCCGCGGCCATCGGAGCGATAGGCGCAATGGGGCCGGCCAAGGTCGTCCTGGCCGTGCCGGTGGCGCCGCCGGATACCGCGATGCGACTGTCGGAGGAGGTGGACGATCTGGTCTGCCTGTCGACGCCGTCGGATTTCGGGGCCGTCGGGCGATGGTATCTCGATTTCGAACAGACGACGGATATGGAAGTAATTGAACTGCTTCGGCAGGCCCGAAAGCGAACGGCCGCGACGTCAGTGTGATCCGTGCGATTCGACGGGCCGCCGGGCCGGAGGGACTGAGTGAGTGTATGTCTGAGATAACCCCAAATACAGAGCCGCGATTGAGCGGTCGCCACGTGGAGATCCCCGTCGGCGACGCCGTGCTCGCCGGCGACTTGTGCACCGGCCCCGACGCGCTCGGGCTGGTGGTGTTCGCCCACGGGTCCGGTTCCAGCCGGTTCAGCCCCAGGAACCGCTTCGTCGCCACCGTGCTGCGCGAAGCCGGCCTCGGCACGCTGCTGATGGACCTGCTGACACGGACCGAGGAAATGATCGACGAACGGACCGCGCAGTTGCGATTCGATATCGAACTGCTCACCGCGCGGGTCGTCGCCGCAAGCGACTGGGCGAAAGAGCAGACCGACCTGCACGGGTTGCCGATCGGCCTGTTCGGCTCCAGCACCGGCGCCGCCGCGGCGTTGGCCGCCGCCGCCCGGCGCCCCGAGCACATCGGGGCCATCGTCTCCCGAGGCGGCCGGCCCGACCTCGCTGGCCCGGCCCTCGCCCGGGTGTGCGCCCCCACGCTGCTGATCGTCGGCGGCGACGACGGACCCGTGATCGATCTGAACCGACAGGCGATGGCCGACATGAACAACGAGATGCGAATCGAGATCATCCCCGGCGCCACCCACCTGTTCGTCGAACCGGGAACGCTGGAGCAAGTAGCCCACCTGGCCGCCGACTGGTTCAGCCGGCACTTCCGCCAGTGAGCGCCGACGAGACCGAACGCGCGCGTCGCGCCGATGGTGACGAATGCGCCGACGGTCACAACCGCATACGCCGCCAGCCCCTGCGCGACCGGCGGCGATTTGGCCCCGGCAACCTGCGATCGGCAGTGGTCGCGGCTTAGCGGGAGGCGTAGAAATAGACGTGGCCACATCTGTCTCGGGGGAGGCTCGGCCAGTCGGACCGCTAGCTAGCGACAGAAAGAGGGGAAGCAATGGAAATGCCGACAATTACTTCGTGTGAAATCTCGCAGTGCGCGTACAACGACGACAGCCTCTGTCACGCCATCGCCATCACCATCGGCGACGGCGCCCACCCGGAATGCGACACATTCTGCCCGTCCAAATCCAAAGGCGGAGCCGTGGATTCGACCGGGCAAGTCGGAGCGTGCAAGGTGTCTTCCTGCATGCACAACACCAGCCTCGAATGCAGCGCCGATTGCATCCGCGTCGGCTACGTCGGCCACGAAGCCGACTGCCTCACCTTCGAACCCATGTAACGACAAAAACGACAAACCTGACAACCGGCCCTCCGAGCCTCCCCGCTTGAGACCGCAGCGCGTTGCGACCCCGAACACGACGTGTCCCTTGTGACGCAGGCATTGCCATGTCGCCTGCGATGATTTGCGATCCCCTGGGTGGCACCTTCAAGCGAGCGCAGCGAGTTTGTGGGTGGATTGCCGCCAACACGCTCGACACCTCAGTTGACGCTTCCGAAATCGCCACCCACAAGCTCAGCTTCCGCTCGCTTGAAGGCGCCACACACCGAGCCTCCCCGTTGTCAACCGTTGCCGAATTTCCGCTCCTCCTTTGCGCCCCGGTCGGGCAATCCCGCGCAGGGGACTGGCTCCGAAGCGTAGCGAAGGTGCCTGTACCCGGCGCCCATAGACAGGGCCATCAGGTGATCCCCGACTTGACATAATCCCAAAGCGTGGTACACTGCGACTTGCTCAGCCTGCTACTGTGGGAGCGGCAGAGCTATCGACCTCATGGGTAAGGGCGTTTCTCGCTCACTCGCACCTGCCCAGGCCACCACCGGCCAAGTTCCCTCTTGTGATGGATAGAGTCTGCTCACTCAAAGGAAATCAGACAATGCTCAAGACAACACTGACGGTACTGACAATTCTGGCGATGGCGGCGGCTGCAGACGCAGATGTGTTCAACATGCCTGCGGGATTGACGAGTCTGGAAACGGTCCCCGTAGGCAACGTCGGCAACTCGGGGCAGTTGACCGGGGGCGGCGGATGGGGTCCAGATTTCCTCTGCGGATCCGTTGAATACACCTATGATATGAGCAAGTATGAGGTGACAACGGCCCAATACACGGAGTTTCTCAACGCCGTGGCCGTCACGGACACCTACGACTTGTACAACACAGACATGTGGTCGTACGACGACATGTGGTCGTACGACCATGGCTGCAAGATCGAACGGATTGGCACGGAGAACGACTATAGCTATCGGGTGAATGCAGGCTATGCTAATCGCCCAGTCAACTTCGTGAGTTGGGGCGACGCGGCCCGTTTCGCCAACTGGCTGCACAACGGCCAGCCAACGGGCGTGCAGGACTCGACCACCACCGAAGATGGTGCGTACTACCTGAATGGTAGGACAAGCGATGCTGATCTGAAGGCCATTGGCCGCCAAGGGAATTGGGAGTGGGCGATCCCTAATAAAAATGAGTGGTATAAAGCGGCTTTCCACAAGAACGACGGGGACACGGGCAACTACTTCGACTACCCAACAAGCAGCGATTACATCAACACCGACATAGCAAACTATGCTTGGGCTGCTGGGCGCCCGACATCAGTGGGAGCATATTCGAATCCTAGCCCATACGGAACGTTCGATATGGGTGGAAATGTGTGGGAATGGACTGAGGCAGTACTCCGTTCGTCTCTGCGACAGATTCGTGGTGGCTCCATGGGCAGTCGGATCCAAGACAACGATCTCCACGAGTCGGCCTGGGTAGGAGTCGTTTACCCGGGCGAACGAGCTACCATCGGATTCCGTGTCGTCGCAGTCCCCGAACCCACCACACTGTCCCTGCTGGTCTTGGGCAGTTTGGCAGTGATTCGACGACGCCGGTGATCGCAGATTCCGTAATGGACACTGCCCGTCAATCGGGTACATTCTAGCATAGGCTTCAAGGTCAGCCGACTTGGCCCGGCGCCCTGGCTGCCGGTGGTTGGTGCTGGTTACATAATGGAGCGTCCTGTACTGTGGATGAGAGGACCTTGGGCAGATGGACGGAGGAGTCTTCATGGAGTTCTGGGGAAAAGTGATTGAGACGCTGGTCAAGATATCGCCGGGTCGCCTTCTAGCGATCGGTTTGCCGCTATTGGGTGTCGCCCTATTTCCCGCTGCGTGGCGGGGCTACCTTGGAATTGATACGGTCCTTGGGCCATTCAGGGGATGGTTCGTGCTCGCTGGTTGCCTTGTTTGTATGTCTGCGGTGATACTTCTGATCATTAATCATCTCTCGTATCTGGTGACTTGGGGGAAGGGCATTTGGCTCCGCTGGACCGCGCCAAACAGGATTCGTGGGCTGTGTGATCAAGAGAAGGCTGTCTTGGCCCGATACGTGAAACGACGAGCCGTCTCGCTGAAATTCTCCGCGGAAAACGGCTTGGTCGGCGGCTTGGTCATAAAAGGTGTTCTTTTCCGAAGTTCAAATGTAGGCAGCAGCGGAAGCATGACGTTCCTGCAATTCTCGTATAATCTACAGCCCTGGGTGGAGCAAGCACTGGCGACGCACCCTAAGCTTAAGCAACATATCCTCAAAGCAGGCTCCTAGGCCATCCTCACTGACCCTCGCCCATCCTAACATTTTACAAACTCTTTTCCGATTCCCCGTTTACACGGGGACGTCTTTGCGGTATCGTTTCTCCCATGGAACCCGTCGCGGCCGCGGGGTGTGGCCGGGGGCCGGGTAGAACTTTTCTAATACATTCTCTAATACATTATGATCTCACGCATCCATAGTATGGTGCTGCAGGGCATCGACGGGGCCGCTTGCGAGGTGGAAGTGGACGTTGCTCGCGGCGGGGACGGCGAACTGTCGCTGGTCGGGTTGCCGGACGCGGCTGTGAAAGAAGCGATCAGCCGCGTGCAGTCGGCGATGCGGAATTCCGGATATCGATGGCCCGGGCCCAAGGTGACGATCAACCTCGCCCCGGCCGACATTCGCAAGGAAGGGCCGGCGTACGATCTGCCCATCGCCTTGGGAGTGATGATGGCCGGGGGCGAGCTGACCTGCGATAAGCACAGCCGGTTCCTCGTCCTCGGCGAACTGGCGCTCGACGGCCGGCTTCGCCCCGTCAAGGGCGCACTGGCCGCGGCCATGCTGGCCAAAGAGCAGAACCTCTGGGGCGTGATCTGCCCACGCGGGAACGCATCCGAGGCGGCCGTCGTCGACGATATCAGCGTCATCGGCTGCGATACGCTCGCCCAGGCGGTCGGGTTCCTCACCGACGAACTGCCCATCGACGCCACCCACGTCGACCTCGAAGCGGTGTTCAACCAGGCGGCGGTCTACGATATCGACTTCGGCGACGTTCGCGGCCAAGCCTCGGCCAAGCGGGCGCTGACCATCGCCGCGGCCGGGCATCATAATATCCTGATGATCGGCCCCCCGGGATCCGGCAAGACCATGCTGGCCAAGCGACTGGTGACGGTGCTGCCGGCGCTGACGACCGAGGAATCGCTGGAGACCACCCGGATCTACTCCTCACGCGGCCTGCTGCCGGCCGGGCACAGCCTTATGGCGACCCGCCCGGTGCGAACGCCCCACCACTCCGGCTCGGCCGCGGCGCTGATCGGCGGAGGCGCGATCCCCCAACCCGGCGAGGTGTCGCTGGCCCATCATGGGGTGCTGTTCCTCGATGAATTCCCGGAGTTCCCCCGCCCCACCCTGGAGATGATCCGCCAGCCGCTGGAGGACGGGCACGTAACGATTCCCCGAGTTCATTCGACACTTCGTTTCCCCGCCCAGATCATGCTGGTCGCCGCGATGAACCCCTGCCCCTGCGGCTACGCCACCGACCCCAAGCGCCAGTGCAATTGCACCCCCAACGCCGTCGAACGCTACATGGGCCGCGTCAGCGGGCCGCTGATCGACCGGATTGATATCCACATCGAGGTCCCGGCCGTCAGTTTTCGCGACCTTCGCCACCCCACCGGCGACGGGCTGACCTCCGGGGAGATGCGTCGGCAGGTGACCGACGCCCGCACCGTCCAGCGCGAGCGGTTCGCCGGCGCCGGCGTCATAACCAACGCGTCGATGACCAGCGAGCAACTTCGCACCCACTGCAAGCTCGACGGCGCCGGCGAGACCATCCTCAAGCAGGCCATGAGCGAGATGGGGCTGTCGGCCCGCGCCCACGACAAAGTGCTCCGCCTCGGGCGAACCATCGCCGACCTCGAAGGCGCGCCGTCCATCGCGGCCCACCACCTCGCCGAAGCCGTCCAATATCGACGCTTGGATCGCAAACTCTGATCGCCAGGCGATCCGCCGCCTCCCCTACCGATAAGTCAGATTCATGACGGATTATCGGGGAGTTCTCATGGCCAGAGACCTGCCGTTAATGATTGACGCCCGCACGAGGAATGTGCCGGGCGAGGGTCGGCGCCTTGGTGGGTGGCGCCTTCAAACGAGCGCAGCGAGTTTGTGGGTGGTTTGTCGTCGCAGTGCGCTGCGTCCGGGCAGAACGATTCCGGAATTGTCACCCACAAGCTCCACTTCCGCCTACGGCGATCGTTTCGCTTGAAGGCGCCACCCATTAATGCGACATGAGCCGATAAATCAAGGACCCGACGCGTGTGAGGCGCGTCGGGTCCCTGTTGCTCCCCTTGCCGGTTATCGCTGCGGGGCGACTACTACTAAACGACCCGCACGATGAAGTCATCCATGTCACCAGGAGTGGCTTCCCGCCACGCGGGCTTCCTGAAGGTTCCGAGCTTGCCGGAGCCCGGACCGTGCCAGGTAAGGGTGCTGAACGGGTTGTCGGCGGCGAAACCGAAGTCTTCGACGCTGTTGTCGGTGGCGACCCCACGGATCTTCGTACGACTGATGGAGCCGGCGGCCACGTTCCTCAAAATGAGATATTGTCAAATGTTGTGGATGACGAATTCGCTATCACGCGGCGATTTCCTTGACGCCGTCGATGAATCGCACGCCGCGAATCACGTCGGGTAGTAGCGCACTGCCGTTCAATCGTCGCCATCGTTTCTCGGCCGCCAGGGCCAGTTTGAACACCATCGTCAGGCAGGCGATGCGGCTGCCGCTGCCTTTGGTGCGGCGGTGGCGGAGACGCACCGTCGCGAACGTGCTTTCGATCGGATTGGTCGTTCGCAGGTGGCGCCAGTGCTCGGCGGGGAAGTCGTAGAACGTCAGCAGAACTTCCCGATCCTTCGACAAGCACTCGGCGGCCTTGGGGTACTTCGCCGCGAAGGTCGTCACGAACAGGTCGAACGCCGTCTCGGCATTCGCCTTGGTCTCCGCTTGCCAGATCTCATGCAGCATGCCCTTGGCTTTGGCCTGGACGCTCTTGGGCAGTTTGTCCAACACGTTGCACGTCTTGTGAACTGAGCGTGTCCCCGGAAACTGGGCGCTGGTTTAAGGTGGAATCGTCTCGGTGTAGAATGGGCTGTTGCGGCTCAGGAAGGAGACGAGATGGCGATTAGGAAGCGAAGGCGGTTCACGGCGGTGTTCAAGGCTCGTGTGGTTCGGGCGGCGTTGCGGGAGGACA
>CBDVCA010000163.1:0-7252 GCA_965372365.1 uncultured bacterium
GGGAGATGGCTCGGATCGTGATCGGCAAGCCGTCGAAGCCGTAGAACTCCGTCCCGGGGACGATTCAGCATCAGACGTTCATTGCCGGGAAATCCAGCCACCCCTTGAGCGCCGGCGATTGCATGTTTTCTTGAGCGCCCCGGCCCTGGTCACTACACTGGCGCAGGTGAAATCGACGAACGAACCACATTCCGGGCGATACGATCGGCAGATCGCGTACGAGAACGTCGGCCCCGCCGGCCAGAGGCGACTGGCGTCGTCGTCGGTCGCGATTATCGGCGTGGGGGGGTTGGGGTCGGCTCTGGCCGAGTCGCTGTGCCGGGCGGGTGTCGGCCGGCTGCGAATCGTTGACGACGATCGAGTCGATCTGGACAACCTCCATCGCCAGCACCTCTACACCGAGGCCGACGCGGCCGCCGGTGTCGCCAAAGTCGCCGCCGCGACCGAGCATCTGGGCCGGTTGAATCGCCAGGTTCGGGTCGAACCGATCCAGGCCCGGCTGGAGGCGACCAACGCTCTGGAACTGATCGACGGGGTCGATCTCGTGTTGGACGGAACCGACAATTGGCCCGCCCGCTTCATTCTCAATGACGCCTGCCAGAAGACCCGCCTGCGATGGATTTACGCCGGGGTCGTGGGAGCGGCGGCGATGACCATGAACATCGTCCCCGGCGAGACCCCATGCCTTCGATGCATTTACGACAGCCCACCTCCGTCGTGCACCGCCCAGACCTGTCGATCGGTCGGCGTACTGGGCCCGGCGGTGCACATGATCGCCGGTCTGCAGGCCTTGGAGGCGATCAAAATGCTCCTCGGCCGGCTGGACGCCATCAGTCGCAAACTGGTCTCGTTCGACCTGTGGACCAACAGGATCACCGAATTCGACGTGGCCGCTAACGCCGGCGCCATTGAGTGCCCGTGCTGTAAAGCAGGTGAATATGACTACTTGGATGTGTGATGTGCCGGGAGGTGCGTTTTTGTGAGAAGAATCTTGAGTAATCCGATCGGGAATGCTTGCATTAGAGGGATTCTCCCCTACAATACACGCGAAGCGAGTACGAACACTGGACATAGTCAGGAGCAAGCCATGGCCCGAATCTACGATGACATCACACAGACGGTCGGCGGGACGCCTCTTGTGCGGGTTCGCAGCCTTTGCGGCGACAATGCGACGGTCCTGGTGAAACTGGAGGGCTTCAATCCGATGGGTTCGGTGAAGGATCGCATCGGGTTGGCCATGATCGACGCCGCCGAGCGCGACGGACACGTCTCGAAGGGCACGACGGTTGTCGAGCCGACCAGCGGGAATACCGGCATTGGCTTGGCGTTTGTCTGCGCGGCGCGGGGCTACAAGTGCATTCTCACGATGCCCGAATCGATGAGCATCGAACGACGGGTCATCCTCAAGGCCTTGGGCGCCGAAGTGGTGCTGACCCCCGCGGCCGAGGGGATGGGCGGGGCGATCTCACGGGCCGGGGAGTTGGTCGAGGAGATCCCCAACAGCTTCATGCCCCAGCAGTTCAAGAATCCGGCCAATCCGCAGATTCACATGGAGACCACCGCCGAAGAGATTTGGGCCGATACCGACGGCGAGGTGGACATCATCATCGCCGGGGTCGGCACCGGCGGGACGATTACCGGCCTGGCCAGAGGGCTCAAGCCTCGCAAAGACGGATTGAAGGCCATCGCCGTCGAGCCGACCCGGAGCCCCGTGCTGACCCAGACACGCCAAGGCGCCCCTCTGGAGCCCGGCCCGCACAAGATCCAGGGTATCGGAGCCGGGTTCGTGCCCGATGTGATGGACCTGGAGAACGTCGACGAAGTGATCGCCATCGACGACAACGTCGCCATGGAGACCGCTCGCCGTGCGGCCACCGAGGAGGGCCTGTTCGTCGGCATCTCCAGCGGAGCCGCGTTGGCCGCGGCGATCGAGGTGGCCGGTCGACCCGACAGCGCCGGCAAGACCCTCGTGGTGATTCAGCCCGATTTCGGCGAGCGATATCTGTCGACGGCTTTGTTTGAGAACCTCGCCGCCGGATAATTGCATATGAGACGGCTCTGCGATCTTCATACGCACTCCTTGGCCAGCGACGGCTGCGTCGCGCCGGCGGTCATTGTCGCCTTGGCCGACCGCAAGCGACTGGCGGCGGTCGCCCTGACCGACCACGATACGCTGGACGGGCTCGCCGAAGCCGTCGCGGCGGCCGCGGCGTATCCGGAACTCGAGTTCGTCTGTGGAATCGAAATCTCCGCGACGTTGGCTGTCGGCGACGCGCACATTCTCGGCTTGCACGTGGACCCGACGGCGGCCTCGCTTGAGGACGTTGCCCGTCAGTTGCGGAAGGGTCGCGAGGAGCGAAACCCCAAGATGGTCCGTCGGCTGCGCGACGTCGGCGTCGAGATCACCATCGACGAAGTCGTGGCCGCCGCCGGCAGCGGCCCGGCCGACAAGCGAGTGGTGGGGCGGCCTCACATTGCCGCGGTGCTGGTGGCCAAGGGGTATGCTCGGGACATCGGCGACGCGTTCAAGCGGTATCTTCAGGCCGGGGCGGGCGCCTACGTCCCTCGACCTCAGCCGACCGCCCACGAGGCGATCGCGGCGATCCACGCCGCCGGCGGGGCCGCCATCCTGGCCCACCCTGTGCATCTGGAGTTCGACAACCACGCCCAGTGCGAGCGTATCATCTGCACGCTCATCCCCGATGGCCTCGACGGCGTGGAGGTCTATCACCCCGACCAAACCGACGTCTTCTCGCGATTCCTGCTCGACCTCGCCCGCCGCCGCGGCCTCGTGGTCACCGGCGGCAGCGATTTCCACGGCCGCGACCATGAGCACCTCCGCATCGGCTCCCCCCGCGTGCCCAAGGCGGTCCTGGCGCCCCTGGAAGCTCGCGCCCGAGCCAATCGCGACCGACGCGGTTGATGAACGACGGATTCTCGGTTGGCCCGAGCGGTGTGCCGATGGGGTCGTTCAGGCCTGGAGGGCCGATAGATTTGTAGCCCGGTCCGTGAGGGCCGGGGTAGAGAGTACGGTCACCCACGCGACCAAGCCCCGGCAGGGGCGGCAGAACGAATGGACGGATGATCTGCCGCCCCTGACGGGGCTCGAACCCATTGACCGAACGCCGCAATCCCCCCGCTCACGCGGGGGGCTACAAATCTATCGGCCCTCCGGGCCTTAACAGCAGTTCGGTTTCGGCGGGCGTTCTGGTAGGATGGCTGTCGCATGGATGCGAACCACGCCAATCGGTGCATCGGCGTTTTCGACAGCGGGCTCGGGGGCCTGACGGTCGTGCGGCGCCTGATGGAAGAGATGCCCTCTGAAGAGATCGCTTACTTGGGCGACTGCGCCCGGGTTCCGTACGGAACCAAGAGCGCCGCGACGGTGCGGCGGTTCGCTTCTGAGGACGCCGCGTTCCTGATGCGGTTCAATCCCAAATTGCTGGTGGTCGCCTGCAACACCGCCAGCGCGTACGCCCTGGACGATCTGGCCGAGCGGTTCGACGTGCCGATCATCGGCGTAGTCGCCCCCGGCGTTCGCGAGGCCATCGCCGCGGCCGCCGACGACGGGCCGGTGGGCGTCATCGCCACCGAGGGCACCATCGCCAGCGGTGCGTACCAGCGTCGGTTTCGAGCCGATTGCCCCGATCGGGAGGTGCTGACGGCGTCGTGTCCGCTGCTGGCGCCGATCGTGGAGGAGGGCCGCAGCCAGGACGATCCGATCGTGTTACGCGTATTGGGCGAGTATCTTCACGATCTTCAGCGGGCTCGGCCCAGTGTGCTGGTCCTCGGGTGCACGCACTATCCTCTGCTGTCGCAAGCGATTGGGAAATTGATGGGCCCGGATGTTCGTCTGATTGACAGCGGACAGGCCGCGGCTCTTGCGGTGAGGGGGTATCTTCTCGATAATGGAATGGCCAACCCCGGACCGGGAGCCGGAACGTTGCGGTGCTACGCCACCGACAATCCCGATCGGTTCGCGGCCGTGGCCCAGAGGTTCCTGGGCCGCCCGACGCCGAATGTGACGTGGGTGGGTACCGACGAACTGAGGCCGTGACTGGATACTTTTTAATGGTTCGAGCGACGTGACAGGATACTTTGCGATGATTCGAATGATGTGGACATTGATGCCGGCGATCATGCTCGCCGGTTGCGCCGGAACCACCAACAAGGACATCGCCAAGGCGTTCGATACCGACGATCCCGATCTTCGGCGCGAGGGCGTTGTCCTGCTCGCCGATCGCAAAGGCGGGCTGGACGGCGAGTTCCTCAAAGCCTACGCCCTGCTGGCCGAAGATCCCGCCCCGCTGGTGCGTGCGACGGCGGTGACGGCCCTGGGACGCGCGGGCGACCCGGCGTACCTGGACGTTGTCATCGAGGCGATGAACGACAAGGATCTTCGGGTTCGGCTCGACGCCGCCGAAGCCTTGGACGGCGTGCACGGCGACGCGGCGGTCGCGCCGCTGTCGATCGCGGCCCGTAATGAGGCCGACGACGAGATGCGGGCTCGTTGCGTGACCGCCTTGCGCCACTACAAGACCCGCGCGGTTCTGGAGACGCTGCTGGAGGCGATCGACGATCACGAATACGGCGTTCGCCTGGCGGCCCGCAACGCCTTACGCGAGCTGACCGGCGAGGACTGCGGCTACCAGATCGGCCGATGGCGAGCCTCACTGGCGGCCAAGGACGATCCGTTCGCCGTGGCGACCGTGCCGACGAAGCCGTGGTGGAAATGGTGAACGGCGCCCGCCGCAGGCGTAGCGGAGCAGCGATTGGAAGTTGGGGTGACAGATGAAAGCAGTTGAGTTCATAGAGCGAGTCACGGTTCGCAACGACTATCCCGACCCGCGTCCGGGTCCGGATGAGGCGGTGGTCGAGGTGATTCGCGCGGGCGTGTGCAGCACCGATCTGGAGATTATCCGGGGCTTCATGGAGTTTCGGGGCGTACTCGGCCACGAATTCGTCGGCCGCGTCGTCGAAGGCCCGGCCAAGTGGATGGGCAAGCGGGTCGTCTCGGAGATCAACTGCGTCTGCGGCCGTTGCGATATGTGCGCCGGCGGGCTTCGCAACCATTGCCGCCGGCGAACGGTGCTGGGCATCGACGGTCGCGACGGCGTTTTCGCCGAGCGAGTGGCCGTACCGGTGCGGAATCTCCACGCGGTCCCCGACGGCGTCAGCGACGACGAGGCCGTGTTCGTCGAACCGGTGGCCGCGGCGTTGCAACTGGCCCGGCAGATTCGCTTCGACATCAGCCAGAAGGTGGTCGTCTTCGGCGACGGGCGGCTCGGGCAGTTGATCGCCCGGGTGTTGAAGCCCCAGTGCCCGTCGGTGCTGCTGGTCGGCAACCATCCGGCCAAACTCGAACTCGCCGAGCGCCAGCATATCCAGACGACCCTGGCGGCCGATTTCATCCCTCGCAAGGACGCCGACATCGCCGTCGACGCCACCGGCTCTGCCGAAGGCCTTGAGCTCGCGATGGAAACGGTCAGGCCGCGAGGGACGATCGCCCTGAAGAGTACGTACGCCGACGTCAGGGCGGTAAACCTTGCCCCGCTGGTCATCGACGAGATTACGCTGATCGGCTCGCGGTGCGGGCCTTTTCCCGACGCCCTCGACGCGTTGGCGCGGCGGGAAGTGGACGTGGCGAACCTGATCAGCCTTCGCATGAGGCTCGATGACGCCGAAGAGGCCCTGGCCGCGGCCGCCGGGCCTGACGTGGTGAAGGTGCTGCTGGATGTGCAGTAACGCCGCCGCCTGCCGCTTTGATCACCTGGCTGACGGCTGGCTGGTGGGCCGCTTGTCGCATTTGGCCGAGCTACCCGGAATCACACACGCCGTCAGCACCCGAACCGGCCCCCGGGGGGCGAGTTTTCGCGCAGATCACCCGTTCGGCCCGGCGAATCGGCAAGCCCTGGTCGCGGCGATCGGGGCCGAGCGGTTCGTGACCGTTCATCAAGTTCACGGAAATGACATCGCCACCGCCGACGAAGCGATGGCCGCGAGCGTTCAGGCTGACGGATTGATGACCGATCGGCCGGGCGTGGCGGTGCTGGGCTTGTCGGCCGATTGCCCGATCGTTCTGGTCGCCGATCCGGCGACGGGGGCGGTGGCGATGGCCCACGCCAGTTGGCGAAGCACGGTGGGGCGAGTGACCGCCCGGCTCATCGCGGCCATGCAAAACGCCTACGGCTGCGACCCGGCGACGATGCACGCGGGGGTCTGCCCTTCGGCCGGGCCGTGCTGCTACGAGGTCGGAGCCGACGTGATCGAGGCCGTCGACCGATCGCTGGGGGCGGCGGGCCGGCGATGCGTAATCGGCCGCGACGGGCGGACGTATTTCGATTTGTGGGCGGCGAATGTCGCCCAGTTGACCGAGGCGGGGCTGGCGGGGCGAAATATCGAGGTGGCGGGCGTGTGCAGCATCTGCGATAATCGGTTCTTCAGTTACCGGCGTGAGGGCGAACGAGCCGGGCGGTACGGAGGGATGATCGCGAGGATCTGACTATGGCGAAGAAACTGGCGGTGGTTCTGACCAGCGGCGGCCTCGACTCGGCGGTGGCCGCGGCGTTGGCCAAAACCCAAAGCCGCGTCGCACTGATGCACGTGAAATACGGCCAACAGGCCGCCGAGGCCGAGGAGCTTGCGTTCCGCGCGATTTGCGAATGGATCGAGCCCGCCCACAACCTCGTCGTCTCCCTGGGCGATTGGGGCCAGGTCGTCGACTCGACGCTGATCACCCCCCGCGCCGACATCGAAGACGCCCGCGCCGTCGGCGGCTTCCTCGCCCGAACCTTCGTACCCATGCTCGCCCCGGCCATGATATGCCGAGCCGCGGCCTGGGCCTACACCCTCGGCGCCGATCGCGTCGTCTGGGGCGTCAGCCTCGACAACCCCGGCAACTACCCCGACCGAGCCGACGCCGTCCGCCTGCTCTGCTGGCAGCTCGTCCAACGCAGCCTCCCCGAGGGCAAAGCCCCAACCATCGAAGCCCCCCTCGCCCAATACACCAAAGAAGCCATCGTCGGCCTCGCCCGCGAACTCAACGTCCCCATCCCCGACACCTACAGCTGCCTCCGACCCGGCCCCGAACCCTGCGGACGGTGCATCGGATGCAAGACCCGGCAAGACGCGATGAAGAAGGCGGGGGTGGCGTGAGGGGGATTGGCAGATGACACCGATCGATCAGGCGCGCCGTTTCCGTTAGCCGCGTAGCGGCGTTTGGTAGTAGCCTCGGGCGCGAGCCCGTGGTATA
>CBDVCA010000164.1:0-7196 GCA_965372365.1 uncultured bacterium
CGGCTGATGAGGTTGTTGAAGCCTCCCATCCGGCCGTTGTAATCTAAGGGGACAGGCTACTTTTACGGCGCCTGATGGTGTCTCGCCCTCTGAAAAAGTAGCCTGTCCCCTTAGATTAGACTGCCCCCTTAGATTAGATCAACCCTGGCGGGCCGGGTAGCGTATCAACACCGAACGGGCCGTCCCCACAGGGAGATCCCGCGCCGTGTGCAGGGTCGTGCGGTTGACTCCCATGGTCGGGCCACAATCGGGACAGGCCAACCGATACCGACGATCCGCGTCCGGATTGACTTGAACCACATCGGCGGCCACGATAGCATCCGCAACCCGATAACCGGCGAAAGAGAACAGCTTCCTGCGACCGCCAACACGCATGCTCATGTCTCGATGTTCTTCCAGAACGTTTAACCTTCTGAAAGATAAGAACATGAGCATGCTTCTTGCCAACGATTCATCCGCATATCTGCGGTAGAGCCTTATACGGCTGGGGCCGGCGCTATTTCCCCCCGCCCAGGCACATCAGCGTCTTGGCGCCGCGGATGTAGAGGAAGTCGCCGACGACCGCCGGAGAGGCGTTGACCGTTTCGCCCAGTTCGACGGTGTGCTCGACGGCGCCGGTCGACGGCTCGATTCGGCTCAGTTGGCCTTCGGTGTCGATGACGTACATCCTGGCGGCCACAAGAACCGGGGAGGCGTACACCGTGTTGGACAGTTCGGTCCGCCACAGCGGTTCGCCGGTGGTGGCGTCGATGCCCCGCGCATCGTTCATGTCGCTGATCTGGATGAGCCTTTGTCCATCGGTCAGGGCGCTGGCGACGTCGGGGAGGTCCTCGTCGAAGGTCCATTGGACGTGCGTTTGGGTTACGTCGCCGCCGCCGCCGAGGCGAATCGCCAAAACCGATCCGCTGGGGTCGCTGAACGCGTACACCCGTCCGTCGGAGGCGATGGGGGTTGCGGCGACGTCGCCTTCGAGCCCGCCGGCGCGCCATCGCTCGGCGCCGGTGGCCGGGTCGTAGGAGATCACCCACGGGCTGGCGCACGTAACGATGCTTTCTCGCGCCCCGTGGCGAACCAGCAGGGGGCCGGCCCATGAACTGTACACCGGCCGCGGCTGTCGCCACAGTTCGGCGCCGTCAGCGGCGTTGAGGCCGACGATGAACGATGTGTACACCGGCTCGTCGCCGTCGTCGTTGGGTTCCTGATCGATCAGTTGGATCACGACCCCGTTATGCACGATGGGGCTGGCTGCAAGGCCGAAGGTGTTGGCGGGATGATCGACGAGCCGCTTGGCCCACACCTGCTTGCCGGTGAAGTCGACGCAGCCGATGACGCCGGAGCCGAAGAAGGCGTACACCCGCTCGCCGTCGGTGCAGGCGGTGGCCGAGGCGGTTCCGTATTCGCTCGGTTCGTGATCTTCTTCGTCGGCAGCCCCCGACGCCAGCGGGGCGGTCAACGCCGTATCCCACAACGGCTTACCCGTCGATCGATCGAACGCGAGAATCCCTAGCCCCTCGCCGGTCAGGAAGATCCGATCGCCCCAGACGATCGGCGAGCTGTTGCCCGCCGCGGCGAGGGGGGTTCGCCACGCCATGTGCTTGGCCGGGTCGAGGTCGGCGACCACGGCGGCCGTCGCCGCCGCGACACCATCGCCGGTCGGGCCTCGGAACTGCGGCCACGTTTGGTCGGCCGGCGGCTTGGCGGCCTTGGATGAAGGGGTGTTCGGCTCGTCGCCGGTGCAGCCGACCAACGCTCCGGCGAGAACGATCGTAACGACCCAAACGTATCGCATGGCGTGACTCCTGTTGATTGCCCTGTTCAGATCACAGGGTACCTGCCCCCCCCAGACCCCGCAAGTGGGGCGGGCTTGTGACCACATGACCCATTTGGTCATTTAGTTCAAATTAGGCTTGACAGGTGCGGCTTGGTCGGTACGATTGACCTTATGACCCAAACGGTCATCGAGTCAGGATATAACCGATGAGTAATGACGCAATTCGTGAGCGGATTTTGGACGTCGCCAGTCGGCTGTTCCTTCATTACGGGTACAAGCGGACGACGGTGAACGAGATCGCCTCCGAAGCCGGAGTGGCTAAGGGTAGTATTTACATGCACTTCCCGAGCAAGGAATCGATCTTCGGCGCCTGTAGTGGTCGGATATGCCGCGAGGCGTTGGACATTATGTCCCGGGCCGCCCGGCGCGATCTCCCGGCCCCGGAGCGGCTCAAGGCGATGCTGCTGGAAGGGCTGCTTCACATTTGGGACTTTTGCCATCAGGCGCCGCATTCGCCGACGCTATGGATCGAGGTGATGGACGCGGCTTCTCGGTACGCTCTTGAAGCGCGCGAAGAGTCGCGTAAGATCATCGCCGGGATTATCGCCGACGGTCAGCGGGACGGGGCCTTCTGTGCCGACCTGGCGCCGGGGCCGATTGCGGGGCTGGTGCAGTTGAGCGTCGGGGGGTTTGAGCCGCCGTATATGGTGGTCGAGAATCGCCGGATGATCGAGACCGAACTGCCGCGGCTGGTTGAATTGATCTGTCGGGGCCTGCGGGCTCCGGCCAACGAGGGGGAATTGAGGTCGTGATGACAAAGAAGAAATCCGGGAACTCATTCCTGGCCAAGCTCCTCGGCCCGATCATCACGGTGGTCGTTGGCGTGGCGATCGTGTGGGGTCTGTGGCAACTCAGAGCCCGTGAGGAGGTCGCCCCGGAGGTGGTTCCTCCGGTGGTGAACGTCTCGGTGATGGAGATCATTCCGATCGAGCAGTTGATCGATACGTTCGTTCTCAAAGGCGACGTGGAGCCCTGGACCACGCTGCATCTGTCGGCCGAGACGGCCGGGCGAATCGCCGACATCACCGTTCGCCAAGGCGACGCTGTCGCGCCGGGGGCGGTATTGGTCAAGCTCGACGATGATCTGCTCCAGGCTGCCGCCGATCAGGCGCAAGCGAAGGCCGATTTCGACGCTCGTGAGGTCAAACGGTTCTCCGACGCTCGAGGCGGGGGCGTGGCCACGGAGATGGAGATGGACCTCGCCCGTTCGGCGTCGATCGGGTCCCGGGCGGCCATGGAACTGGCCGCCGCTCACCTTCGCCAGACCGTGATCCGAGCGCCGGATCGCATTCACGACCCCGTCTGCGGCGTCGACCAGATCGGTCGGATCAGCGATCTGCCCGTCGAGATCGGCGAGTACGTCGATCCCGGCAAGGTGGTCGTCGAGATCGTCGAAACTCGCTGCCTCCGCGTTGTGGTCCACGTTCCGGAACTGGACGTGCGATTCCTGGAGATCGGGCAGGAGACCGACATCGTCGTCGAGGCGCTCAGTGACCGGAAGGTTCGCGGGACGATCCATTTCATCGAGGCCGTCGCCGACCCGAGCACGCGTACGTTCCGCACCGAGATCATCATTTCCAACACCGACGGCGCCATCCGCCCGGGCATGTTCGTGCGTGTGGCGTTGGTTCGTCAGGCGGTCGCCAACGCCATTATGATCCCCTTTGACGCCGCGGCTCCGCTGGAGAGAGACTATGAGGTATTCATCAGTCGCGACGGCAAGGCCCATCGCCGGAAGGTGGGGTTCCGTCAGGACGTCACTCACGGCAAGATGATGCTCGCGATCGACCCGGTGACCGGCGAAGGCCTCACCGCCGGCGACCGGCTGATCATCCAGGGCCAGCGATTGCTCGGTGACGGACAGGCCATCATCGAGTGTCCCACCCCCGAGAAACTGCTGGAGGAATTGGGATTGCCGACGCCGCCTACCGAGACCCCCGCCCCGCGGCCGACCGCGCCGAAGGAGTAGAGATGATCCTTTCCAACGCGGCTCTGAAGAACCGTACGACCGTATTTGTGCTGACGGCGATGATTGTCGTCGCCGGCGCCTGGAGTTACGCCACGCTGCCGCGAGAGTCGGCGCCGGATGTCCCGATCCCCTGGGTCTTGGTCTCCACGGTCTACGAGGGCGTCTCCCCCGAGGACATCGAAAGCTCGGTCACCATGAAGATCGAGCAGAAGCTCACCGGCCTCAAGGGCGTCAAGGAGATTCGCTCGACCAGTCGCGAGGGGATGAGCCTGATTCGTATCGAGTTCTACCCCGATATCGAGATCGACGACGCGATGCAGTACGTTCGCGATAAGATCGACCAAGCCAAGCCCGACCTCCCCGACGGCGCCGAGGAGCCCACGCTGGCCGAACTGAACGTCGCCGAGTTCCCGATCATGATGATCAGCATCTCCGGCGAAATCTCGCCGATGCGGCTGAAGAAGATCGCCGAGGAACTCGAAGACCGGATCGAACAAGTCTCGGGCGTTCTGGACTGTGAAGTGCTCGGGGCGCTGGAGCGGGAGATTCGCCTGGAGTTCGACCCCGACCGCATGGCGGCGTATCAGATTTCGGTTGCCGAACTGATCGGGCTGGTTCCCGGTGAGAACGTGAACATCTCCGCCGGCGGGCTCGATACGGCCGGCTCCAAGGTCACCGTTCGCGTGCAGGGCGAGTTCGCCGACGCCACCGACATTGACCACCTGCTGCTGACGACGCGGCATGGCAAGCCGATCTATCTCAGCGACGTCGCCACCGTGTACGACACGTTCAAGGATCGCGACACCTTCTCGCGACTGGACGGCCAAGCGTCGATTACGCTGACGGTCAAGAAGCGCGTCGGCGCCAACATTCTGGAAATCGCCGGAACCATCAAAGCCATTCTCGCCAAGGCCCGCACGATGATGCCCGCCGGCGTGCACATCGACACGACGATGGATCAGTCCGAGGAAATCGTCAATATGGTCAGCGACCTGGAGAACAACATCCTCACCGGGCTGGTCCTGGTGGTGGCCGTGCTGATGCTGGCGATGGGCCTGCGAACCAGTCTGATCGTCGGGCTGGCGATTCCGCTGAGTATGCTAATGAGCTTCGCCATCCTCCAGGCGATGGGCGTTACGCTTAACATGATCGTGCTGTTCAGCCTGATCCTGTCGCTGGGGATGCTGGTCGACAACGCCATCGTGATCGTGGAGAACATCTTCCGGTTCATGCAATTGGGCTACGGCCGCATCGAGGCGGCCAGACGAGGCGCCGCCGAGGTGGCCTGGCCGGTGATCGCATCGACGGCGACCACCGTCGCGGCGTTCGCCCCGATGCTGATGTGGCAGGGGATCATGGGCGAGTTCATGAGCTACTTACCGCTGACCGTTATCATCGTGCTGAGCAGTTCGCTGTTCGTCGCCCTGGTGATCAGCCCCGTCGCGGCCACCGTGTTGGCCAGCGCCAAGGGGCGAACCCACGATCCCGAACGCGTGCATTGGGTAAGCCGCGTGTATCGCAATCTGCTGGGCAAAGCGCTGGGGACCGTCTCGGCCCGGCTCGTGACGTTGACGCTGGCCTGGCTTTCGCTGGCCGTGGTCGGTGTTCTGTACGCCAAGTTCAACCACGGGCTGGAATTCTTCCCCGAGATGGATCCGGCGCAGGGGCTGATTACGATCCGCTGCCCCCAAGGGACCAACGTCAAACACACCGACATGCTGAGCCGCATCGTCGAAGGGCGCATTGCCGCCCGGATCGCCGAAAAGGATGATCTGGAACTGGAGCACCTGACCACCAATGTCGGTTCGGCCGGCGGGGCCATGGGCTTCTCCGACATGCCAACCGGGGCGCACGTGGCCAACCTTACGCTGGTGTTCAACGACTACAAAGACCGCAAACGCCCCAGCGCCGAAGCGATCAAGGATATTCGCGAGTTACTCGCCGACATCCCCGGCGCCGAAATTACCGTGGACAGCGCCGAGGAAGGTCCGCCCACCGGAGCGCCGATCATGGTCCAGATCGCCGGCGACAGTTTCGGCGACCTCGCCCCCCTCAGTGAGAAGGCCAAGGCTCTGATCCAAGGCGTGCCGGGCGTGGTGAACTTGCGGAGTGATTACGAGGCCAGCCGGCCGGAGCTGCAGTTCATCCCGGATCGGCGGCGCGTCATGCTGCTGGACGTCAGCACCAACATGATCGGGCAGTTCCTCAAGACGGCCGTGTTCGGCTCCAAGGTGAGCATCTATCGCCAATTCAACGAGGAGTTCGATATCACGGTTCGCATGCCGCTGGAGCAGCGGACCAATCTTGAGGACCTCATGCGATGGTCGTTGCCCAACAGCCGCGGCGAGCCGGTCCCGCTGAGCAGTCTGGGGCGGTTCGAATATCGCGGCGGCTACGGCGACATCAATCGCATCGATCAGAAACGAGTCATCACGCTGACCGCCGACGTCGAAGGCCGCCTCAGCGATGAAGCCCTCAAGGAAGTCCAGGGCCTGCTGGCCACGTTGGTGATACCGCCGGATGTGACGATTGAGTACGCCGGCGAGAAGGAAGAGCAGGACAAAGCGACGGCGTTCCTCTCCAAGGCCTACGTCATCGCGATTCTGGCGATCCTGCTGATCCTGGTTACGCAGTTCAACACGCTGGGCATTCCAGCGATCATCATGGTCACGGTTTTGCTGAGCCTCGTCGGCGTCTTCGCCGGGCTGCTGATGACCGGGATGTCGTTCGTGGTGATTATGACCGGCATCGGCATCGTCTCGCTGGCCGGGGTCGTCGTCAACAACGCCATCGTCCTGCTGGACTACACCCGCCAACTGGAGCGCCGGGGCATGGGTTTGGTCGAGGCGGCCATGCAGGCCGGCATGACGCGTCTTCGCCCGGTGCTGCTGACGGCGGTGACGACCATCCTCGGACTGATCCCCATGGCCACCGGCGTTGCGTTCGATTTCCGCTCCATGCGGCTGATCACCCGAAGCGAAACCTCCCAATGGTGGGCGCCAATGGCCACCGCGGTGATCTTCGGCCTCGGCTTCGCCACCGTCCTGACGTTGGTCGTGGTGCCCACGATGTACGTGACCCTCTACTCCCTGTTGGAGCGGATGGGACTGGGAGGCCTGAAGCGAAGAGGCGCCTCCGGCGGCCACAACCACGAGGCGACCGTCGAGTAGACCCTTTTGGGGTTCATTGGCCTGACGAGTGCCTGCCGTTACTAGCCCCCCGCAGTGCGGGGGGTCAGGAGACGTGTGATATCCTATGATGTGTGAACCCATCGCATGTAGATCGAGCTTCCCTTCGCTCCGATCGACATCGAGTTACGCAGCGGGAGCACCATCGGTCCGGCGACCCCCTGCACTGCAGGGGGCTAGTACCCTGTCCCAGGGATACTGTGGTGTT
>CBDVCA010000165.1:0-7161 GCA_965372365.1 uncultured bacterium
TTCACGCCATGGCGGGCCAGCCCCGTTAGGGGCGAAAGAGTTCTAGCTCGCCGCGTCGAGAACCGTGAGGCGCCCCTCCGATGCAAGCCCCGCCAGGAGCGACACACAGACCGTATGGCCACGGGGTGTCGCCCCTATCGGGGCTTGGGGCGCTATGGGGCGAACCCAACCTCGCCGCGGCGAGCTACAAATCTGTCGGCCCTACGGGCCTTGCCGGCGGATTCACTTGAACGCCCTAACCCCGTTCTAAGCAAGCGATTCCATCATCGCCGAACGAGTATCCACCACCGGTTCGGGAGGAGGACCGTAGTTCGCTTTGATTCGTGCCATTCGCGGAAAGCCGTTGCCGTTGTTCGCGCCGCCCCCAATTGATGTCGCACACCTTCGGACGCGACATGGAATTTTCTTCCTTGACAGAATCGTCCATCGCGGCTATATTGCCGATAAGGGTTGAAGCATTATTGCTCAGCTTCGGCCTGGAAGGCTCAGTGCTCTGTTCTCGCGCTCGGTATCTTTGGCTAGGCTTCGGCGCGGGTTCGCGTTGGATCGTTGCGCGGGTCGCCTGTTTGGGTATGCTCGCTTAAGTGTTGTTGTGCTCAATAGTTGTATAGCTCATTTGGTTCCGCAACCTCTGCGGGATTCTAAGAAGGAGGATTGCTCATGCGTCGCTCGTGGATCCCTGTTGCATCCATCGTGGTGGGAATGCTCGTGCTGTCGGCCCAAGGTGCGGTGATGAGCACTGAGGATGTTCCCTTGGGTAATTCGGGGTGGAAGGTCAATGGCCCCAGCTACTACGACCTGAACGTGGATGTCCAATCCGAAGGCGAGAATGGTGGCATAAAGTGGGTGTCCATCATTATTTCCAAGAATTTCCGGTTCGGACCCGATCCGTTCACCGGCGATTTTCCGTCCATTACGCTGACGTTTTCTCAGGTCGATGATGTGGCGGCCGAAGATCTGGCCACGCGAATTATCATTCTGGAAGAGAATATCGCCAACTCCACCGGCAGCGATTGGACCGATTTCCACTGGCTGCTGTTCCGCCACGGAATCGCCGGGTTCAATCAGGAAATGACCAACCCGACCACCGACGTTCAGGAGTACGGCTGGCTGATCTCGCCGTTCACCCAGTACACGTGGGAACAGAACCCCGCTCTGGACGTCGAAATGCTGTCGGTTGAGGGCGGCGTCGTCCTCGACAACGAGTCGTTCCACGCCGGCACCGGCTCGGGAACCATGGTGATCGATATCGATCTTGGCCTTAATGACGCGCCGATCGACGCGCCGCCTTCCCCGGCGATCTTCAAGCTCTCCCAGATGCCCACCCCCGAACCGGCCACGCTGACGCTGCTGGCGGTGGGTGGGGTCGCGTTGCTGAGGCGGCGACGGTAGGCTCGGCAATTCATCCAGCACAGCACCGTACAAAATGCTTCACGCAAGGCTCCCTTCGGGGAGCCTTGTTCATGCGCTGAGAGGTCGCGTCGCGGCACAGGCGCAAAAGAAACCCGCCAAGTCTAAGACCTAGCGGGTGTGATTCGACCGAGATTCACGACGCAAGAGCGTCTACTTTATGCGCTGGCGGAGGCGGCGTTCAACTCTTTCGCCAGACTGCTCTTGCGGCGTGCGGCTGTGTTCTTGTGGATGGTGTTGGTGGCCGCGATCTTGTCGATCTTCTTGTAGGCCAATTTCAGCGCTTCGGCGGCGCTGGCGGTATCGCCATCGGCGATCAGCTCTTTGAAGTCGCGCACGGCTTCCTTCACGCCGTCCTTGCGGCGGCGGTTCAGCAGGCGGCGTTTCTCGTTCTGGCGGATGCGTTTCTTCGCTGACGGACTATGTGCCACGGATTTCTCCTTCGGTGACCATTTCTACGGGCGTTCATGCCACACTCGTCCCGTCGTCGGGACAAGAATCGAGGATTATAGCACCTCATCGCCCATCTGCAAGGGGTTTTTGGGCCACTTCTTCATCCTGGGCGTGCGACTTTTGATGATGGCGGTCCATAATCGGTGCTGATACAAACAGATAAGGGAAGTTGTGTCGTCTGTTTTGTTCGTTCCTGTTGGCTGTGAGTTCGCCGTTGCTTTGCGTGCTTCTTGTACTTGGGGTTCTCATCGGATTGTCGTGGTCTTCCCGGTGGTGTGTTTCACGCCATGGCGGGCCAGCCCCGTTAGGGGCGAAAGAGTTCTAGCTCGCCGCGTCGAGAACCGTGAGGCGCCCCTCCGATGCAAGCCCCGCCAGGAGCGACACACAGACCGTATGGCCACGGGGTGTCGCCCCTATCGGGGCTTGGGGCGCTAGGGGGCGAACCCTACCCGGCCCTTACGGACCGGGCTACAAATCTGTCGGCCCTACGGGCCTTGCCGGCGGATTCACTTGAACGACCGAACCCCGTTCCAAGCAAGCGATTACATCATGGCTGAACGAGTATCCGCCACCGGTTCGCGATGAGAACCGCAATTCGCTTTGATTCGTGCAATTCGTGGAAATCCGTTGCCGTTGTTCGCGTCGCCCCCAATTTATGTCACCACCTCCGGGAGGCGCTACCGGGTTTCTCTCTTGTGAACGTGGGCCAACGTGGGGTACTCTGTCGAAGATGAACAGGAAATCCGACATGTGGAAGGGAGGCGAGCAATGACCACCGCCAAGGTTGGTGTGCTCCGAAAACTTGGGGCAGGACTGCTACTGGTATTGGGTACACTATATGGACCAGGCCTTTTTGCGATGTCGCCCTTACTCATCGCGCTGCGGTTGGCCAGTGGCCAACCGCTTACGCGTCTTTGGTTATACATCCCTGCTTTTGTCGTCGGTTCTCTCCTGCTCATTGCTGGGGCAGCTCTCTGGGGCTGGGATCGTCGACATAAGGTATTCGGCACAGCCCTTCTCGCCGCAGGGGTCCTCGGTTGCCTTATGCTCCTGCAGTTGCTGATGGCGGTATTTGGCGGGCAAAAAGGCGTCGCCAACTGGGCAATTGCCGGTCCCATGCTTGCTCTTTGCGTGTTGGCTGGTCCTGGAATGGTCATGGTTGGAAGATCTCTGCGGCGCGAGCAGAAGAAACGCGACGGTTTATCAGATACGATGCCATCGCTGTAATGCATGCCGCGCCACGACGACCGGGACTCTCTCTTGCGAACGTGGGCCGCCCCGCATAGAACACCCGGCGGCAGACGGCGCCAACCCGCCGATAGCAGCCGCGATGGTCGCCACGCCGCCGCCAGGTGGCCATTAATAGCATCTCGCGAGTCAACATGGCGCCCATGCCCTCCGTCGCGCGTTACGGAAGAAAAGCGGCGATCACAAGCAACTCTGTCATGGCGCGCGACTGTTCCCGCTGGCATCAGCAGAGGGGGCCATGGGGAAGTACTATTGCTCAGGTTGGTCGGGCGTCTCCGGCGACTCCGGCGGCCTGAGCGTGGCCAGTACAGCTTCCACGTCGGCCTTCTGCTCGGGGTTCAGATCGATCGTCTCCAGCGCCATCTCGCCAATCGTACGAAGCTGTTCGCGAGATTGCACGCTCGCCTCGGCGCGATCCGGCGCGGCGGGGACCGACGGCATCGTCGGGAACCACTCTTCGGACGACGTCGCGAACAGCACCTCCACCAGATCGTCGCGAAGATCAACCGGCAGACCGCCGCGGAGCAGGCGATCGCAGCTTTGCAGCAGGGGCAGATCGTTCCGAGAGCTGAAAATGCACATCTGCATCCAGGCGATCTTGGTATTAGCGTCGAAGCCGGGGTGGGCCATGCACTTTTCCATCAGGTCCAGCGCCTCGGGGTCGCCGTTGGTGACGGTCGCCGCGACGGCGAACGTGGCCAGCGGATCTTCCGGTTTGGCGTAGCGAGCCCAGAAGGCGACCACTCGCGGGCCGGGGGGTCGCAAGTTCGCGCACGCGGCGATCAGGGCCTCGACGCGTCGAGAGTGGTCCAGGAACGGCTGCTCCTGCGTCAGCTTCACCAGCACTTTTCGCGTGCTGGGGGTTCTGTTCTCGCTAAGGGCATCGAGCACGCGTCCGACGCGTAGTTGCACCGCCATCTCCTCGTAGTCTTCTTCGTCGTCCAGACGTGCGAGGAACTCCGGCGACCGTAGCAAGCCGAACAGCGCATCGTGATCGTCCGGTTGGCCCTCGCGAGCCAGCGTGACGGCGGCCTGGACCATTTCGGCGGCGTCATCGGAGGTTTGGAGTATCTGTATTGCATCGTTATCCATCGAGGTCTCCTTCACATCGCCGCCGGTATCCCGCCCCGCCCGGCAGGCCATCGGCCCGGCGACGGCCAAGCCCAGCAGAAGCAGCCGGAGCGTGCGGCGGCTCATGCCGTCACCAGGGGGCTTCCGTGGACCGCCTTGGCTTGAATAATATCGAAGTCTTGCGCTAGCGTCCCGGGATTCGTACCGTGCATGACATTCTCGTTCGGTGGGTACAGCAGTCCGTCGTCGCCGGCGCCCACGCGATGGCGAAGGCCCAGAATGTGCCCGAGTTCATGCACGATCGTGTTGGCGTACTCCCGTTGGGCGGACAGCTTCGACCCTTTTCCGTGGGTGTTGGTGATCAGCATGGCGTACAGGTCGGCCATGCCCGTTCGTTGTCCGGTGGTCATGTGCGTCATGGACTGCTCGGTCTCCTCGGCGTCGGGATCGATGCCCGTGGGGTTGATCCATGACGTGCTGGGCGAGCCGCTGTCGGTGGTGGGGCCGGCGGCGCAGCGTCGGTCGGTGGCGAACCCCAGAATCTCGTTGGCGCGGCCGTTCGCCATGTAGTAGCTGCGGTAGACATAGGCGATATTCAGGACGTTGGCGCGGTAGTTAATCGCCGACGGCGCAGGATGACTGGCGGCCAGAACATCGGTCTGATTGGCCGGGACGGTGAGTTGGAACACGCCGTCGACGCCGGTGGCGCCGAGGTTGGTTACGCCGGTGGGCAGCGTCACCGTGGTGGTGTCGTCCAACTTCAGCGCCAGTCCCAGTTGACGCAGCAGGCGGTTGGCCAGGGCCAAGTGGTCGGCGACGTCGCTGACCCGGGTGGAGGGAACCTTGCCGGTCGCGCTGAGGAGATGGACGCGGCAGGGGATCTCCTTGATGGGCTTGACCAACGCACGATAGGTGGCGACCACCGCGTCATCGAGCCTCGCCTCCAGGGTGACCTCGCCTTCAACGACGCCGCGAACGAAGACCTTGGTTCCACGCGCGGGCGCCAGAATGCGAGCGTCGGCCGCTCCTGAGGCGACGACGCGCCACTCGATGCGATCCAGCGTGTCTTTGGGCAGGTTGCCCGGGCGGATATAGGTCATCTCGATCCGAGCGGCGGTCTTCTTGGTGGCCGCGTTCTTGGACAGGATGGGAATGACCGGCGGGTTGGGAATGACGTTGATCGGGTCTTTCGTATCCAACTCAACGTTGCCGGTATTGAGCTTCGGCGGAGGCGATAGCGCCAGCGCCCCCGGCCGCGGCGGCAGACCGGTCGTCGGTGTGGGGCGGACGGGGTGGATCTCGAACCTCGCCCCGAACGCCGAGCCCGAGACGGTGGTGCACTGGACATGGCCGGTGCGGCTTCGGCAGGCGAACAGCGTCGTCGGCGGGTGCTTGCCGAATTCGCCGTCGACCTCCAGTTCCACCGTCCACGACAGCAGGAACCGTTCGGTAGATTGACGGTACGTGTTCTGCGACCAGGGCGCTCGCAAGACGTGAGTGATCGTACCCACGTCCCCCTGTACGGTCGGGTCGAGGTCCTTGGCCTGGAAGCGGACCCGGACGTCGGTCTTGCCCTCCACGTCGATCACGGTCGACCACTCGGCCTTGGGCAGCGAAATGTAGCTGCGACGTTTGGCGTTGAACGTCGTATCGTCGCCGACGGCCTGCCCGTCCACACTGGCGTTGAAGCAGTACACGCCGGTGCCGAAAAGCTTGCGCCGTTTCTTTCGGTACACGCGGCCGAGGGTAATTCGTATTCGCTGTTCACCTGGCACGTCGATCACTCTCCTGCAAGCATATCATCGACCGGCGGGGCCGAACACGCCGGCTCCGTTACGATCCATGGGCGTCGGTCAGGGCCTTACGGGTCGCGTCGTCGGCCTTTGCGGTCGAATCCACGCCGGACTTGGTCTGGAACGCCCTCAACGCCGCGGCCAACGAACCCGTCTCCGCTTCGTCGATGTCGCCGCAGTCGAAGCCGAGGTTGAACAATCGCTGCTTGACCCCGCTGATCAAGGAGATCGGGTTGAGGTGTCCCAACTGAATCTTGATCACGCGTTCGCGAGCCGTTCCCGGATACAGAACCAGCCGGCCTTCTGTGGCCGTCGGCGGAATGGCGGCCTCGATGAAGCCGTCGGCGTCGGTTTCGCCTTCGCAGACGATCACACCGTCGACATCCAGGTAGTACGGCGCGTTCGCCTCGGGCTCATCCTCGACGGGCTTGGGGTCGGCGACCGGGTCTTCGTTGGAACTATGCACCGCCTCGGGGTCGCCGGCCTTCCCGGCGGCCTGTTCGCCCTCGGTCGCCGGTTCCTTCATGATCCGCAGTTTCAGCTTGGCCGGAACGTTCTTCTTGCGGAATCGATGCCGCTGGTCGGTGGCCGCCGACTCTTGGTTGGTCTTCTTGTCGGGAACGAAGAGCATGTCGCCGGTGACCAGGACGTCGGGCGATTCGCGCAGCGACTTCAGTTGGGCGTTGGCCGGATCGTTCCAGATCGTCTGCCAGAACAAGCCCGCCTCCGCCGCGATGCTGTTGATGCATTCGCCATCTCTGACTGTATGCTTGGCCATGAGCCCTGCGTCCGCCTGTTCCGTCGAGTCCTGTTGACGCCGCTCGATGCTCCCCGGAACACCCCGGATGGCGACGCGACCGAAACGGTCTTCGGATCCGATTCTACTACGACTTCAGGCGTTGGCAAGAGCGTTCTTGACGCGGCCGCAGGCGTGTGTGCGACTTTTCATTATGGCGGTCCATAATCGGCGCCAACACAAGCGGATAAAGGCAGTTTTGTCGTCTGTTTTGTTCGTTCCTGTTGGTTCTACGTTCGCCGTTGCTTTGGGTGCTTCTTGTACTTGGGGTTCTCATCCCATGTTCGTGGCTTGTGTTCGTGGCTTGCTTGGTGGTGTGTTTGATGCCCTACGGACTAGCACGACAGCGCTACAACTGGTCTAATTGTTTTGCTGTCCTTCGTCGACTGG
>CBDVCA010000166.1:0-7108 GCA_965372365.1 uncultured bacterium
CCCCACACTCTATGGATCGAACCGCCGCACCCGGCCGAGCGACATCGGGTCCACACGGGCGCGCCCCGCCCAACGACATCCAGTCTACAAGGAGCGCATTGTCGCCCAGCGACCCCCCGCACTGCGGGGGGCTAGTACCCTGTCCCAGCAATACTGTGGTGTTCTGACTTGCGGCGATGATGCGTCTGCTGCGTCAGAAAAGCTCGGCATATCAACCAATATGCCGTCACTTTTCTTCCTTACATCCACATCACCGGCGCGGCGTCATAACACCACATTATCCCTGGGACAGAGTACTAGTAACGACAGGGCTTCGGTCACAAGAGTTTCCCACGATTCGCGGATGAACCTTAAGCTTCCACTTGGGCGGCCGAGCGCCGTCGGTACCGCAGATAGAGGGTGATCTCGGTCGCCACCATCATGGCGTTGAGCGCGTACAGCGACGCTACCCAATGGATCGGTTCAGCCCTGCCCGTGGCGATGGCGAACTTGGCTCCGATGCCGGCGAGGTAGCCGATGAGGACCATGACCAGGAAGCCGAGGCTTTTGCCGGCGGTCTCTTTCACACGCAGGGTCTTCATAATGGCGATGGGCCACGAGAATCCGAAGCAGATCAGCATCGCGGCTTCCAGCATGCCGGCAATGTCCAGCGGTAGTTGGCTTGGCACGGGTGCGGCCTCCTCATACGTCAACTCGCTTCAGAGAAGACCATTGTAGCGAATGGGGCGGGCCGGCGGTAGGGCGGCCATAGCAACGCGTTCGATCTGGAGAGTGCGGCTTTGCGACGAGCGGAACGTTCGGCCGATCAGTCGCCCGCCCGGGTGGCCAGGCAGACCAGTCGGTGTTCGCCGGCGTTGGTGAGGGTGCAGCAGCCCCGGGTCGTGAGCAGATGACCGGTTTGGAGGGTTGCGGCGCCGTCGGGGCCATCGACGGAGGCGGTTCCGAGAATGACGTATAGGGTCGCTGAAGGTTCGCCGACGGTCATCTTCTGGCCGCTTTCCATGCAGAGCAGTTCGGAGACCAAGCCGTCGCCTTGGTCCAGATGAACCCTCTGGGGTCTGGCTGAACTGAAGCGAACCTTCGAGATGGCGTTGATACCTGTCATGGTCGATGTCTCTGGCGTGCGTGCGTATGTCCCGTTACAGTCAACTATATGCAGTCACCTCGTTCAAAGGCAAACAACCGGCGTAGTCCGCCGACGTTGGCCGGAGCGGATCGTCTAACAGGTGTATCGGCAGACGAAGGGGACGACTTCAACGGAATCCCGGGCGTTGGGGATCATAACCCAAGTGAGGGAAATGCGTTCAAAGTTGGCGGGTTCATACCCCCAAACGAAGGCGCCGAAGGCTGCGACGGAACACCCCCACGGCGGTCAGCGCGGCGGCGGCGAGCCACCAGATGGCCCCGGGGAGCCACCCGGGGAGTTTGGGGGCGGGGAAGTCTTGGTCGATTCGCGTAATACCATACATAACAGACTGTTGAGACCACACAAACGCCCCGTCACCATCGGCGGCCTCGATAACGGCGGCCATCGGGTTGACGGCCAGAACGGTCGTGGCGGCCGCGTGGGTCGCTGAGCCGGCGGTGGCGTTCAAGAGGCCCGGCGACCAGAACAAGCTGCCGGCGGCGACCATGGTGATGACGACGACGCAGGCGGCCCCAGCGGCTCGATTCGCCACCAGACGCACCGCCAAAGACGCGGCTATCGCGATGGCGGCCCACAAGAGGTAGATCATGGCGCCGCCGAGGAGCGACAGGCCGGTTTGGGGGTAGAGGCCGATGACGATCAGCGTGAGTATCGAGGCGTCGGCGAGAATCCCTCCCCTACAGAGGCCGCCGAGCCAATCGTCCGCGGCGGCCGCCAGAGGGGCGGCCAGCAGGGCGATCCAGACCGTGGTGGCGAACAGGGCCATCATCGCGGCTCGTTGGGCGGGCAATCCCCACCCGACGCCCCCGAGGAAGGCTCCGCAGCCAACAAGGAACGTCGCGGTCGCCGCCAGGAGCATGACGCGTCCGTGGGTGTTCAGCAGCGTCGCCAGGGGGGGGCGTTCGGTTCCCAACTCGGCGTCATGCGTGATCATTCCCCGGACTCCAGAGCGGTGGCGTTGCGGTAAGCGTTGGCCCAGTCGACCAGCCCATTCCGTTGGTCGTCGAAGGCCTTGAGCATGTTCGACAGGTCCTCGCGTCGCCAGGCAAGCTGACGGCCTATCGCATCGGCGTGTGCATCGCTATTGGTGCGGAAATCAGCCAGCGAATCGAACGGGTCCGCCCACCATCGCAGGGCTGCAGGGGTGGGCCGGGTCGTTCCGGGAAGCAGGTTTCGGTCGACAGCCGCGGCCATGATGTCGAAGTTATCGATGCCGGTGTGATTGAGGATATCCTGCAATCGACGCAGGCTGAAGGCGGTCGTCGTCGGAGCGGTGCGGATGGCGACGTAGGATTGGGCGCCGGTGGGGGAGAAGGAGTCCGCCCAAATGGCGATCTGATCGAAGTGGATCTCCATCCCGTCCATCCAGGTGCGTCCGAAATCGTCGAGATCGAACTGAGCCCGGGCTACAGCGTCGGCATCGTTGTTGGCGGTTGGCTTCAGCACCACCGTCACTGGCGTGCCGACCGGTGGGATGGCCTGCGTATTGGCCGCGAAGGCCAGTTCGGCGGCGCTATCGGAACTGGCGAACGGCACGTCAAGGACGGCGTTGGGGAAGTTGGCCAAGGCGATGGTTTCGCCTGACTGATCGGCCGGGTACCCACGTGTGTTGAGAAAAGTCGATCCGGCGAAGACCCATCGCAGCTTCCTCGCGCCGGCGGGGCGGTTTCCCGACCGGATCCAGTGGTCTGCGGGGACGGTCTGCTCGCCGGCGTTGGCGGAGGCGTATCTCAACGATATCTCCACGCTCGGCCCGGCCGGGGCGAGGTAGATCGGTTCGGCGTTGGCGGTCGAAAGCCATTGCCCCGGTCGACCGGGGGCCAGCCCCAGCGACAGCAGAGCGGCATGAACGTGACTGGGCTTGGCGTCGGAGACGAGGATGGATTCGTGCTCTTTGGTCCCGGTCAGGCAGAGCAGCAGCTCGAGGTCGCCTTGGGTCAGAGCGACGGTTGCGTCGATTTCGACGGTCTTGGCGTCGGCGTCAATTCGCACGTGGTCGAGGGCGCCGGCTGCGCCGTCGGCAACCCGAACGATGCCGACCGAGAGGGCCGACACCATCAGTATCGCCCCCGGGAAGAAGAAGTGTCCTCCACGGTTCACGGTGCATTCCTTCGATTGGATCAAGCCCGGCCGCCCATGGCGCCATGGCAAAAGAAAACCGGGCCGACCGCCATTATAGCGGACGGCCCGGAAGAAGTCGCTTGGTAACCGTGAAGCTTACATGGGATAGAGGTCTTCCTCATACTCGCGATTGATGATGATCGTGGGCTTGATCAGGATCAGCACGGTCTGCTCATCGCGAACCGTCGAGCGGTTGGAGAACAGGCGATTGATGATCGGGATCTTGTTGAGAATCGGCACGCCCATCTCACGGGTGACCTCTCCGGAGATCCGCTGGCCGCCGATGAGCAGGGTGCCGCCGTCGGGGACGGTGACGGTGGTGTTGATCAGACTGATGTTGGTCACGGGCAGGTTGATCACGCCCGACTGCGACAACGTACCGGTAGTCGCCGAGGTCGTGACCGTCGTGTTGGACACGGAATACTGGAAGAACTCCCGAACGTTGGAGACCTGGGGCCTCATGGTAAGCGTAACGTACCGGCGGTCGGCCGAAACGGTGGCTTCCACATCGAGCGTGTTACCGGTGACGATGGTCGATACCGTCGGGTTGAACAGTGCGACGTTGTCGCCCTGCACCGGCTCGAGGTCGCTGACGTAGGCCTGTTCTTGACCGATCAGAACGAACGCCCGTTGCCCGTTGGACAGCGTAAGCCGCGGGGCGAGGAAGTTGGTCGACCGTGAATCGGCCTGGGTGGCTTTAATCAGGAAGTCGACCTGGATATCGTCCAGGAAGGTTCCGGCCAGCGACAGGCCGCTGGCGCCGACCGCCTGAAGCCCGATGCTGTTGGGGACCGAGGTTTGGGGATTTTGGGTGAAGGCGAGGCTGTTCTGCCGCATGCCGATGGGCGTCATCTTGTTGGACCAATTGCTGCTGTTGGCCCACTGGGGCAGTGCGGTGGCGCCCTGGTTGACGATGTTGGCGCCGGTTACGGGGTCGGTGCTGATGCCGCCCAAGCCATTGTTAACGAGCGAGCTCAGGCTACCGGTGTTCAGGAAGAAGTTCAGCGAGACGCCGACATCATTGAGGAAGCCGGTGGAGACCGTAATGAAGCGGGCCTCAATATTGACCTGAACGGCCTGGCTCTCACGAAGCTGGCTGAACAGGTCCAGTACGCGGCGATGATTCTCCGGCGTCTGGGTGATGACGACCTGGCCGTTCAACTCGCGAATGGAGCCGAGGACGCCGCCGCGTTCGATCCAACTGTCCGGGTCGATCGAACTGCGAACCATATCGAGAATCTCGATGACCAACTGCGCTCGCGTCAGCGTGGCCTGGCCGGCTCCATCGCCGCCGCTGGTATCGCCGAACCCGCCGCCGCTGCTACTGCCGCCACCGCTGTCGCCGCCACCGCCTTCGCTTTGGCTGATGGACAGAACTGGACCGATGAAGTTCGGCACGGTGACGATGAGGTCGTGGATGTCGTACACGTGGGTGTTGACCAGCGTGGCGAGATCGTCCTTGGTGGAGATCTTGACGACGCCGTCGCTGAGAACGTAGCCGAGGGGCACGACGCCGCCGACGGCGGTCAGGACCTCTTCGAGGGCCTTCTCGCTGCTGATGCTGGTGAGCATCAACGTTACCGGCGTGTTCCTGTCGATGCCGTTGATTTCCAGGGCGTTCCAGTTGACGACGATGTTGGCCTTGGTGTAGTCGCGGATGAACTCGACGGCGCTCTCGAACTCCAGTTCGTCGAATTCGAACCGGGGCTGGATCACCTGCAGCTTGCGCCTGGCCTCGCGATTGGCCTCGGAATCGTACTCAGAGCCTCCGCCGACACGACGTCGGGTGATTTCGGCCCAATCCTTCGGGTAGCGAAGCATTTCGTACCAAGGGATCATGTCCCACTCGATGCCGACCAGTTGGCGGGCTTCTTCGTACATGCGTGTCTGGTACGCGTCGCTCTGCTTGTGCAGCAGTTCGAATTGCCGCAGCGATTCCTGCTTGGCCTGGCCCCAGGGGTTCTGAGGATCGAGCCGTAGGATCTCGTCGATGGCTTCGAGGGCCTGGTCCCACTTCTGCTGCGATTCCAGGAGTTTGGCGGTGTTGACGAGGGTTTGGATCTTGTCGCTACGCTGGTTCTCCTGCTCGCGTTTGAATTCCTCGGCCTTCTGTGTGGCCAACTGTCGCTTGCGAAGAACCTCACGCCTTTGCCAAGTGTCTTGCTGGGTGAGGATCGTACTGAGCAGTTGGGCGGCCTGCGTCTGGCGGGCGAGGTAATCGTTCGCCGGGAAGAACTGCTTGTTCGTCTCCAAGATGCTCTGCCCGTAACGGACTCGCTCGGTGGCGGCGACGAAATCAGCCGCGGTGGCGACCGTCTGAAGACGTGTTCGGGCGTCGACCATCGCCTGGTCGAAGTCCACGCGGGCTTTCCTGAGCTTGATCTTCCGGACGTCCAACAGCCGGCTCATCGAACCGGAAGGTCGAACCTCTTGAAGGGCCATCGCCTTCTGAAGGCCTCGGGCGGCGGCATCCATATCCGGCGCCAGTTCCAACGCCCGGCGGAACAGATCGGCGGCCTTGGCGGCTCCGCCGACTTCCAGGGCCAGCGAGCCATGTTCGACCAAACGGGCGGCCTCGGCGGCGGCTCGAATCTGAGCAGCCTGAGCCCGAAGCTTCTTCATCGCAGCCTTGTTTTCGACGGGGCTGGCCGCGACGGGCGGCTCGGCGACGGGGGGCTCAACGACAGGCGCCTCAACGACGGGAGCTTCGACGACGGGGGGGACGGTTGCCGCCTTGGCTTCAGCTTCAGCGCGACGGGCGGCCGCGGCGTCGGCGGTGGCCTGAGCCCTTCGCTGGACAGCGGCCTTGGTCTCGGCGGCGGCCCTCATCTCTTCAGCGGTCTTGGCGTCAGCGGCGGCCTTAGCCTCGGCGGCCTTGGCGTCAGCGACAAGCTTGGCTTCGGCGGCTTTGGTTTCTTCGGCGGCCTTGGCTTTGGCGGCCTTGGCGCCAGCGACAGCCTTGGCTTCGGCTTCTTCGGCGGCCTCGGCGTCAGCGACAGCCCTGGCTTCGGCAGCCTGCTTCGACGCGGCGGCGCGGATCCGCTTCTTGACGGCCAACGCGGCCATCGAGGTCGCGTCCTTCTTCACCGGCCCCGGCACGTACGGATTGGCCAGAACCTTGGTGAAGAGCGCTTCGGCTTCAGCGTACTTGTCGATCTTGAGCAGTTCGTCGGCTTTGCGGAAGTCGCTCAAGCCTTCGATCTGTCCCCTGGCGGCGACGTCGACCTTGTTGAGATAGCTGTCCAACTCAGTGCGACTGTCATCGGAGGGGAGCTTGGCCGGGTCGATCTTCAGCAGCGTACCCTTGGCCTCGGCGAACTCCATAGCGTTGTACAGGTCGATGCCTTTGGCGAGCAGGGCCTTGGCGGCATCCATCTCCGCGTCCTGAGCAGCGGCCGGAACGGCCAACATGGCCACCGTGGCTACCGCAATCGCTACATACCCGAACGTCTTCAGAAGTTGCAAGGCTGTCTCCTTTTGACCGAACTCATAACACTGAGGAGTTCTCTTATCGACTGTCTTGTCGGCGAGTTACACACCATGGGCAATATCTAGATCCCGCCGGTGTCTCCTGCAGTGTGCAAAGAGGTCGTCACTGTCAATCATTGCACCGAAATAGTGACTCAATCTACGGTTGGTGCGTATCCGGACGGTTCCCGGATAGCGAAGGAGAAGATAAGGCAGGATGACGTTCCTTGCAAGTCAAAAGTGGTCAGGAATCTTCCCTTTGCACGGCAATATCACCAACGGGTCGGGCTCCGCGCAAACAGGCGGCGATTCCCTAAAGGGGAATCGCCGCCCGTTCTCACAACAGTCATTGTAACTTACCTCAAATACGAC
>CBDVCA010000167.1:0-7074 GCA_965372365.1 uncultured bacterium
GGGGCGGACCCTACCTCGCCGCGGCGAGCTACAAATCTGTCGGCCCTGCGGGCCTTTACGGCAGATTCACTTGGGCGGTCGAACCCAATTCCAAGCACGTTCTTGCATCATGGCCGAGCAAATACCCGCCACCATTTCGGGATGAGAGCCCGATTATTGAGAAAACACTGTGAACGGTTACCCGACGTTAGATCGTCGTCGACCCCAGGAGCTTGCATGGGACATAGAGAACTCTGCACGCCATCGGTCGGGCGCGAGGCGTCACGGGGTCTGATCCGATATACGAGCATTGAACGATTGAGATATCGTATGCAGGCGTAGGCGAGGACGAGCCTGGCGAGGATAATGAAGCTTCTATAGCAACGTAATGGCGATAAGAACGGATAAGGCCAGGCGAAGCCGCGGCCAGCATAGATGCGACAGCGTGAACGGACTGCTATCCGTGCGTCGGCAGTTCGATGCCCTCGATCATCCTGCGAAGGCAATCGAGGTCGGCGGCGAAGGTCTCGGTGAGGCCCTCGACGCGCTTGGCGGCGAGATCGCCGTAGTAACGAATGCCCGAGAGCAGGTTGCCCTTGAACTCTTCGAAGTAGTCGACCGTGTGGTCGCACAGTTCGATCGCGAACAGTCCCAATTGCTTCTGGAGGTGCTCGGCGTAGATCGACAGCTCTCGCAGGAACGTATGCGGACGGTCGGTGCGGGTCATGAGCGAGATGCGGCCATAAATATGGGCGACCATCTCGTCCAGCGTCATCGAGCGAGAGAAGTCGGCGATATTGGGGCCAGGGCAAATCAGCGCCGGCGCCGAAGGATGGATGTCGTAGATCGAAATGGCGCCGCCGCCGAGTTCGTGGCACACGCAGGCGCGGCTCAAGATCGTATGGGTCACCGAGGCGACCTGGGCGGACGTAAGGTCCTCCTGGGGCAGATGCTCCAGCTTACGCTTCAGGTAGGCTCGCCCGGCGAGGCAGACGGGCTGATCGGTGAATTCGGTATTGGACCGCAGATACCCCTTGGGGCATTTGCTGCCGGGGGCGCCGTCGGCGATGCGCCGCCGCCGACCTTCCTCGGATTCGCAGGTGTTCAGGAGCCAGAACGGCACCCCCAGGGGCGAACCTTCCGACAGCGAGACATCGTCATCGCCGGCCGCGGCCAGTTTGGCCAGCGTATCGGGCTCGACGCAGACTGCGTCCGGCACCAGCAGAAACGGCGTTCCCCAGCCTGTGCCGTCGGCGCCGTAGTAGTCGCGCATGAGCTTGTCTTCGGCGGCGGTGCTGAGACCGCACTGGACGGTGATACGCATCTCGGCCGGCGCGGGAACGTCGCGCCCGGCCTTGGTAAGAGCGGCGGCGTAGGTTTTGTGAAGGTTGGTGGCCAACTTCTCGCCGCCGTCCTTAAACTCTTCGAGGATCGGCCCCAGCAGAACGCCCTTGGTTGGGAAGGCGTGGCCGCCGCAGTTGAGACCTGATTCGATGCGATACTCGGAGATCCACAGTCCCCGCTTGGCGAGGAATCGGCCCTGGATCATCGCCGAGCGGTAATCGCTGACCTTCAGAATGATCGACTTACCCAGACGACCGTTGGCGTCGGGGAGGAAATCGGGGAACTCCGAAAGGTAGTTGTACAGCCGGCGGTTCATCCCCGCCGACAGGACGATGCCGCCCCCAACGGTGCTGTTGGCGAAGCCGCGAAGGGCCGACATGGCGTCGGCGTGCTCGGCCGGAAGCATCTCGCCGTCGCGATAGCGGTCGCGATCGAGCTTGGTCATGATATTGACGTCGATCGAGCCGGCGACGATCTGCGTGCGGAGTTCGTCCTGCATCCGAGCCTTGTCGGCCTCGTCGTCGCAGGCGAGCATCGCGGCGTACGCCTGCTTCAGCGACGAGTCGGGGAGCAATTCGTAATAACGCGTAATCTCACTGCCCGCCTCGAACGGCGACGCCTGTATCGCCTGCACCTGTTGACGCACGATGCGATCCACGAGGTTCAGGTACGCCGTAATGCGATTCGCTCGCGGATCGTCATCGCTATCGGTAATCGGCTCGTACGGCTCGCTGGCTCGCTGGCAGTGCACCTTGCGAATCTGCTCGATCAGGGCATCGTCGACCAGCGAGATGACCGACGAAATTCCGTACCTCGCCACTCGCACCGGCGTATCGATCGTGAACCCCGTACCCATCACAGGAATGTGGAAGCTATGGGGGCGCGACGCCGTCTCGCATGCCGCGGCCGGAGTTATCGATTCAGCGTTATTCATATAGTTGGCACTCATAATTCAGTACGCCCCTGACCTCGCAAGGATGTCAAGCAGCCTTCGGATCGGGCCATCGCCCTCTGCGCCCAATCCAGGAGCGGCACCATGATACAGATGCGCGACCCATCCGCCAACACCCATATCTTCATATTGGGTCGCGATTTCGACAAGGCCTCCAAACCGCCGGCCCAGCGTGGCCACCGGTGTGAGCTGTCGCACCTATGCAGCGCCCGCAATCGAGGGCGCGACAGGGGCTTGATGCTGCCGACCGCATGGTGATCCGACTGAATGGGACGCAGCTTACCCGTGACTGAAACAGATGTTATATCATGCGCACAAAGTTAGTGCGATCGCGCAGATTACGCCAATCGTAGTTCGTAGTGGACGCAGGATCTATGCTCTTGGCACGAAGGCCAACATGACCCACATTGGCATCCTCCGCGCGAGCGCACCCACTGTGTGCGTGCGGTATTTCCGTTAACAAACAGATACTCACCGACGAAGACGCTATCTGAACGGAGCCGGGGTCGAAGGGGCGAATGGGAGGGCTGCCGGGGTAGCCGATGGCCGGGTCGCATGACGACCGAACGCTATCGGCCGGCGAGAGCGGGAACCCGACCACGGCGGACCGCCTTCACCTGACGCCCCTGTAGTTCTCTATAGCCGCGACGGCTTCGCGGGTGGTATCATCGGGGCGCCCAGTCGGCTCCGCCGCCAAAGCCGTGGGCTGGGATAGACAGATGATCGGAGCGTGTCATAGATGCACCTCATTGCAAGAACAACAGTTACGATTCTCACCTGCTTGGGGCTGTCGGTGGCTGCGCCCGCCGCCGCCGCGACCGACTGGCCCATGTGGCGAAGCGATGCGAGCCGGTCGGGGGCTGTGGAATGGTCGCTTCCGGATGAGCTGCACCTTCAATGGGTGAAGCAGTTACCTGCGCCGGAGCCGGCGTGGCCGATCACCCAGTACAAGCTGCAATTCGACGCGTCCTACGAGCCCGTCGTCGCCGGTCAGCGACTGTTCGTCGCTTCGATGTCGCGAGACAGCGTAACAGCCTATAACACACGCACCGGAACTGAATTGTGGCGATTCTACGCCGACGGACCGGTCCGCTTCGCTCCGGTCGTTTGGGAGCAGAAGGTCTATTTCGTCAGCGATGACGGCCACCTGTACTGCCTCGACGCCGCTGACGGCGCCCTGCGGTGGAAGTTCCAGGCGGCGCCCAATCGCCGCACCGTGCTGGGTAACGGTAGGCTCGTATCGATTCATCCCGCTCGCGGGGCGCCCGTCGTCTACGACGGCAAGGTCTACTTCGCCGCCGGAGTGTACCCCTTCATGGGCGCGTTCGTGCACGCCCTCGACGCCCAAACCGGCGAGGTCGTCTGGACCAACAGCCACAGCGGCTCGGTGTATATCCTCCAACCCCATAGCAGCCCGGCGTTTGCAGGCGTATCGCCGCAAGGATACCTCGCCGCCACCGACAAGTACCTCATCGTCTCCGGCGGACGAAGCGTACCGGCGTGTTACGATCGGACGACCGGCGAGTTCCTTCACTATCGCGCCAACACCAAGGAAGGCCGCCACATGGCGTGGACGGCCGGGGAGTGGATTTTCAATGATGGGCGATATCTGAAACTCAACGACGGCTGGGCCCGCGGCAACCTGCCCGCCGACGTTCGCTTCGGCGAAACGATCATCGGCATCAACAGCGAAGGAACGATCGTCGGCCATGAACTGAACATCCCCATCGCCACCGAGACGCGAGTCACCCGGCGAGGACAGAAACGGACCGTCTTGGTGGGATATCCCAAGGCCACCTGGCGCATCGACGCCGGCGGTCTGCTCACACAATTGCATTTCCGCGCCGGACAGACTTTGTACGGCAGTAACAATAAGACCTTCGCCGCGATTAAGATCCCATCGCGGCCTTCGCAATTCCCCGATATCGCATCGATCGCCGAAATCACCTGGCACAAGCAGCTCGACGCCCCCGTATCGACTATGCTCGCCGGCGACGACAGGCTGTTTGTGGTGACTGGCGCTGGCGCGATCTACTGCTACGGTCGCGACTCGGCCAGCGCGTCGCCGGCGACCGCGCCCGCCGCCGAGCCGCCAATCGAGGACGAATGGACCGCCGAGGCGGGTCGGATTCTCGCCCGGAACAACATTTCCGCCGGTTACGCTCTCTGCCTGGGCCTCGGGACCGGCCGCCTGGCCGAAGAACTCGTGACCCAGTCGGATCTAAATGTCATCGTGATCGACCCCGACGCCGAAGCCGTCGACTCCTTCCGCCGGAAGATGGACGCCGCGGGGCTGTACGGCCGACGCGTGTCGGTGCAGACGGCCGACCTCTACCCATTCGACCTGCCTCCTTACCTGGTAAGTCTGATCGTCTCCGAACGCCCCTGGGATGCGCATTTCGAGGCGGGTCTGAACGCCGAACGCCTGATCCGCTCGATACGGCCCTACGGCGGAGTCGCCTGCCTGAAGTTGGGATCGCTCCCGCGCGAAGCCTTCGCCCGGCGGTTCAACGACGGGGCCATCGATGGCGCCGAGGCTCACGTCGCCGGGGGCTACGGATTCATCCGCCGACCCGGCCCTCTACGGGGGGCGGGGTCTTGGACACACGAGAATGGAGACGCCGCCAACACGGTCTTCTCGCCGGATCAACGCGTCAAGGCTCCGCTGGGGCTGTTGTGGTTCGGCGGTCCGTCCCACCAGGACGTACTGCCCCGACACGGCCATGGCCCCGCCCCGCAGGTGGCCGGGGGCCGGGTGATTATCCAGGGTATTGGCGTAATCAGCGCACGCGACGTCTATACCGGCCGCGTGTTGTGGCGACGAGAGATGGAAACTCTTAACACCTACGATATGTACTACAACAAGTCGTACGTCGACGATATCTACGATCGCACGTACAACCAGAGGCACATGCCCGGCGCAGGAGAACTCGGCGGCAATTTCGTCACCACGACCGACCGGGTGTACCTGATCGCCGGGCCGATCTGTCATGTCCTTGACGCGGCGACCGGTGAAACCGTGACCCAATTCACACTGTCGCCCACCCTCGCCGAAGACGCCAAGGACCGCCGGCAGGCCAATTGGGGGACCCTCCTCACCTCCGGCGACCTGCTGATCGCCACCGCCGAGCCCTACCGCATCATCGGCGACGATCGGGGGCGGAGCGTGGTGGAAACCTGGAACGCCAGATACGGGCCGGCCAGCCGAAAGCTGGTGGTCATGAACCGCCACACCGGCAAGATCTTGTGGGAGCGAGCGGCGGCGATGAGCTTCCGTCACAACAGCATCATCGTCGGGGGCGGCAAGGTGTTCTGCATCGACGGAATCAGCCCGGCCAAGCGTGCGATGCTCCGTCGCCGCGGCGTGGGGCGGGCCGACGCCGGTTCATTGCTCGCGTTGGATCTGCACACCGGTCGGCAGATCTGGGCCGAAGAGGACGACGTGTTCGGCACCTGGCTTGCCTACTCGGCCGAGTACGACATCGTGCTGCAAGCCGGCAGCGCCGCCAAGGACCGGGCCTCCGACGAGGTCGGCGAAGGGATGTCCGCGTTCGGCGGCTCCAACGGCAAGCCCCTGTGGCGGATCGACGGGGTCTACTTCGGCCCGCCCATGCTTCACCACCGACTGATTATCACGCAGCCTGAAGGGGCGACCCAAGTAACGCGTCCGGCGAAAGCGTACGATCTCCTTACCGGGGTCGAGGCCCGCAGGGTCCACCCCCTCACAGGCCGGGACATTCCATGGTCGTGGATTCGATACTACGGATGCAACACCGCCATCGCCAGCGAGCACCTGCTCAGCTTTCGGTCGGCGTCGGCGGCCATTGTCGATATGACCACCGGCCAGGGCACGGCCAGCTTGGGCGGCTTCAAGTCCGGCTGCACCACCAACCTGATCGTCGCCGATGGCGTCCTCAACGCCCCGGATTACACCCGCACGTGCATCTGTTCGTACCAGAATCAGGCCTCGGTGGCCTTGGTGCATGCCCCGGAGGTTGAGACTTGGAGCGTAGACGACTATCCGCCCGTGGCTGAACCTACCGCCGCACTTCGCATAGGACTTAATCTCGGAGCCCCCGGCAACAGGTTCGGCCCCGACGGAACGCTGTGGCTGGAGCACCCCAGTATCGCCGGGCCCTCGCCGGATGTTCCCGCCTGGGTCGTGGGGGCCGAGGCTCCCGGCGCCGACGATCCCTCGGCGGATGCCGACGACGACGCAGGCGGCGGCGACTTGAATGGGTTCGCCGCCCATAGCGGGTACGTGACCGGGCCGATCAACTGGGTCGGCGCCACGGGCGTCCGGGGCCTCCGTCGCGTAACCGTCCGGCCGTTCCTGCAGCCTTCCGAACCGTCCTTCTCCCCCGAAGGCGTGCGACGGGTCCCCGGATTCGCCACAACGCGGCACAAGCCGGCGACCTGGCTCCCCGAGAACGTCCGAGGCCGTTTCCCCGCGCCTCGGGCCTATACCGTCCGGTTGGTGTTCGCCGAGCCCGACGTCGCGACCCGCCCAGGCGACCGCGTGTTCAGTGTGGCGATTCAGGGCCAAACCGTGCTGGCCGATTTCGACGTCGCCGCCGCCGCCGGAGGCAATCGCCGTACGGTGATACGCCAGTTCCAAACGACGATTACCGACGACCTGACGATCACCCTGGAGCCCGTAACCGGCGAGCCCATTCTCTGTGGAATCGAGTTGATCGCCGAGTAGTGCATCGTTCGGAAATTCTCTTGGTTCATCCGCGAATCATGGGGAGTTCTTGTGGCCGAAGCCCTGTCGTTACTAGCCCCCCGCAGTGCGGGGG
>CBDVCA010000168.1:0-6963 GCA_965372365.1 uncultured bacterium
AGCGACCCCCTGCACTGCAGGGGGCTAGTAACGGCAGATCGCCGGCCGTGAGAACTCCCCGCTAATTCGTCATGAACCCACTTCTCCAGGGGCGAGACGGCCGGGTAGGCGTTCGAGTTCATTCTGCCGATTCGTCGGTAGGGGTGTCGTACGTGGTGACGCGTTCGAGGACGGCCGCGACGATATCTTCTTCGGGTACCGTTCCTACTTTGTGCCCGTCGACGTAGATCACGCCCTTGCCCTTGCCGCCGCAGACGGCCACGTGGGCGCCGGCGGCTTCGCCGGGCCCGTTGACGACGCAGCCCATTACGGCCACCTTCAGCCCGGCTCCGACGCCCACCAGCCCCTCGCGAATGCGGGCTACGAGGCTGAGCAGGTCGACCTGGATGCGTCCGCAGGTGGGGCAGGCGATGATCTCGGCCTCGGTGCGGAGGCGAAGCCGGAGGCTGCATAGCAGTTCAGTCGCGGCTCGCACTTCCTCGACGGGGTCGGCGGCCAGGGAGATGCGAATCGTATCGCCGACGCCATCGACGAGCATCGCCCCCATGGCCGCGGCTGAGCGTATGACGCCGGCCTCGGCGTCGCCGGCGTGGGTGACGCCGAGGTGGATGGGGTAGTCGCACATCTCGGCGATGCGGCGGTTGACCGCTACGCAGGTGACCGGGTCGGGGCTCTTGGCGGCGACGACGAGATCGGCGAATCCGGCGTCGGTGAAGATATTCAAATACTCGGCGAGTTTGTCCACCATCAGGTCGACCAGCGGGACGGCCTGCTCGGCGGCGCGCCGGGCGGGGTCGAGCCGCTCGACGACGCTGCCCTCGTTGACGCCCACGCGAATGGCCACGCCGCGTTCGCCGGCGGCGTCGATGACGCGGCGGACGCTGTCGCGGTCGGTGATGTTGCCGGGGTTGAGGCGGATCTTCTGGACGCCGGCGGCGATCGCCTCGAGGGCTCGCTCAAAATGGAAGTGAACGTCGGCCACGATCGGCACGCTCGAACGATCGACAATCGCCCCCAGCGCGGCGGTGTCGGCGGCGGTGGGCACGGCCACGCGGACGATGTCGGCTCCGGCGGCGGCCAGGCGTTCAATCTGGGCGACGGTGGCGTCGACGTCGGCGGTGGGGGTGTTGGTCATGCTCTGGATGCTGACGGGGGCGCCGCCGCCGATGGGAACGGAGCCGACGTTGACCCGACGCGTGGGGCGAGGTTGGATCGAGGGGTATTTCATAGGCTCCGATTGTACGGGTCGACGACGCTAAAAACAATTCCGGGCAGTCGATCGCGTCAGTCGGTACAATACACCGCCGAAACTGAATTGACCTTCCAGGAGAACCGTCACAGTGAGTATCGAGTTATGCCCCGCCGCCGTGAAGCAATTGCGAAGTATGGGCCGGCGACTGCCCGCCATGGTCAACGTCGGCAAGGGCGGCCTCACCGAAGGCCTGACGCGCCAAGTGGATCGACTGCTCGAGCAGCGGGAGTTGGTCAAGATCAGGGCCCTCGACAGCGCCCAGATGGACCCCCGGCACATGGCCGACCACTTCAGCGAGCAGACCAACGCCGCCGTCGCGGCGATTGTGGGGCGAACCGTCCTGCTGTATCGGCCGAACTACGAACTGGCCAAGGATAAGCGCATTGAACTGCCGTAGGACGCTGTTCGAGTAGAAATGTCAGTCGAACGCCGGGCGGACATCGGGCGCTTCGAAGGGATCGGACCCTACCGGCCTGCCGACACCGGTCCGAGCAACTCATCGATCTTGGCGGCGATGTCGTTGCTTCGCATCAGCGATTCACCCACGAGAATGTTTCGAACGCCGGAGGCGACGAGCCGTTGGACGTCGTCGCCGGTGCGAATGCCCGACTCGCTGACCAGGACGCTGCGGTCGTCGACGAACTCGGCCAGACGAAGCGTGGTGGCGATGTCGGTGTCGAAAGTGGTCAGGTCGCGATTGTTGATCCCCAGCAGAACGTAGCCGCCTTGGGGGAAGCCGACCATCGATCGGACGGCCAGCAGTTCGTCGGCGTCGTGGACCTCGATGAGGCACGTCAGCGACAGTTGACTGGCCAGGATGATCATGTCGGCCAGCGGCCCGGCCGGCAGGCACGCGGCGATCAGCAGAATCGCGTCGGCGCCGGCGGCCCGGCTTTCATAGACCTGGTACGGATCGATGATGAAATCCTTGCGGAGGATCGGCAGCGAGACCGCCTCTTTGATCCGTCGGATGTACGCCAGGTCGCCCTGGAAATACTGCTTGTCGGTCAGCACGCTGAGGGCCGAAGCGCCGGCGGCGGCGTACGTTTCGGCGATCCGAACGGGCTCGAAATCGGCCCGTATCACTCCGGCCGAGGGGGAGGCTTTCTTCACTTCGGCGATCAGATTCACGGCCCGATCCGGCGGCGTGGTCAGGGCCTTGTAGAAGTTGCGGCAGCGGGGCAGGCCCTCGCAGTCGGTCTGAACCTGCTGAAGCGTTCGTCGCCGTTTGGACGCGTCGACTTCTTTCCGCTTGGTTTCGACGATCTCATGCAATATATTCTTTGCCATTACGTCTGGCAGTTTACCTAGTGGGGCTGATATATGACCAGTCTTTTCAGTATTCTAGCGACATCTACCCAGCCCGCATCCCAGATCGCCTCGGCCGCCGCCGATCCGGCGGACTCCCCGGCGGCCATCGCCTTCCTGCTGAGCGTCCTGGCGACCGGTTTGTGCGTGTTGGTCGTCTGGCTGATCCGCCGGGCGGTCCACCCCGACAGACTTCTCCTGACTGGCATCCCGGGCCGGCCCAACCACCTCGGTTGGCTGCACGTCGGCCTGATTGTAGGATGGGCGGTCCTGAACAAGGTCACCGGGTTCGTTGCAGGCCGATCCGAGCCGCCGTCGAATTCCATGCTGGGCCAGTACATTGTGATGGCCGGTGTGATGGCCGTGGCGATCGTACTGGGGAACACTGGATTTCGGCATGGACTGATCCGAGGCATGGGCCTGAGCGGCCGGCGCTGGATTGTGGATACGGTGCGAGGGGTCATCGGCGGGCTGGCGGTGTATCCTGTGTGTTTCGGCCTGGTTTGGCTGGGACAGAGATTCCTCCCCGAGGCGCTCCGGCGGCCGCACGAGTTGTTGCAGTCCATCGGAGGCGGGAGCCTGACGATGCTCGAACAGTGCCTGGCGGTCGCTCTGGCGGTTATCGTGGCGCCGATCGTCGAGGAAACCCTCTACCGAGGTGTCCTTCAAACCGCGCTGCGGCGTTTGCTTGGCGGCCCGTGGACGGGCATTGTGGTCAGCAGTGCGATCTTCGCGGCTATACACATGTCGGTGCTCCCCGAGCCCGTTCGCGTGATGGGCTTGGAAGTGTTCGCCCCCATATTCCTGCTGGCCATCGTGCTGGGCTACAATTACGAACGCACGGGCCGGCTGTGGTCCAGCATCGTTATTCACATGATCTTCAACGGGATCAACGTAATGTCTACGCTTCTGAACACGTGACCCCGTACACGTCTGATCTACTGTTGCTTGGGGCCGGGGGGCGGTGGGCGCAAAAACAAGGCCACTTGCGAAGTCCGCAGCGGCGAGTCCGTCGGTTGAGCAATCCTCCGCACGAGCCCTGCAACGTCAAGGACAACGCAAGTGACCTATCCCTCCACAATGCTCTGCGTCAGCCAAGGCAAAGAGCATGTGCCGGCACACCCGAGGGCATGCCGAGCGGTCACCGACCCCGCATAAGGAACATGGCTTGGGGTCGATGGATAGACTATAACAGATCTTCGCACCGAAGTCAAGGCATGTTAGGCCCTTGAGCGGCAATTGTCCCTGATGGTTCAGGCCTTGCCGGCGAGACCCGAACCCGTAGGATGGTGCGATCGTGTCGAGGATCGATCTGAAGGAAGAACCCATGACTGAAAAAGCGATTGCGTTCGTGGCGGTGGATCTGGGCGCCAGTGGCGGCAAACTGAATCTGGGAACCTTCGGCCCCGGCGGTTTCGACCTCCAGGAGGTGTACCGATTCCCCAACGGCGGGATTCCCACCTGGGCCCATGGCGCCGATGGGAAGGTCGTCGAGAAGATGTACTGGGACGATCTGGGCATCTGCAATCATATGGTCGAGGGCCTTCGCAAGGCGGCCGCGATGAGCGAAGCGCCGATCAAGAGCATCGGCGTGGACATATGGGCCGCCGACGCCGCGATTCTCAACAAGCACGGCGAATCGCTTCAGCCGGTCTACTGCTACCGCGACCATCGCCTCGACGATGCTCGCGAGGGGTTGCTGGAGAAGATCTCCCTTCGCGAGCTGTTCGACTTGTCGGGCATTGCGTCGCAGCCGTGGTATCTGCTGAATCAGTTGTATTGGCTCGCGCAGAACCGTCCCGAACTGATGGAGCAGGTGGACACGGTTCTTCCGATCGGCAGCGTGCTGCAATATCACTTGTGCGGGTCCAAAGCCGCCGAGCAGACGTGGATGGCCGTGCAGCAGATGACGTCGGTCGGCACGGCCGATTACGATGATCGCCTGCTGGCCGCGGCCGGTATTTCGCGCGATATTCTCCCGGAAGTCGTCGCTCCGGGGACGACGGTGGGGCGGCTGCGGGCGGAACTGGCCGAAACGACCGGTCTGGGCGCCTGCGACGTGGTGGCGGTGAAGATGCACGATACGGCCTCGGCGTTCACCGCGGCTCCGGCCACCGACACCGACCGGGGGCTGATTATCTCCTCGGGCACCTGGAGCCTGGTGGGGCGCATCATCGATGAACCCCTGGTCACCGACGCCGTCTACAACGGTGGACTGTCCAACGAAGGCGTCGGCGGCGACGTTCGCCTGCTTCGCAACGTGATGGGCACATGGCCGGTGCAGCAGTTGCGAGATGCATGGAGCAAGGCCGACGGCGCCGAACTGGGCTGGGACGAAGTGGTGGCCCTGGCCGAAGCGGCTCCGCCGCTGGCGACGCTGATCGACGTCGACGACAAGGCCATCTTCAACCCCGCCGACATGGAAGCGGCCCTGGGAGACCAGATCGCCAACAGCGGCCAAACCCTCCCTGACGGCCGCGGCGGACTGCTGCGAGGCGTCTACGAAGGCCTGGCCGTCAAGGTGCGACAGGTGAACGAGTTCATCCAACAGGCGACCGGGTCGACCCATGACGTGATCCACGTCGTCGGCGGCGGCGCCCGCAACGAACTGCTGAACCAGTTCATCGCCGACGCGACCGGGTTGCCCGTCACCGCCGGGCCGTACGAGGCCACCTGCATCGGCAATATTCTGGTCCAAGCCGTCGCCGCCGGCGTGTTCGACACCCTCGCCGACGCCCGAGCCGTGGTCGATCGCAGCCTTCCGGCCAAGACCATCGAACCCTCCGGTTCGACCGGGTGGGCCGAGGCGTCGGAGCGACTGGCCCGGACCGGCGGCGACTGAAGACCTACGAAAACACCGGAATCCCCCGGCAACCCGCTTGACGGATACGGGCTCTTGGGGTAGAGTTCCGTCTCTGTCGAGGGAGCCTCGACAGGATGTACAGTTTGGGACGGTTTGGAGAGGTGGCCGAGCGGCTGAAGGCACCGGTTTGCTAAACCGACGTACGTTTTAGAGCGTACCGCGGGTTCGAATCCCGCCCTCTCCGTCAATGGTAGAAGGAAGCCTGGTTCTCATATGAGGATCAGGCTTCTTTTCATAGCCGAAGCGCCCTCTCCGTCAGTGGTAGAAGGAAGCCTGATTCTCATATGAGGATCAGGCTTCTTTTCATAGCCGAAGCGCCATCCCGGGCGAGATGCGAACACGCCCGGACGCGTTAGCGACCACCCCCTGAAACCGGCAATTCTCCGGCCCCAGAGTCCGTTTTGAGGCCGGTCACCGGACTATTGCCCCTCAAACTCCGAATTCTCCCAGTTTGGGTTCGTTTGGTATTCCTTGCTCTGCGGCCCTACCTCCTCTCCATGCCGCGATGCGGCACATCCCTTCACCCAAGTGGCGCGTTTCAGAGGTATGCCCCGTTCAGCCAGGCTGGTTTGCTCGACGAGGCGGATACGTTGCCGTAGACTGTGAGCCGTATCGGGGGCGGGAACCGGGCAAGTAAGCAAGGTGTTCCCGGAACCGCGACGGGCGACCCGGCGGCGCCGGCGGGTCGGGTTTGGCTGTTTGAGTTACAATCATGTGGAGTTGGGATACTCCGGCAGGACAATGAGCAGCACAATCTCCCAGGAGTGATTCCATGGTCGACAAAGCTCGCTACGGATTTCCCGGCGCTTCGCAGATCCTCAAGAACCAGCACGCCAAGGCGTTTGAGGAGGCCCAAGGCGCCGAGGTGCTCGGGGTCGCCAGTCGCAGCAGCGAGAAGGCTCGTCAGTACGCCGAGGATCTCAGCTTGCCGCGAGTCTACACGTACGAGGAGATGCTCGACGACCCTCGGGTCGAAGCTGTCCTGATCACGCTTCCGATGAACCTGCATTGCCAGTGGGCGGTTCGCGCCGCAGAGGCGGGCAAGCACGTGCTGTGCGAGAAGCCGATGGTTCTCACCGTCGAGGAGGGCCTGCGTATCAAGGTGGCCGCCGACGCCAACGGCGTTGTCGTACTGGAAGCGTTCACTCACGTCTATCCGCGGCAGATGCAGGTTGTTCGGGAATTGCTCGATGAGGGGCGAATCGGAAAGATCCGGGCCATCGGCGCCGAGGTTCTGTATCCCACCAAGGACTGGGACAACGACACGCGAGCCGATCCCGCACTGGGAGGGCGCGTGCTGATCGAGGCCGGCTGCTACTGCATGCACACGATCCGCCACTTCATGGGCTCCGAGCCCGTCGAGTACAAGGGTCTGGCCGTCCACCGCAACGACGGCGACCTGCAGACCACCTTTACGGGGATTATGAAATTCCCCCACAACCGCCTGGGATACTTGTGCATGACGATGGAAACGGCCTTCCGCTGAGCGGGGAGTTCTCACGGCCAACGATCTGCCGTTACTAGTACTCTGTCCCAGGGA
>CBDVCA010000169.1:0-6884 GCA_965372365.1 uncultured bacterium
ATAAGAACATGAGCATGCTTCTTGCAACGATTCATCCGCATATCTGCGGCAGAGCGACTTTTTCGCTGGAACACAGTTATGAACCGCCGCCGCCTGCATCGAGGCTCCTCATACAATGCAGTGCTTCGGCCCTTCCGCTTCAATACCAAACGCTCTCTGCCGAGAAATCCCGCCCCAAACACCCGAGCCGATCGATGGCGTTTGGGTGCAGCGACCGGCGGATGCATGCCGATAATAGAGGAATGGCGCATGTAGCGCTCTGGGAGACAATGAGTTATGATCTACATCGCGTTCACGTTCTGGTTGTTCGCCCTGCTGTTTGTCTCGCGTGGGATCGTGAAGCTGTGGACCGGGCGGGTCAACCCGAAGATCATCTCCTGGATCATCCTTCCCGGTACGCTGGTGGCGGAGTTGTCGTATTACCTGGCCTCGCTGCTGAGCGGCGCCGAGTTCCGGCCCCGCAAGCTCGTTGACGACGCCGAAGGCGAGACCACCGCCGACAAGGGCGCCGGCAAGGGCGTGCCGTACCTGACGCCGCTGTTGACCGGTCTGCTGCCGATCGTGGCGGCGCTGGGACTGATCCTGCTGATCAGCAGCGAATTCGGCCACCCGGTGTTCGCCAGTTTCAACGCTCGCGGGATCGAGGCCCCCATCGACTTGCCCCTGCTGACGGAGGCGACGATCTGGGACCTTCTGGCCGGCCAGGCTCATCTGATGGGCGACGCCGCGGCCGCTCTGGGCGACGCGCTCGGTCAGTGGCCGTGGGACAATCCGGTCGCGTGGCTGTTCGAGTATCTCATGATCTGCCTGATCCTTCGCTTGGCCCCCCACCGCCGCCCGATGCGCCCGGCCCTGGCGGCCGCGGCGGTCGTCGCAATGGCGACGGCCGCGACGGTGGCCATTGTCTCACCCCAGGCCCAGTGGCTCTACGACATATGGCCGCTCATCAGTTACACCTGGGCCACCGCCCTGCTGCTTCTGATGTTCACACTCTGCGTGCGAGCGGTCATCGCCTTGGCCGAGATTCTCGCCGGCAAGGAATAGCCGACAGCCGGCGCCATCAGCCGCTGAGCACGTCGACAATTCTCGCCAGATCGTCCCACTCGTGCGTCGCCATCACGCTGATCCGCAGGCGCGCGGTTCCGGGGGCGACGGTCGGGGGGCGAATGGCCGGGATGAGCAATCCGGCGTCGAAGCATCTTCGCGAGGCGGCCACCGCAGCTTCGGCGTCGCCCAGAATCACCGGGATGATCTGCGTCGTCGACGGTCCCGTATCCAACCCCGCCGCGGCCAGCGCCTCGCGAAGTCGGGCGGCCTTGGCCAGGCAGTCCTGTCGCCGGTGCGGCTCGGCGACGACGATCTCTAACGCCGCGGCCGCCGCGGCGCATACGGCCGGCGGGAGCGATGTGGTGTAGATGAACGGGCGGGCCGTGTTGATGATCGTGTCGATCAGAACCCGCCGCCCGGCCACGAACCCGCCGACAACGCCGAGGGCCTTACTGAGCGTGCCGACCGTGACGTCGACATCATCGGTTACGCCCGCCGCTTCGGCGGCGCCCCGACCCCGGGGGCCGAGCACGCCGGTGGCGTGGGCCTCATCGACGACGAGAACGGCGTCGAATCGATTCTTGATCTCGACCAGTTCGGCCAGGGGCGCCGCGTCGCCGTCCATGCTGAACACCCCGTCGGTGACAATGATGCAGCGACGATGGTCACCCCGAAGACGATCCAGCAGGACCGCCAAACGGTCGACGTCGCGATGGCGATACGTGCGAAAGGTCGCGCCGGTCGCTCGGGCGGCGTCAAGAATACTGGCGTGGTCGAGCTTGTCGGCCAGGATAAGGTCGCCGGGGGCCGCCAGCGCCGCGATCGCACAGGCGTTCGCCTGCCAGCCGGTGGAAGTCACCACCGCGGCTTCGGTCCCTTCGAACGCCGCCAACGCCGCCTCCAACTCCACGTGCGGCCGCATCGTGCCGCTGATCAGCCGGCTGGCCCCGGCCCCCACGCCCCACCGCTCGATAGCCGCGATGGCCGCTTGGCGGATGCGAGGGTCGCCGGCGAGGCCGAGGTAGTTGTTGCTGCACAGGCAGACGCACTCGGCTCCGTCGACCCGGATGCGGGCATCGGCCGGCGAATCGACCACCCGCAGTCGGCGCAGCAGGCCGTCGCGTTCGATCGCGGCCAGATCGTCCTTCATTTGATCCCATATGCTCATCATCGCCGTTTTTCGTTGAAACCACCGTGTGATGTCAATACCCTAGCGAACCATTCACCGAAGATCGATTGCATAGAAAGGCTCACCCCATGAAAAACAGGATCCTTGGCGAAGGCATTACCTTTGACGACGTCTTGCTCGTGCCCGCCCGCAGCAATGTCGATCCGACCAAGGTGGATATGTCCACGCAACTGACGCGGAACATCGATCTTTGCATCCCCCTGGTCTCGGCGCCTATGGACACCGTCACCGAAGGCATGCTGGCCATCGCACTGGCCCAGGAAGGCGGAATCGGGATCATCCACCGCAACCTGTCGGCCGAGGCCCAGGCGATGGAGGTCGAGAACGTCAAGCGAAGCGAGAACGGCATTATCGTCGATCCCATCACGCTGACGCCGACCGACTCGACCGAAACGGCCCGCCGGCTCATGCGAGACCGCAAGGTCAGCGGGTTCCCCATCATCGACGCCAACGGGCGACTGGTCGGCATCCTCACCCGACGGGATATGAAATTCTACTCCGGCGACGGCCCCATCACCGAGGTCATGACCAAGACCAACCTCGTCACGGCCCCGCCGGATACGTCGCTGGACGACGCCGAGAAGATCCTCAACGAAGCCAAGGTCGAGAAGCTTCCCCTGCTCGACGCCGAAGGTCGGCTCGCCGGCATGATCACGATGCGTGACATCGAAAAACTGCGGCAGTTCCCCCGAAGCTGCAAAGACTCCCGCGGCCGCCTTCGCGTCGGCGCCGCCGTCGGCGTGCTCGACTACGAACGCGTCGCCATGCTCATCGCCAAAGACGTCGACGTGATCGTGGTCGACACCTCCCACGGCCACAAAGACATCGTCATCGAAACCATCCAACAGATTAAGGCCGACCACCAAATCGACCTGATCGCCGGCAACATCGCCACCGCCGACGCGGCCGCCGACTTGATCGAGGCCGGCGCCGACGGCCTGCGAATCGGCATCGGCCCCGGCGCCATCTGCACCACGCGAGTCATCAGCGGGGTCGGCGTCCCGCAGGTCACCGCCATCAACGACACCTCGACCGTCGGCGACGCCAACGGCGTACCGGTCATCGCCGACGGCGGCATCCGCCACAGCGGCGATATCGTCAAGGCCCTCGCCGCCGGCGCTTCGGCGGTGATGATGGGCAACCTGTTCGCCGGGCTGGACGAATCGCCCGGAGAGTTGATCATCTACAAGGGCAGGCGGTTCAAGACCTACCGCGGAATGGGTTCGATGGACGCGATGATGGCCGGCTCGGCCGACCGCTACAATCAGGACAGCCGAGATCGGTCCAAGCTCGTCCCTGAGGGCGTCGAAGGACGCGTACCCTATCGCGGAACCCTGGCCGACTTCATCTATCAACTGCTGGGAGGGCTCCGCAGCGGAATGGATCATTGCGGAACCGAGTCCATCGCCAAACTGCGGACCGAAGCGAAGTTCCTGCGAATGTCGGCCGCGACGCTGGCCGAAAGCCACCCCCACGACATCTCCATCACCGCCGAAGCGCCCAACTACTCGGTGGGAATGAAGTCGGAACAGTAATAGAGCCTTCGAAGTGGGTGATCTGCGCGAAGCTTACTTCCAATCGCTCGCGTACAGTCTCAACAATTGCTTTCTCGAGATCTTCGATAGCTTCGACGGATAGCGCCTCGATCTTCTCTGGCAGGTCACGCTTGGTGGAATGGGCTTCGCCGATATCCTCCGCATCCGTTTGCGATGGATCTTCAGGCACACGCTCAGGGGCGGGACTTGTCACGATGAGCCCCCATTTCTACTCGAATCCCGCTTTCTTTGGCCAGTTCCGCAAGCTGCCTTGTTGTGATGGAACCGGAAGCGAACGCGTCCTTGAGTGCTCTCTTGACAGCGACCCGACAGTCGCCACCGACCACGAGAAGATCATCCCAAGGCGAGTCGGCCAAAGAAATCCGCTCAACTTTCGACTCGATCGGTTCGGGCTTGATCACAAGCGCATCGCCGACCCCTTTGAGAAATCCGTGAACCATGCACGACCTCGACAATCGGGCTCGGCCTATTGAAGACACTCGTCGCTGTTGGCGTGCTTTACGTCTGCTGTTGTTCTTGGTCATCTTGCTCATGGAAATGCATATCCATAGTTCGCACCAGAATCCGCTTCAGCAGGCCATCTATAGATGACCCCTCAATCGGCCTGACAATCTATTCTAGAAGCGCACACGTATCCACACAAGGTCTACAACGCAGTCAAGGGGAGGAAAACGGGCGATCATTCACGAAGGAAGTAAATCTGTCGCTACACGCACACCTGATACTGGCGGCTTTCGCGCCACTGTTCGGCGTGCCGGCCGATCCACTCCCTGGCCGCGGCTTCCCAACTGACGTCGCAGTCGTTGATGTCGACAAGCCACTGGCGATGGAGCTCGATTTCGGCCAACTGGGCCTGAATGTCGGCTTGGTGCCGCTGGCGGCGCCAGCATAGGGCGTGGTGGGCTTCCCAACTGGCGATGGCGCAGTGCAGGCCGGGGTCGGACCCCATCTCAATCCCGAGAAAGTACTTATGTTCGAGTACTGCGTACTGCTCCGGAAGATCATATCCCGCCAGTTGAGGGCTCGCCAAGTCCAGGACGTCTGTCATCGTGTCCAATTGTGCACTCTCATCCGAACCCCCCCCACCCAGGGGGGGGGTACATGACCAACCCCTACCTATCTGCTATCGTCCAAGAGCCTATCGGAGCTTTGGTTGGTTTGGTAGGGATTTTGACGTTTGCTCCGGCTCCGTCTTGCCCCCAAACGGACCCGTCGTTACAATCGTCGGCTTGTCTCGGCGCGAAGGGCGCACGCCCTTGGGTGGTTTGTGGTTGACGTTGGGCCGCCCGGTGCGACCGACCCAGCGGACCGGAGCCTCAGCAGCGGAGCCACGGCGGTGCAAGCACAATCCGAACTTATTGTCATTCTTGACTTTGGAAGCCAATACGCCCAATTGATCGCGCGTCGCGTGCGAGAGAACGGCGTGTACAGCATTCTCGCCCGGCCGGATCTGTCGGCGGCGGAGATCCGCAAGCTGAATCCCAAGGGCATCATCTTCACCGGCGGGCCGTCGAGCGTCTATGACGAGGGCGCCCCCCGGTGCGATCCCGACATACTCACCATGGGCGTGCCGATCCTGGGCATCTGCTACGGCATGCAGATCGCCTGCCAGACGCTCGGGTGCGAAATCCGTCGCGCCGAAGCTCGCGAATACGGCCGGGCGGAGCTGACGATCGGCGACGCCGGCGATCTGCTCAGCCACCTGCCCGAGGCGATGCAGGTCTGGATGAGCCACGGCGACCAGGTCGAGGACCTCCACAACGACCTGATCCCCCTGGCCACCACCCCCACCTGCCCCAACGCGGCCATCCGTCACCGAACCCACCCGGTGTACGGGGTTCAGTTCCACCCTGAAGTCACCCACACCCCCCAGGGCAACCAGGTGTTCGCCAATTTCCTGTACGACGTCTGCAAATGCTCGGGGCTGTGGAAGATGGGCAGTTTCATCGACGATACCGTCGCGGCCGTCGCCAAGCAGGTCGGCCCCGACGATCGCGTCATCTGCGGGCTCTCCGGCGGCGTCGATTCGGCCGTGCTGGCGGCCCTGCTCGACAAAGCCATCGGCGACCGACTCACCTGTATCTTCGTCGATAACGGCCTGCTGCGGAAGAACGAACGCCAACGGGTCGAGAGCACCTTCACCGAGCATTTCCACCTGGACCTCCGCGTCGTCGACGCCGGCGACCTGTTCCTCGGCAAGCTGGCCGACGTGAGCGACCCGCAAGAGAAACGCCGCATTATCGGCCATACGTTCATCGAAGTGTTCGACAAGGCCGCCAAGGATATCCCCAACGCCAAGTACCTCGCCCAAGGAACGCTATACCCCGACGTGATCGAATCGGGCCAAGCGATCGCCGGCAAGACGGCGAGCATCAAAGCCCACCACAACGTCGGCGGCCTCCCCGAGCGGCTGAACTTCGAGTTGGTCGAGCCCTTACGAGATCTGCTCAAGGACGAAGTCCGCAAGGTCGGCGAAATGCTCGGCCTCCCCGAGAAGATGGTCTGGCGCCATCCCTTCCCCGGCCCCGGCCTGGCCGTGCGTTGCCTGGGGCCGGTCAGCGAAGATCTCCTGGTGGTCCTTCGCGAGGCCGACGCGATCGTGCTGGATGAACTCACCGCCGCGGGGCTGTATCGCAGCACCGCCCAGGTGTTCGCGGTGCTGCTGCCCGTCCGGAGCGTCGGCGTGATGGGCGATGAGCGGACCTACGAGAACGCCTTGGCCATCCGTGCGGTCGAATCAGTCGACTTCATGACCGCCGACTGGGCTCGCCTGCCGTACGAGGTGCTGGCGACCATGTCCAACCGGATCATCAACGAGGTCCGCGGGATCAACCGCGTCGTGTACGACATCAGTTCCAAGCCTCCGGCGACGATCGAGTGGGAGTAGAGACGCCTCCCTCAGAAGCCAACAGAGACCGAGTTCAGCGTTCATCCTGAGCCATAAGTCCTTTGTTCGCGTTCGAAATCCCTGGATTTTCAGGTTGGCTCGGGCTTCTGGGGGGTTCATGACGGATTAGCGGGGAGTTCTCACGGCCGGCAATCTGCCGTTACTAGCCCCCTGCAGTGCAGGGGGTCGCTGGACCGATGGTGCT
>CBDVCA010000170.1:0-6848 GCA_965372365.1 uncultured bacterium
TAGCCCCCCGCAGTGCGGGGGGTCGAAAGACGTGTGAACCCACGATCTATGGATCAACTGCCGCTTCGGAACAATCGACATTGAAGGCGCCGCGGGAACGTCATCGGTCCAGCGACCCCCTGCACTGCAGGGGGCTAGTAACGGCAGACCCTTGGCCACGAGGATTCCCCGCTAATCCGTCATGAACCCCAAAAGAGACGCAACCACGGAGGGTTATGATCGTGGTTGCGTCACTGCACTCCGGCAAACCGGTGCGCCCAGTCATCTACCGGCGACTGGTGGTCTGGCATGCTATGGGGTTGTGGTCGCCTTATCTTTGGCAAGATTCTCGGTGATCCGCTGAAGCTCTCTGGTTCTGGCGGTGGGCGACATATCGAGCAGTTCCTGCTTCTGTTGGGCGCCGAGCGTGTCCAGCACCGCTTTGAGCGCCTCGGCCTCCGCGCGATACTCCTGCCGGCGGGCGTTCTCCATGGCCATGAACCGTTCCCACGCGGCCAGTACTTCCTGCTGTTCGGCCGGGTCGGCGTTGCGGAAGGCGTACGCCCGATTGCGAAGTTCCTGCCTTTGGCCGGGCGTGGCGCGGTCCCAGCTATCTCGGTTGGTCTGCAGCGACGCCAGCAGCGATTGCTGACCGAGTAGAAGTTCCCGCTTCAAGCGGAGTTGGTGCTCGACGCTGACCGGCTCATTCGACGGCTCCGGGGGCGTCGCCTCGGCGGCCGCGGCCAGGGGCACAACGGCGTAATCCTGGAACAGGTCCAGATTCTCCACCACAAACCGGTCTTCCGGCGAGAGGGCCTTGATGGCTTGGGTAACCTTGGCGTCGACCGTATCGATGGCCGCCAACCGGCCGGAGGGTCGCGGCATGACGCCATGCCCCAGCCACGCGGCCAAGGCGATGGACGCGGCGGCGGCCATCGGCGGAACCCACTTCAGCCATTGCGGTCGCTTGGGCTTTCGCAACGTCGCCGCCAGGATGCCGCCGGTGAGGTCGCGCTGCAGGCGGGGCGGGGTCCAGGTCCCCAGCAGCGCGTCGAGGCTCGTGATCTCCTCGGCCGCGGCCGCCCAGGTGGGCTCGGCCTTGATCCGACGGGCCACCTTGCGGGCCTGGGCCTCGGGCAATTCGCCGTCGACGTAGGCGCTGATCAACTCCAACTCGGCATGTTTGAGATTATCGTCTTTCATGGTCGCTCATAAGGTAAAACCCGCGATCGGGCCTGCGGATTCGCCCGGAACGTATTTTTTTTCACTCTTTTTCACTTTCGGCCACTATTGTTACGCCTGCAGATGCCTGGCCAGAAGTCGGCGAAGGTTCGTTCTCGCCCGGCTCAATAAGCTCTTGACGGCCATGGTCGAGCAGGACATCACCTCGGATATCTGCTCGTAGGGTAATTCTTCATAACGACTTAGGATAATCGCCGTTCGCTGATTCTCCGGCAACTGCTCAATCGCGCCGCGTACCTGTTCGGCCAATTCCGCGGCCGCCATGGCCTCATCCGGCCCCGCTGAAGATGTATCCTCGACGTCGACGGTTTTGCCGTTGGGGTCGTCGTCGGCGCCGGCGATTCGAAGTTGGGTGGTCTTGAGCTTGCCGGCCGAGCGGAGGGCGCTGAGGCTTACGTTGGCCGCGATGCGATAGAGCCACGTGGAGAATTTGGCGGCGGGGGTGTATCGCTCGGCGCTGCGGAACACGCGAAGGAACACCTCTTGAACGAGGTCTTCGAGGTCGCCGCGACCGGTGCAGAATCGATGGACGACGCCGAAGACCCGGGCCTGATTGTTCTCCACGAGCCTCGCGAACGCCGAGGCGTCGCCTGACTGGAAGGCGAGCATGAGCCGGACATCCTCGTCGGCCTCGGCCCAGCGATTGGGCGCACCGTCGGCGGTCGCGGCGGCGTTGCCGGCCGGGTCGGTCGCTTCGGGGGGGGATTGTCGCGAGGGTTCGGCGATAGTCTCGGGGCTCCTTGGGTCGGTATGGGTAGGGGCTATTGTGTCCATAATCGGTCGTATGTCACGGCGAAACCGACGCTTGTCGCAGTTGGCCGCACGCGGCCTCGGCGTCGGCTCCCCGGCTGGCGCGGATCTGTACGTTGGCCCCGCGACGGCGAAGCTGGTCGCGGAACGCCAGAACCGCTCGTTCGGCGGGGCGATCGAAGGACAGTCCTTCCACAGTGTTATATCGGATCAAATTGACATTACATCGTAGTTTTCGTGTCAGATGGGCCAGTTCCTCGGCGCATTGGGTCGAATCGTTCACTCCCGCCAGCAGGACGTACTCCAGCGTCAGTTCGCGCCCGGTATAGCTGAAGTACTCGTTTCCGGCGGCGATCAGGTCGGCGATCGGCATCCCCTGGGCCGCGGGGATCAGTTTCTGGCGGAGTTCGTCGTTGGGCGCGTGCAGGCTGACCGCCAGGGTCAGCGGGATTCCCTCTCGGGCAAGTTGCCGCATCCGGTGGGGCAGGCCGACGGTGGACAGCGTAATGTGGCGTGCGGACAGTCCTCCCCGGTCGGGGTCGATGAGGACGCCAATGGCCGCGATGGTGGCGTCGTAGTTGGCCAGCGGCTCGCCCATGCCCATCAGCACCACGTGGGTGACGCGCCGGTCGTCGTCGCCGAGGGACATGTCCCACTGGAACACCTGCTCGACGATCTCCCCGGCCGTCAGGTCGCGACGGAGGCCGTCCAGCCCCGACGCGCAGAACACGCAGCCCATGGCGCATCCGACCTGTGTGGATATGCAAGCCGTGCGTCGCGGCGAGGTCGTTTCGCCCTCTCGGGTGGGGATCAGCACCGTTTCGATCCGATCGCCGTCGGCGAACTCCAGCAGCAGCTTGCTGACCCCGTCGTCGGCGTCGCGCCGCCGGACAATGCGGCTGGTGGTCGGGTGGATCGACTTGGCCAACTTCGACCGAAGGTCTTTGGACAGGTTGGTCATAGCCGCCAAGTCGCCTACGCGCTTGGCCCATATCCATTCAAAAACCTGCCGGCCACGGAATCGGGGCAGACCCCGCCCTTGCAGTTCGGCCGTCAGATCATCGCATGTCATTTCGAGTATGTGTTTCATTCGTCTCTCAAAGCCGAGGGTGCAAACCCCGATGATACCATGATTGGAGCACGAATCGGCGAACGGTTTGGAGGTTTCGTGGGGCGTAGGGGACTGGCTCCGCAGGTGCCTGTACCCGAGCAGCGTCGCCGAGCATCTTCGCGGCGAGAAGCAGCGTTGCCGACTGTTCTCCGCGGCGAGAAGCAGCGTCGTGGGGCGTTCCACCGGGTACAGGCGCCTGCGGAGCCAGTCCCCTCGGTTTTCAGCCCTCGTCGCGTTCAGCTTGTTTCTCGGCCAGCAATTTCTCCAACTCTCCGTTTGCCAAGAAGTTTTCAAACGTCGCGAGATCTTCGAAGATTCTGTCGCTGTAGGCGCGGACGACCCAGTTGGCGGCCATGGGGGTGATGGTGAGTACGACGGCCCCGGCCTCGGCGGCCAGGTACATCTCGACGGCGGTTCCCATCGACGCCGACGGCAGCCAGCAGATCACGACATCCGACCCCGCGGCTCGGCGGTTGCCCTCGGTCAGCGTCCGGACCATCTGCTCATGACCGTATTCGATACTGTTAGGGTTGGCCTCGAAGTGGCAGTAAATGCTGGCCCGATCGCAGTGGGCCTCGAAGGCCCGGCGGATCGGCCCGCGCCAGTCCTGGCTGTGGATCGCGGCTTCGGCGAGCGAGCCCTGGATAATGCCGGCGAGGAATACGTCCATGCGGCCTCCCTTAGCCGTAACGGCGGAAAATGATCGTTGCGGTTCCGAAATAGACCACCGCACTGATAATGTCCATCACCGACGCGATCAGCGGTGCGGAGGTAACGGCCGGGTCGAGCCGGATTCGCTTGAGCGTCAGCGGGATCAGCGCCCCGGCCAGGTTGGCCACGGTCAGCGCGGTCAGCATCGAAATCGCCAGAATCAGCCCTACGTGCCAGGACCGGCCGAACAGCAGCGCCGACAGCCACGCCAAGGCCGCGAGGATGACTCCGAGCGTCAGGCCCATCCAAAGCTCGCGTCTGCTGACGCGTAGCCAGTCGCCGAAGTCCATTTCGCCGACCGCCAGGGCGCGGATGACCAGCCCGGCCATCTGCGAGCCCACATTGCCGGCCGAGGCGTTGACCAAGGGCATGAACACCACCAGCAGGGTCAGGTACTGACGCATCGACTCTTCATACGCAACGATCGCCAGGGCGGTGAACAGTTCGGCGACCAGGAGGAACACCAGCCACGGCAGCCGCTTGCCCATCATCGCCAGGTAGCCGGTCTGGAAGTAGGGGTCGGCCAAGGGGCCGACCGCGGCCATCTTCTGGAAATCCTCGGTGTCTTCCTCTTCCTGCAGGTCCAGCACGTCGTCGGCGGTCACAATGCCCACCAGAACGCCGCTGCCGTCCGCCACCGGAAGAACGGGCAGGTCGTATTTCTTGAACAGTTCCAGCGCCGTCTCCTGATCCTCGCTCGCCGTCAGCGCCGGCTCCTCGGCCGGACCGCTCATCAGTTCCTCGACCACACTGTCGGCGGCGGCCAGTACGACGTCCTGAAGCTCGATATGGTCCAGCAGTCGCCCGCGACGGTCGATGACGTACAGGTGGTCCACCGTCTCCTTCTGAGGGGCCACCTTGCGGATATGTTCGATGACCTCGCCGACCGTCCAATGGGGCCGGACGGCGACGTATTCCGGCGTCATCAGCCGGCCGACGCTGTCGACGGGGTAGTTCAGCAACGCCCGGGTGATGTCGCGCTCGGCCCCGCCAAGGGCGGCCATCAACTCGCTCGCCACCTCCCCGGGAACCTCTTCGAGCAGTTCGGTGCGGTCATCCGGCGACATGTCGTTGATGATCTGCGCGACCGAAGCGTCGCCCAGACGCTCGATGAGGTCTTCCTGGCTCTCCAGGGCCAGCAGGCTGAATACGTCGGTGGCCTGCTCGCGTCCCAGCAGGCGGAAGGTCATCGCCCGGTCTTCGCCGGCCAGGTGCTCCAGCAGTTCGGCGATGTCGGCGTTCTCGAACTCGCGCAGCGCAGACTTGATCTCGGCGAACTTCCGCTCGCTGAGCAACTGCTGCATCTCTACGCTTGAGTCCGGTCCGAGCATATGGAATCTCCTAGACCTGCACAAAGGGATGAAAACGTTATTGTCATCGCCGGCTGTGGGCAAGTCAACGCCCAGTTTTCAGGGGTGTTCACCTCGCTCCTCGTTGTCGCCTTGCCCTCGCTCGGCGGACGGGTACAATGCAGTTTTTGAACGTTGTTCCGAGGCACGGCCGCCAACGCCGCGGCCTGGAGAATCGAGCATGAGCGAAGCCTTCGCAGATATCCCCAAGATCCAGTTCGAAGGTTCCCAAAGCAGCAACCCGCTGGCCTTCAGGCATTACAACGCCGACGAGGTCGTCGAGGGCAAGACCATGGCCGAGCATCTGCGGTTCTCGGTCGCCTACTGGCACACCTTCGGTAACGGCGGCGCCGACCCCTTCGGCGGCCCCACGCGACGAATGCCGTGGGACGACGGGTCCGAGTCGGTGGCCAACGCTCAGAATCGCATGCGGGTGGCGTTCGAGTTCTTCGAGAAACTCGGCGTCAAGTACTGGTGTTTCCACGATCGCGATATCGCCCCCGAAGGCCACACGCTGGCCAAGTCGCACAGCAACCTCGACGAGGTCGTCAAGGTGGCCAAGGAGGAGCAGGAGCGGACCGGCGTCAAACCGCTGTGGGGCACGGCCTGCCTGTTCGCCAATCCGCGATTCATGCACGGAGCGTCCACCTCTCCCAACGCCGACGTCTTCGCCTATAGCGCCGCTCAGGTAGCCAAGGCGATGGAGGTGACCCATGAACTCGGGGGCGAAGGCTACGTGTTCTGGGGCGGCCGCGAGGGGTACAAAACGCTACTCAATACCGATATGGGCCGCGAGTTGGATCATCTGGCGACGTTCCTGGAGATGGCCGTCGACTACAAGAAGAAGATCGGCTTCGAAGGCAAGTTCTACATCGAGCCCAAGCCCAAAGAGCCCACCAAACACCAGTACGACTTCGACGCCGCGGCCGTGTTCGGGTTCCTTGTGGCCAACGGTCTGGCCGACGAATTCAGTCTCAATATCGAGGCCAACCACGCCACGCTGGCCGGCCACACGTTCGCACACGAGTTGGAATTCGCCGCCTCGGTCGGCATGCTCGGCTCGGTCGACGCCAACCGCGGCGACCCCATGCTGGGCTGGGATACCGACCAATTCCCCACCGACCTGTACGAGACCAGCTACGCGATGCTCGCCATACTCAAAGCCGGCGGCTTCACCACCGGCGGACTGAACTTCGACGCCCACGTCGCTCGCGAGAGCGTCGACCCCGTTGATCTGTTCTACGCCCACATCGGCGGTATGGACGCCTTCGCCCGGGGGCTTAAGGTGGCCGCGGCTATCCGGGCCGACGGGGTTCTCGACCAGTTCGTTACGACCCGGTACGCAAGTTGGGACGCCGGCATCGGCGCCGAGATCGAAGGCGGCAAGGTGGGCTTCGCCGAACTGAGCGAATACATGCTCGACAAGGGCGAGGTCGACGCCAACGCCTCCGGCCGCGTGGAGATGCTGGAGAACATCGTTAACGACTATCTGTGATTGCGAGTTCGTGAAAATGACCAAATGAACTGATGTGAAATCGTCAAGGATGGGCGAGGCGGTTGCAGCCGACGCCGCGGCCGACGAGCCGTCGGAAGGATGAGGGTGGAGGGCAGTTCTCACGGCCAATGATCTGCCGTTACTAGCCCCCTGCAGTGCAGGGGGTCGCTGGGCCGATGGTGCTCCCGCCGTATGCTGTATGCTGTATGCT
>CBDVCA010000171.1:0-6824 GCA_965372365.1 uncultured bacterium
CGGAAGCGGCGTCTCGCCGCCGGAAGCGGCGTCTCGCCGCCGGAAGCGGCGTCTTGCCGCCGACCGCGGCTGGTGTTGTGAGCAATGCAGAGTTTCGACTTCGGGGGGACGGGTCGGAATAAGAATAGTAAGGATCCACGGAGTGACGATGCGTCTATGGTTTCCCATTTTGCTTTCGTTCGCCGGGTGCGGTCTGCAGGGGTCGGCCGACCCCGGTCCCGTCGCGGCCGCCCAGCCGGTGGCCGTTCAGCAGATGCACGCCAACCCCGAGGCCGTCACCGGGCGGTTCGTGAGCCTGGTCGATTTCGAGCCGGAGTTCGACGCCCCCGATGATGCGGCCGGGTCTGAGAGGCATTTCACCGTTCTCGGAGCCGAAGGGGGCGGCGTGCAGTTGGTGTTCAATATCACGCACACCGGAACGGCCGCGTTGGAGGCGGTGTTGCCGGTGGGTGGGGCGTTGCGGTTTCGCTCGCCGGCGGTTTATCGGTTCGACGCTTACACCCTGCTGAGTATGGCCGTGCACGTGCAGGAGGTGCGGGACGACTTGCAGATCACCCTCGACGGCGCCGACGGCCGGTGGGTCTCGCATCGTCGGCTCGTCCAGCCCGGCTGGAACACCGTTCTGGTCGATCTGGCCGGTCCCCAGCGCGGGGGGCGGTTGGGGTTGAGCCAGTTCGATACGATCGGTCTGCGGTTCGCCGCCGCCGCCGAACCGGTGACGATGCACCTCGACGATATTCTGCTGATCGACAATCGGCGGGAGATTCCCAACACCCCGCCTCAGGTGACGGTGGTCAAAGTCGGCCTCGATTATCGAATCACGCTGCCGGGCTGGTCCGAAGCGATTCACCTTCGTCAGAACGTCGACGGACTCTGGCGGCTTGGCGTTCATCAACCGTCCGTGCAACTATCGGGGGAGGACCTGGCGCCCGACGGCTCCGGCGAAGACCTGCGGATGATGGGCGATCGCAAAGTGGGACGCGTTGAACTGCTGGAGGCCAATCCCCTCCGGGTGCGGCTGGCCAATACGTGGTACTTTCCGCCGCAGGCGGGGCGATGGTTCGACATGGACGTCCGCCAGATTCGCTGGGAGTACACCTTCTGCGGCGACGGACGCTGGGTCACTTCCATGCTGCTCAATAACGCCGGCGGCCAGGAGCTGACGGCCATCGACGTGCGAACCCCCGCGCCGGTGGCGTTTTCCGATGGGACCGTGGGCGACCGCTGCCGCGTGGCCGATTTCGATGGGCTGATCGGGCGATACTCCATGCTGGCTGTGCCGGCGAAGATGCGAAATCAGGGCTATTACGCCGATTTCGCCCGCCCGGCGATTGTGGATATTCGCCTGGGTCGGCCTGCCGCGGCCGGTGGTCTGATCGATGCCGACGGGTTCCGCCAGAGCGAGGGGTGTTACGTGGCCCGCGCCGTCGGCGGCAATTGCCGCATCGAGTTGACCCCCGTCGGCGACAGTCTTACCCGTCCGATGGTCCGCGTGATCGGCCCATGGACCGGCCCGGTCGCCGCCAATTGCGACGGCATGCCCCTCCGCCCGGTCGTCCCCACCGACGACGGCGTCCTGGTCGCCGTGGAAGCCGTCGTCACCGGCCCGACCCTCATTGAGTTCGCCGGCCCGGTGGATGCGACGAGCCGGTGAGCAAGAAAAAAGCGAATATCGAATACTCAACACGGAATTTCGAATATCCAAGGAACAGCAACGGCAACGGCCGGGCTCTGCCGATGTTGCCGGCGCTGTTACTTCATCATTCAGAATTCCGTGTTGGCTATTCTTCGGTTCGCCGTTCCTGGGGTTCGCCGTTCCACGGATTCGGCATAATGGAACGCCATCGTTTTGTCGATACTGACATTGCAGGGATTCGCCCAAGACGTCCCGACGGAAGAATGTAGGTGTTGGCGGGCATGTTTCGCCTTGCAGCATGGCGCCGTGTGCAATAAATTGAGCAGATCGTATTTGTGCTTTCTGCACATTCTTTGGAAGTAGGAGAATTCTGATGGCTACGACGAAGGTATTCCTGGACGAGAAAGATATGCCCCGCCAGTGGTATAACCTGGCCGCCGATCTGCCCAATCCGCCGCTGCCGCCGCTGGGGCCCGACGGCAATCCCATTACCCCGGAGATGCTGGCTCCCGTGTTCCCGATGAATCTGGTCGAGCAGGAAGTCAGCACCGAGCGGTGGATCGACATCCCCGACGAGATCAACGGCATGTTGAAGTTGTGGCGCCCGAGCCCCCTGTACCGGGCGCGTCGTTTGGAGGAGGCGCTCGGCACGTCGGCGAGAATCTACTACAAGAACGAGGGCGTCTCTCCGGCCGGCAGCCACAAGCCCAATACGGCCATCCCTCAGGCGTGGTACAATAAGCAGTTCGGCATCGAACGGCTGACCACCGAGACGGGCGCCGGCCAGTGGGGCAGTGCGCTGAGCTTCGCCTGTGCATTGGTCGGGTTGGAGTGCAAGGTGTTCATGGTTCGCATCAGCTTCGACCAGAAGCCGTTCCGCCGACTCATGATGGAAACCTGGGGCGGCGAGTGCATCCCCAGCCCCTCCACCGCCACCGCCGCCGGTCGCGCCATTTTGGCCGAAATGCCCGACACGCCCGGCTCGCTGGGCATCGCCATCAGCGAAGCCGTCGAGGCCGCCGTCACCGATCCGACCGGCAAGACCCGCTACAGCCTTGGCAGTGTGCTTAACCACGTCATGCTGCACCAGAGCATCATCGGGCAGGAAGCGAAGAAGCAGTTGGCGATCTTCGGCGAAAAAGGCCCCGATGTTGTCATCGGTTGCGCCGGCGGCGGCTCCAACTTCGCCGGCCTGGCGTTCCCGTTTGTGGCCGATAAGATCGCCGGCGCCGATATCGAGATCATCCCGGTCGAGCCGACCAGTTGCCCCACGCTGACCCGGGCCCCGTTTGCCTACGACCACGGCGACACCGCCGGCCTGACCCCGCTGCTGCCGATGCACTCGCTGGGCCATGCGTTCGTTCCCGCTCCCATCCACGCCGGCGGCCTCCGCTACCACGGCATGGCCCCGCTGGTCAGCCAGGCGGTGGTCGAAGGCCTGCTGGCGCCCAAGGCGTACGAGCAGACCAAGTGCTACGCCGCGGCTATCCTGTGGGCTCGGACCGAAGGCTTCATCAGCGCCCCGGAAACCTCCCACGCCATCGCGGCGGTAATCGACGAAGCCAACAAGGCCACCGAAGAAGGCAAAGAGAAGGTCATTCTGTTCAACTGGTCCGGCCACGGCCTCATGGACCTGCTGGGCTACCAGAAGTACCTCGAAGGCGATCTGGTCGACAGCCCGCTGTCGGAAGAGGACTTGGCGGTCGGCGTGGCCGTGATGGACGAATTGCCCAAGCCGGAGATTCACAAAACCGGTAAGTGGTAGTCCTTTTGCCGCTGAACGGTTCGTTGGGTATACTGGCGGACGCTCTCGATGTTCCGAGGGCGTCCGTCTCTTTTTGTGGAGTCTGGCGTATGACCGACGATATGACCGCCAACGACGACAAACGACGCTACTGTCCCATGTTGGGCCATCCCCTGTCGTTCGCCTACTGCCGGCAGCCCGGTTCGACGACGCCCTGCGGACGCGTGTTCGACTGCTGGGGCGAGACGTTCGATGTCGAAGCTTTTCTCCGACCCCACCTCACCGACGAGCAAGTCTCCGCCATCGCGGCCCCCCGGCCGGACAAAGCGGCGACGCTGGTCGAACTGATCGCCCGGGCGAGGGAGATACGCCCCGACCGAACCTGACCGCACGCGGCGGCGCGATTTGCACGGGGTAGGCCATGAGAGTTGAACACAAGACCCTTGTACTGTCTGTTCCGGCGGGCTTGGCGTACGGGGTGCTCGACGCCGACGAAGGAGAGGCCTAGATGGACCCATGCCCGTCCGATGAGCGATTCATGCAACTGGCGATCGAGCAGGCCCGGGCCGCTCGACGGTGGGGCGATGTGCCCATCGGCGCCGTCATCGTTGTCGGCGATCAGGTGATCGCCGCCGCCGGCAACCGCCGCGTCGCCGATACCGACCCGACGGCCCACGCCGAATTGCTGGCGATACGAAGGGCCGCCGAAGCGATCGGCGACTGGCGGCTGATCGACTGCCGCCTGTACGTCACGCTCGAACCGTGCATCATGTGCGCCGGCGCTATCGTCCTGTCGCGACTGCCGGTGGTCGTCTACGGCGCCGCCGACCCCAAGGCCGGAGCCGTCGAGTCGCTGTACACGCTGCTGGCCGACCCCCGCCTGAACCATCGACCCGACGTCCGCGGCGGCGTACTCGCCGACGAATGCGGCGACCTGCTGCGTGATTTCTTCGCCGCCCAGCGAAGGCTCGGGAAGAAGTGACCCTCATGGGAGTACGGCCGCCTACGGGGGTGGTCCGCCGCCGCCCGATCAGCATTCGTTCACGCATGAGGGCTTGCCGTTACTAGCCCCCTGCAGTGCAGGGGGTCAAGAGACGTGTGAAGCTATCCTGGGACGTGTGAACCCATCACAAACAGATCGAGCTTCGCCTTCCTTCCGATCGACATCAAGCATACAGCGGGAGCACCATCGGTCCGACGACCCCCTGCAGTGCAGGGGGCTAGTAACGGTCAGAACCCTACCTGGCCGCCGCATCCGATGCAGCGTGGCGTTCTACGCCCTGGCGGCGGTTTTTCGCGCGGCTCGTTTGCGGTCGTTCTCGCTGAGGTGCTGCTTGCGAATGCGAATGCTGTCGGGGGTGATCTCGACCCATTCGTCCAGTTCGATGTACTCCAGGGCGCCTTCCAGCGTGATCTCCCGGGCGGCCTTCAGCGTGACGGTCACGTCTTTGCTGGCGGCGCGAACGTTGGTGAGGTTCTTTCGCCGGACGGCGTTCACGGCCAGATCCTTGTCTTTGCAATGCTCTCCGACCACCTGCCCGCCGTAGACCTCGTCGCCGGGGACCGCGAACATCATGCCGCGGCTGCTCAGTTGCTCCAGCGCATACGCCGTAACGCGGCCGGATTCGGTGGCGATGAGTACGCCGTTAGCTCGCTTGCCCATCTCGCCGCGGTGGGGGCCGTAGGCGTCGAACCGGTGGTGCATAATCACCTCGCCGGCCGTTGCGGTCAGCAGCCGGCTTCGCAGGCCGATGAGGCCACGGGCCGGGATGAGGAATTCCAGACGCGTGCGGGTCGCCCCGGTGTCCATGTGGGCCATTTCGGCCTTGCGATCGCCCACCATCTGCATGACGGCCCCGATCGAGACGGTGGGTACGTCGATCACGAGCCGCTCGATGGGCTCCAGCGTGTGACCTTTCTCGTCGGTGTGAAGCAGCACCTCGGGCTTGCCGACCGACAGTTCGTAGCCTTCGCGGCGCATCGTCTCCAGCAGAATGCCCAGGTGCAGCAGCCCGCGACCGGAGACGAGGAATTCATCGCCCCGATCCTCCACGCGAAGGGCCACGTTGGACTGCAACTCCTTCTCCAGCCGGTCGCGCAACTGGCGGTTGGTCACATACCGGCCCTCGCGGCCGGCGAAGGGCGAATCGTTGATGCGGAACGTCATCCGCAGCGTGGGCTCGTCGATGGTCCCGGGGTCCAGGGGCGAGGGGTTCTCGGGGCAGGAGAGCGTATCGCCGATATCGAACTGCTTGAGCCCGACCACCGCGAACAGGTCGCCGACATCCACCCGGTCGACCTCGACGCGACCGAGGCCGCGGAAGCGGAACAACTGCCCGATCCGCTGAAGGGTCATCTCGCCGTCGCGGCCGATCACTCCCACGTTGGTTCCGGTCCGCAGCGTTCCGGCGTATACCCGTCCGATGCCGATGCGGCCGACGTAATCGCTGTAATCCAACGTGGTGATCTGCGCCTGAAGCGGGGCGTCGCCGTCAAGCTCCGGCGTCGGGATGTGGGCGATGATTGCGTCGAACAGCTCGTGAATGTCGGTGGAGGCTCCGCTCTCGGCGGTCGCTTGGTCTTCGGTCGCCCAGCCGTCGCGCCCGGAGGCGTACAGCATGGGGAACTCCAACGCATGGTCGTCGGCGCCCAGTTCGACCAGCAGATCGAAGACCTCCTCATGCACCCGGTCGGGGCGGGCGTCGGGGCGGTCCATCTTGTTGATCACCACCAGCGGCGGCAACCCAGCCGCGAGGGCCTTGGCCAGCACGTAGCGGGTCTGGGGCATCACGCCCTCGAAGGCGTCGACCAGCAGCAGGACGCCGTCGGCCATCTTCAGCACGCGCTCGACCTCGCCGGAGAAATCGGCGTGGCCCGGGGTGTCGACGATATTGATGTGATATTCCGTGCCGGTGCGATCGGTATAGTCGATGGCGCAGTTCTTCGAGAGAATCGTGATCCCGCGCTCCCGCTCCAGCGGGTTGGAATCGAGAATACATTCGCCCGTCAGCTCCCCGTCGCGGAACTGCCCGCTCTGGCGAAGAAGCTGATCGACCAACGTGGTCTTGCCGTGATCGACGTGGGCGATGATGGCGACGTTCCGTATATTCTTTCGCTGCATGAGGTCTTCCGGGGTTCGGCGGTTCCACGCTATTGTACGCAGTTCCGTTGGGTAAGGTTGGGCCGTTCGCGTCCGCAATCCTCCGGCGGCGCCAGGCGCTGTCATTGGTCGCGAGTCATCCCGCGAGCCCCGTATATTACGCGAAATCGTCCCATAGCACAAGTGAATACCAAGCCAATTAGCGTAGCGCAGCCAACTGGCTCCGAAACGCAGGGGACTGGCTCCGAAGCGAAGCGCAGCGTAGCGCAGTGTAGCGCAGGTGCCTGTACCCGAAGCAGTTGACGCACCTCCCGAAGCAGTTGACGCACCTCCCGAAGCAGTTG
>CBDVCA010000172.1:0-6780 GCA_965372365.1 uncultured bacterium
ATCTTTCGCCCCTAACGGGGCTGGCCCGCCATGGTGTGAAACACGCAGCCAAGCATACCAACACAATGGGAGGACAACCGAAAACAACCGTGAACGGTTACCCATTGTGTAACAGCGCCTTGAGGCTGGCGCTAGCGGATTATTCCGATTATTGAAAAATAAATCTGTGAACGGTTACGCCTTGCCATTCATGCCGATGATGAATTCTTGCGCCATCGTGACTCTCCTTACTTCGTAATGCTGTCGCGCCACATGGCGGGCAATTTGGGTTTCTCTTTCTTAAACGCCGGGCCCATAAACGACCTGGCCCGCACTCTCGCGCGTCTGCGTTTGCCTTTACGTGTGACCGTTGTCGCCCCGCCGTACTCCAGCAGGCTCGGAGCCTCGCCGCGGCCGTTCTGTGTCAACCGCGCCGGTCCGAAGACCACGCTGCGTTTAGCTGGGTCGTACCCGAACCAGATGAACTTCCGCAGCAGGCCAGTGTGGCTCGACGGTGGGGATCCCGGCGGCGACGGCTTCTTCCGCTTGCGGATCGATTGCTTCGCCGTCTTGCGAACGTAGGCGCCGAACTTGCTCAGCACCCGGCGGGTTCCGCGATCGACGGACCGCATCACGGCGTCGGAATCGAAGAACAGGCTGCGGACGTCGAACCCGCCTTGGGGGCTCTTGCCGCCGCCGTTGATTGATTGTGAGAGTCGGCCCATCGTTTCCTATCCAAACAGGTACTGCTCAGGATCGACGACCGCCAAGTCGCCGGCGTCCTCTTTGGCCTTGATGTAGTTGCACAGTCCCAGCAGATTCGCCTCGGTGATCCCGCCGGCCGGCGCCACGACGTGGCCCATCAGCACACACAATGCGTCGTTGGAGATCGTGTCATCGATCATCGGGATTGCCGAGTACTCGGCGCCGTTGGGAGTGGCGGCGCTAATGACGTCGGGTAAATCGCCCGCACGCCACAGCACACGACGATCGGCTGGGGGATTGGGCATCAAGCCTGTGATGGCAATCCGCTTTGTGGCGGTGGCGCGGTTGTTGTGCGTCGTCGTGAGGATGACCGAGCAGTATCCGGCCAGCATATTCATACGCTGCAAAGAGCCCGACCAATCACCGGGGCATGTCAGGATGTCGGCGCCCCGAGTGAGGCCGTGAGCCCAAAGCGCACGCTTCGCCGTGGTACAGACGTCCAGGACTTCCGCATCCGTCATCGTCGAGAAATTGGCGGCGCCGTTGGTGTGGTTTGCGATCAAGTGGCCCCGGGCGTCCATATCGACGAGTTGATCCCATGTGGTGCGTCCGCTATCGCCCTGTACGCTGGAGATGGCCGAAAACACACCTCGCCAGCCGAACGCATCCAGCATCGGCGCCACGATGCGGTAATGCTCGTCCAGGGAATCGTCGAACGTCCAGAAGACGCGAGGCGTGGTGTCCTGCGTCCAGAATTCGATTGCGTTGAACTGGACATAATCACCCGGCGCACCGTCCATGCTAATCTCGATTCGCGTCACGTCGGTGGGGTCGAAACTGCCGCCGACCGTCCCCGCCCAAGAGTCGATGTGGGCTTCGAGGCAGACAACAGCGTCCGTTATGTCTGAGGGGAGAGCAAACATGAGCTTCTGGTCTGATCCGCTCGTGGCGCCGGCGGATCGCGCGATAAACGATAGCGCCCCGGGACTCATGCCAGAGGGGATAAAGTAGTGGATCCTCAAGACCGCCTTCGAAATATCGATACCATTGTCGATCGTCGCCAAGTCTCGCCAGGTCAGACCGCCGGTCTTGCCGTCACTGACGTCAATACGTCCGCCGGCCGGCCCGTACTGCCGAGCGGCCGCAGGCGCGTCGGCCTTGTCATGTTGCCATATTTGCCAATCCGCATCGGCGACGAAACCCTCGAATCGCCAGTAACCGTCAGTCAACAGGCGGCGACCGGTCAGATCGTTAACGGTGTGGCGGCAGACGTCGAGTGATTGCGGAGCGAGGTAGCCCATTACCACGTCCCTCCAATGAGCGTGACGGTATCGCCGGCGGCGCCCTTCATCCGGATCGCCGACAGGTCGACCTGCCTCAGTTCGTGCCATTCCCCGGGCTGCCAGGGGACGTCGGAGCCGTCGTCGCCGTTGAAGTAGACGACCGCGGCGTTGGTCGGCGGACAAGATACTGTGACCGTGGCCACGATTTGCTCAGCCACGAGTGGCTGATATGCCGCCGTTACGTCGATCTTTCGCATGATAGTATTGTTCATGGGTTCTCCCGTTACTTCATCGCTCGGTACGTCAACGTCAGAACGCTGGTGAAGACACGCTGGCTGACCAGATGTTCGGGGGCGTAGATCGGCTCGTTGACCGTTCTCACCCAAAACGCGTAGGCCGCGGCCGTCAGTTGGCGCTTGCGGAGGTAATCCGCGAGTTCGTCGACCAGCGTGCCCAAGGCCGCGACCTCGGAATCCAGATCCTTGCCAAGTTTTTTCTGCACACCGATATCGACGCTGATGTCGTACTGACAGACGCTTCGTGTCGAGCCGCTGATCTCAACGCCCTTGGGGACGATGGTTACCTTCAGTTCCGCCAGGTCAGCCAGTTCGTGGGCCGGCAGAACCTTCCGCTCGGCGGTGAACGCTTGGCTGAACGTTTCCTCCGCGGCAGCGTTCAGTTCGGCGGCCACGGCGTCGGCGATGTCGATAACCAAGCTCATCCACTTACCCCGCAATCCATGCAATGGCGCCCGATGTCGCGGCCACCACGGCCGCACCCACGATCAGCCAGACCAGCTTGCTCTGCCGCTTGGCATCCTGCTCCAAACGATCCAGCCGGATCAGGATCCCCGGCTTGCCGTTGCCTCGAACGGCCTCATCCAGGCGATCCAGCTTGCGATGAATGGCCTCAAAGTGTGCTTGGCTTTGCTCTGTCTGGCTGTTACAGTTCAATTCGCCACTTACCAGTCTATGGAGTAGAAGGGGAACACAATCCCATGACACAACGCCGCCGCATCATTCTGACTGGCATGGCTCTGCTTGATGCCATTTGCCTGGGTCGATTCCTCGATACCATCCAATTCGATTACCTACAGCATCAGGCTCCTCTGTGGGTCACCGTGCTCCATTCGATCCACATCATCCTGTTGGGATCATTGCTTGCATCTGCCTACGGCCTTGCGATGGAGCGGCGTTGGGCTCTCTGGCTCAGCTATGTGCAGTTCCCTGCAAGGGCGATCCACATAACGCTTTCGTTCGGCTGGCTTACTCTGTTGGGCCGCTGCCTTGGCTATGATTCCTACTGTCCGCTTCTCTATACGGCGATCGCGTTGGAGCTTGTCCGTCTGGCAGCAACGATCCTTGTTCATCGCAGCATGAGACGTAAGCCTAGCTGACCGGCCCCGTGTCCTTCGTGTGGATGCGATAGGTCTGGCGATACGGATCCGACCATCGCCAACACCCGTCGCCTGCCAGATTCATGACCTCGTAACGTCGCCCGTCGGCCGCGATCACGTCGGCGGCCTCCGGTTCGAAGCCCAATTCGTCGGCCAAGATGAGGAAATCCCAGACGTGGGCGGTGATCGTCAGGCCGGATTCGTCGGCGACCTCGAAATCGGTCTTCCCGTAGGTCGCGTTGACGCTGTACACATCAGGCGGTCTGCGGTACTCGACCGGGCTGGAGCAGTGCGATGTGCGCATCTGCTCCAGCCACTGCGAGCCCTGACGGAGGAGGTCACCCATGGGTTACTGCTCCAGTCGCACCCGAACCGTCGTGTCATCGTCGCCCGCGGCCGCGATCGTCTTGCCGAGATACTTGTTCGCGGCGCTCTCATCGTCGGTCTTGGCGACGCTGTCGGCGACGTCCCAGTAGACCTTCGCTCCGGCGACGATCGCCTCGCTGGCGCCGGCCGTCTTGGGAACATCGAACACGCCTGTCACGGCCAGCGCCCCGAGGATGCCTGAGACGATGTCCAACTTGGCGATGCCGATCAGATCGCCTTGCACGACCACGTCGCCGGCGCTCACGTTCGCGCCGGGGGTGTAGTCGATGCTCTTGCCGTCATGTACGAAAAGTGCAGTTGCCATGAGTCATTGCTCCTTGATGTGTGAGAGAAATCACGCGATCGGATGAGTGACGGCGATTACGCTTCGCCCTTCATTTTCAGCGTGCCTCGGTGGTCCTGTTCCCGGACGCCGAAGTCGATGTATCCACGGAACTGGATACCGAGCGTGTTGAAGTCGGCGTCGGTCTTTTCGACCGTCGGCCGGTCCACGCCGTTGAGGAACGCGACCTCGATGGCCGGCAGGCGGTTCGGGTCGGCCATCAGGTACCACGCCTTGCTGGATGCGCCGGTGAAACTGGCGTTGGCCAGGTAGACCGAACTGACCACATCGAACTTGCCGACATGCGGGTTGGCCGAGGGTTTTCCCTTGTTGGCTGTGGTGGTCTCGTTGAGCTGGAGGCTCTTCATGAGCATCTCGGCCGGGACCTTCAGCGCCGTCGGCACCAGCAGCAGGCTGGCCGGCATACCCAGCGGCTTGCCGTTGGGCTTGGTCTGCTTGCCGAAAAGGACCTCGGCATCGGTCAGCCCATCGACGGTCAGCGCGGTGTCCGCGCCGGCGACGTAGTTGGCGTGGTCGGCGTGGAAGAACGCCTTGCTATCGGCCTGCGTGGGATTGGACAGCCACAGACCCCAGACGGCGTCGGCGATCGACTCGGCGGCGCCCATGCCGATCTGGCGTGGGATGTCGGTGAAGGCGCCCATGTCATCGTTGATGATCATCTGACGCGTGAGGGCGAACATGATCCCGTGGGTGTCGGCCTTTTGCCCGAAACTCTGCTCGCCGAGTTGGCCGTGCTTCAGTTCGCCATCGGGGCCGACTTGCTGGAACTGGAAACTGCCGGTCATCCGGTAGCGGGTGTGCTCCTTGAAGTCATTCACCGAGGCGATCTTCGCGATGCGACGCCATGCGTCCTCGATGTAGTTGTACCCTTCCAGCAGCATCTTGTTGGCGATGTTGGACAGGATCCCCGGCAGCGAAGCCGTGCTGAACGCCGCCTCCAGCCAGCCGCTGGCGTCGCGTCGGAACCGCGGCAGCCGCTGACCCGAGGCCAGCTCGCAGAACTCCTGAACACCCACGCCGCGGAGTTTGTCGGCGGCTTCGAGGACCGGCTCGGCGTAGATCGCCTCGATCCGCGAGTTCGGCAGGCCCGACGCCATCAGAGCGACGGCCTCGAACACCTGCGGGCTGGAGTTGTGCGGGCGGGTGCTGACCGCCGGCGCCTGCGGCCGCGAGGCGCGGAGCACATGGAGTTCGACCTTCGTCTCGTTCCAACCTTCCTCGATGGCCTGGGCCTCGATGTCGGCGTGCTTGCCGCCGCAAGCCTTGTGGATCGCCTCGACACGCCGCGTCTCCGCGGCCATGCGCTGCCGCATCTGCGTCATCGGATCGTCGGCGGCCGATGCATTGACGGTGTCGGTAGTGGCGGGCGCAGGCGCCTGGTTCGACGAGGCCTTCGGCTCGGTGGCCGCCTGCTGGGTGTCGATTTCCTGCGTCTGGGCATCGGCTTGCCCGGCATCATGCTGGGTGGTGTCTTCGGTGGTGGTCGTGACGTCGGTTCCGGCCATGGGCGATTGCTCCTTGCTGTTGGCTGCGATGCGCGCCGAAGTGGCCGCATCGGCGCCACTGTCGACAAATGAGATTTCCTTGAGGACGGCCTTGCGAACCACGTGCAGCGGGCCGTCGAAGGTCCTTCCGTTGACTGTTACTTGCTGACCGTTGGGGATGAACTCGACATCCACGACGGCAGCGCCGATACTGGCCTGCCACGGGAAGCCATTCACGCCTGATTTCGCGACATCCCTTGCCCACGACGTATCGCGGCTGATCAACCCCTCGGCGACGACCTGTCCACCCTCGATCACGACCCGCTGCGTGTGGCCGACGCCCTGGCGCGGGTTGTGATCGAGGCGAACCGGAATGTCTTGGCGGTCGATGGTCAGACCCTCAAGGTCGACCACGACCGGGTGCGGGAACCCCGCAATTCGCATCACGCCGCCCGTGTAGGCGACCATGTTGAAACGTGGCGTCTGCTTGCCGGTCTCTCCTGCCGCCTCAACGGTGAGCGGACAGCGGAAAGTCAGGAATTCAGGCTGCTTGTTGCTGTTCGACATCTGTGTCGGTCTCCTGTTCATTCGGTGCGGCCTGATCGGCGGTGAGGCCCAACTCGGCCATGAGTTGCTGCTCTTTGGCGCGTTGCCGCAGTTCGGTCTCCCAGTCCTTACCCTGGCGGGCATACTCGGCTGCGAGTGTGGTGGTGTTGCTGGCCAGGCGGGTGGCTTGGGCGTTGGCCTCTTTGGCCGGATCGACGTGCTCGGTGCCATCGAAGAACCACTGGTGCTGCACATCTATCGTGCGAAGGAAGGCGAAGTCGTTCAGGAGCTTCGCCTCAGCGAGCCAGGCGGCGAAGATGCGGTCGAGTACGGCCTCGCCCAGGTGCGTCTGCTCCACACGGATGGACTTGTAGTAGGTCTGGTGATCCAGACGCCCGGAGGCGTAGTTGTAACCCGACGAATTGCACGCGGCGATGTTGTACGGCAGGTTCAGGCACCGCGCGATCTCATTGAGCAGTTCCCGCTTGAACTCGCTGTAGGTGGTGCAGGGCTGCTCGGCCTTGATCTGGCCCAGTTTCCAACCATCGGGCAGCGTCGTGGCCATACGTTTCTCGAGATTGACGATGTCCATTGGCTCGACAGCCGCGGCCTCGCCGTTGGCGGGCGAATCGGTGTACAGCACGGCGGCAAAGTCGG
>CBDVCA010000173.1:0-6758 GCA_965372365.1 uncultured bacterium
GGGGGTTCCGGGGGGTTCCGGGGACACCATACTTAATTGCTGCTTCTTGACGGCGGGCGGCAGTTGCAGTAACGTGCCATGGCGGCAAGAGTAATGCTCGCTACAGCGCCGATCCCGCCTGACCGGCGGTCATGCGTCAGCGCCCACTGGGGTGGGGTTGATTGATGACGGCGGATTCAGATTCATTGCGGCCGATACGCTTCAGTCGCCGACGGCCTTGGCGGCGGGGACGTTGACCCCTACGCCGAATTCCGGCACGACGAAATCGCTTGCCGGTACGCCATGGGCTTCGAGTGCGGCCTTGAGGTCGGCGGCGGGGGCGCCGATGGCTTCGTCGGAGAGTTGGAACGTGCCGAAGTGCATGGCCACCGAGGCGCGGGCGTTGAGGTCGAGGTGGGCTCCGAGGGCCTCGGAGGGGCTGAGGTGGTTCTGGCTCATGATCCAACCGGGCTGGTAGCAGCCGATGGGGAGGAAGGCCAGGTCGATCGGCCCCAGGCGGGCGGCGATGGTCTTGAAGGCGGCGGTGTAGCCGGTGTCGCCGGCGAAATAGACGCGGCCGAAGGCCGAGGCGATGACGAAGCCGCCCCAGAGCGTCTTGTTGCCGTCGTGGGCCCCTCGGCGCGACCCGTGCCGCGACGGGACGAAATGGATGTTCACGCCGCCGACGCCGACGGTGTCCCACCAATCCATGGCGAGAGCGGTGGGGATGCCCTCGTCGGCCAGGAACGCGGCGTTCCCCAAGCCGGTCAGTATGACGGGGCGGTCGCGCTCGTACAGCCGCTTCAGCGTGGGCAGGTCCATGTGGTCGGCGTGATTGTGGCTCACCAGAACCAGGTCGATGGGGGACAGTTGGTCGAACGCGACGCCGGCGGCTCTCACGCGTTGGGGGCCGGCCCACCCGACCGGACTGGCGCGGTCGGACCATATGGGATCGGTGAGGATGTTCAGCCCGCCGGTCTGGATAAGGACGGTGGCGTGGTTGATGAAGGTGTATCGCAGCGAATCGGCGCCGACGCGGCTTGGGGGGGGCGGACCGGGCTCGGAGGCGATGTAGGCGGGCCACGCGGCCGGGGTTCGCTCGATGCGCCACTTCATCACCGCCCAGAGCCCGTGGGGGATGTCGGACTCGGCGTTGTGGAACCGCTCCCCATCAAAATGATCGCTCACAGGCCCGCCCCAGCCGACGGAGCCGCAGCCGGTGAGCAGTATCGCCGTCAGGGCTATGACGAGGATCGGAAAGCGTGATACCAACCAGGACGGCCGATGACTCATTGCGGACCTCGTTACGCCACGCCCGGGGGAGGGGCAAATCAGATACACAGGGTAGCCGACGATTCTATCGCGGCGTGAGAGATTCGCAAGCGGCTGGGCCGTTCGCCAGGGCGCCCGTCGACCGAGGATGCCTTATCTTCGGCCGACGCTCCCGAGGCGGTCGGCGAGTTCTTCGACGGCGCTGACGGTGTTCCAGAGGAACTTGGCGTTGGCTGATGTGGGCCAGGAGGAGAACTTGACGACGACGACGTCGGCGACCGGGTCGACGTAGATCAGTTGGCCGAAGCCGCCGACGGCCATGACCACGCCGGTGGCCCCGTCGCGGACCCACCATTGGCGATTGAAGGCTTTGGCGGGCATTTCGGCGGCGGCGGAAGCGCTGAGCAGGTTGGGGGCGCTGTCGACGCGGCCCATGAGAATCCATTTGCGAGGGACGATCTGCCGGCCGGCGAATTGGCCCTCTTGCAGGTGCATCTGGCCGAATCGGCCCACATCGCGCAGCGTGGCGCTGAACCCGGCGGCGGCCGCGGCGGAGCCGGCGCGATCGACGGTGACGCCGGCGGGGTGCTCGGGGCGAAGTTTCGACCAGAGTTCCTCGCTGAGCAGGTCGGGCAGCGGGCGGTTGGCGCCGCGTTGGAGGGCCCAGGCGAGGGCGTCGGTGTCGCAGGAGCGGTAGGTGAACTTCTCGCCGTGGGCGCTCTCCTGGCCCAGCGTGGCGAGGAACTCGTAGATCGCCGGGGCGGCGGCGCCGCCGCTGGGGGTCCACGCCATGGCGATTCGGTATTGTAGGAAGGCGCCGCGGGGGTTGCGGTCGGCCTCGGCGTATCGCACGCCGGTGGCCATGTTCAGGAGGTCGGCGACGGCGGCGCCGCGGTAGCCGCTATGGGTAAGCTCGGGGGCGTAGTCGGTGACAGCCGCGGCCGGGTCGACGAAGCCCTTGGCGACCAGGATGCCGGCGAGGTCGCCGATCAGGGCCTGGGTGGCCGTATGCAACAGGTGGGGGGTGTGGGGCTTCATGCCGTTGAAGTACGACTCGGTGACGATCTTGCCTTGGTGCAGGACCAGGAACGCGTCGGTGTAGGTCTCGCTGAGCATTCGGCGGATGGTCATCGGCGCGCCGCCGCCGGCGGTGAAGGCGACGTCGTTGAGGTCTTGCTCGTTGCGCTGGAACCACGCGGGCGTCTCTCGCCCCCGGTGGACAATCGCCGTGGGAATCACTCGCTCGATGTTCTGCAGCGACCACCGGTTGAACGGCGCCGCCTGCCAGTTGTCCAGCGTGACCCGCCTGTCCGGCCGCGGCGGAAAATGCAGCATCACCCCCGCCTTCAACGCCGTGGCGGGCTCGCCGGCCCCCGTGGCGATCGTCGCCGCCAAGGCCGCCAGACACGAGAACGCCAGGATAGCTCTCTTCATCGCACCCCCCCCCAAGAAAGGACCTCGGGTACGCCCCTCGCGGCGGCGTTATCCCGGGCAATTATAGGCGGTCCGATTGCCCCGGAGCCAGCTCGGTCGCCCCCGATGCGGCTCGCCCGTCGGTCGGGTCGTCGTAACTGCTGTGGTGCGACCACGCCACGCAGGCTTTCTGCCCGGTCGGTTCCTGACTGCGCCGCCCCTGCCGGTCGGCAAGTGCAAACCGGTGGACGTGCGTGTAGGATATGCGTGGCCCGTCGGGCGGTGCGGATCGCTCGCCGGGGCGACGTGGACATCAGCGGCCGACGGCCGGGGAGTGACGATGAGTTTTTGCACGGCGATCAACTGTATGGACGGGCGGGTGCAATTGCCCGTCATTGAATTCTGCAAAGAGCGGTTCGGCGTCGAGTACGTCGACTCGGTGACCGATCCGGGTCCGCCGGCGATTCTGGCCGACGCCTCCGACGCCGCGGCTATCGCGTCGATCCAACGGCGCGTCGACATCTCCGTCGGCAAGCACGGCTCCAAGGCCATCGTCGTGGTCGCCCACGCCGACTGCGCGGGCGATCCGGTATCCGACGAGCAGAAGATCGAACATCTGCACGCGGCCGTCGCGTTCATCGGCGCCGAGTACCCCGATCTGGAAGTGCTCGGCGTGTGGCTCGGCGACGACTGGAAGGTGCAGGTGGTCGATTAGTACTCCGTCCCAGCTATAACGTGGGATAGGGTGGCTCTCCGTCTGGGCGCCATGCTCACTTCCGCCTACGGCGGCCGTGAACAGGGCGCCCAACTTTTTCCCCGGGACAGAGCTCTGGAAAGGTTTTCGAGACTCGCCCTGGGCGAGCGGACGCGATGAATTGTATGTTGAGGATGAACGCCGGTGCGCCGGATCGAGCGGCATTGTGAGGAAGGCCGCTCTCCGGTGGAGCCGACGCTGTAGCCTCGGCCACACCCCTGTCCGGGCGTATCCCCCACGCCTGACACCGTGGTCGAGGCCTTTCTTGATCGTGTGGTCGATGACCGAGCGAACTCGGATTCCCAGAAGCCCAATACCCAACAAGTCCGAATTGCGGCCAACTGCGGAATGCTCCAGACTCCATCCATTATGAACTGCTCTGGAGGTGAGGGATGAGGCTATCGTCTGAGGTAGGCGATTTCGGCCGGCAGGGCGATGTTGTTACCGAAGATGTCCTCGCCGTAGCCGCAGGCGGCCAGCAGTTCGATATCGGCCAGGACGCGCTTGTCGCCGACGAAGTCGATCGGCAGTTCGGTATGAATGTCGATCTTCCCCAACGCTTGGAGGCGTGCGACCTCGTCGACGATGCATTCCAGCAGGGTCGCCTCGCTGTCGGATTGGCGGCAGCGTTCGGGCATCTGGAGGGGCTGCTCGTAGATGACGACCTTGCCGTCCTGGGCGAGATCCTGAACGATTTGCATGGCCAGGTCCTGCACGTCGATATCGGCGGCGCACTTGTGGAGGATCGGGCGTTTGGCGATCTGCTCGGCCATCCATCGGCGTTTTCGTGCGTTGATCTTCTCGTTGGCCCGGAAGATTTCCAGAGGTGTGGAGGCGTCGTAGATCTCCCCGTCGAGTCCCATGTGAACTTCGGAGCCGTAGTGACAGACGATCTTGGCGACCAGTGTGGAGGGCCGGACGTGGAAGCCTCGGTACCTCGGGGCCGAGACGACGATCTTGCCGATTTCGGCGTATCGTTTCAGCATCGTCTGGCACAGGCTCTGGGCGGCGGTGATGTACTGGCTGGCGAATGTGATGGCGTATTGCATCAGCATATTCAGCAGCCGGTCGGAGTCGACCATGCGGCGATCGTCGTGTTCGCCGTCGCCGTGGCCGCGTGAGCCGACATGCCGCTCGTAGTAATGGATAAACGCCGTGGCGATCTCCAGCAGGTGGTACACCACGCTGATGTGGCCTCGCAGGACGGGCAGATCGGGGTCGAGCCGCTCGACCTTGGTGTTGGTCACGTGCGTGTCATACAGGGCCTGGAGGTTATGGAAGCGGAACTTCAACTGTCGCAGGCTCATCTCGCTGACCGGATCGGGGATGCAGGATCCGTACTGATCGGGCTGGGTTCGACTGGCAACGTGGACCAGTTGGCTCTCGGAGGCGAGGTTCAAGAAAGCGGTGGCCAAGCGGGTGACAGTTTCGGCGACGCTTTCGGTCATCCGGTCGCAATCGACGAGCTTGCGGTTATCGGGCAGTCGGCCGGGGGGCAGATGCTCGGCGAACAGCACGTCCTCGGGCTTCGCCGGCGGGTGGGGCAGGCCGTGGTCGAAAGCCTGCTGCATCAGCAGTTCCGCGGCTCGGTGGAGAACGTCGCCGGTGAAGGCCAGAGCCTGAGTATTGGCTTCGGTGAGATTCTGTGCAATGGGCAACAGCCGATACGACGGCAGCACATGCTGAATGTGCAGCATGATGTAGCTGATGCCGGAGAACTGCTTGATCGTCGCGGTCAGCGATCGCAGGGGGAACCACACTTGGTTGCGGCCGGCCCCGTAGGCGTCGAGCAGTTCTTCCATTTGCCCGGCCTCCGAAAGCAGCCGTCCGACCAGTGGGCGGGTCAGCGCTACTTTGGCCGCGGGGTGTTCGCAGAGGTACCGGGCGGCGTTGAGCAGATCTCTGCCGCGGGTCGCGATCAGCTTCCGGAAATCTTCGTCGTCAATCTGTGCCAGACTCATGTGTCGCACTCGGATGTCTACATATACCGATGTCGCAGACTTCTAACTATCTATTCTACCATCGGCACAATCGGGCGGAAAAACAATATAGAATCTTCATAATGACTGACGTGGAATCATGTTGGCGGTCGCAATCGGCGTCAATTCCGCCCTGTCGGTCGATCGGCGTGGTCCGATAGCGACATTTCGCAGGCCTTCGACGCGCCTCGGGGTCGGGTCAATTGTACGGTCCATGCAACAGAACCAGACGCCCTGCATTCAAGGCCGATCAAGTGGGTGACGCGGCGTTCGCGTCAGACCTTTTCGCCGCCGGCGTCCGATTTGCCGTTCCGGAGACTATCTATGCGCCTCTCGCTCCCTGCGCTGTTCGCTTCGACTCTCGTTGTTGCACTGCTTGCCTGCACGGCCTGCGCCGACGTCATCGTTTCGACCAAGTCGTACGCCAGGCTTGGCGACGACAAGATTGAGAACGGCGATCTGTACAGCTATAACGCCGTGACCGATAGCTTCACGATCCATTTCGACGGCGACCTGCTCGGCAGGAAGGGCGACAACATCGACGCCGCTCACCTTGGCTCCGACGGCAGTTGGGTGCTGTCGACGACCCACAAGTCGACGCTGGCCGGCGTGGAGTTCGACAGAGGCGACTTGATCAAGTACGACCCGATCACCGGCGTGGCCGGCAAGATGTTCGATCGGTCATTGTTTTACAAGGGTAAGGGTAAGGGCAGGGTTAAGGGTTGGGCGGTCGATATCGACGCCGTGTTCGTCGAGGAATCCGGCGCCATCGTGCTGTCGACCGACAAGACGGCCATGCTTGGGGGTGTGAAATTCGGCGCCGGCGATATCGTCCGGTTCGATCCGATTACCGAAGCGGTGAGCATTCTGTTCGACGGGGACCTTTTCAAGAAGAAGCAGAACATCGACGCTGTTCACATCATGCCCAACGGCGATATCGTGTTCTCGACCTATGGCAAAGGCGGCGAACTGTTCGGCGTCGAGTTCACCGGCGGGGATCTTGTCCGGTACAACCCGGCGACCCTGCACACCGAACTGTTTGTGACCGCCGTCGGCCGCAGCCGGCGATGCGGCCAGAGCGTCTACAAGGACATCGACGCCGTCACCTTCTCCGTCGCGGCTGTGCCTGAACCGGCGACCTTGTCGCTGCTGACGATCGGCGGACTGCTGCTGATGACCAAACGCATTCGGACGCGGAACGCGTAACGAAGGTAGTGGGGACATGCAATGGGCGCCGGGCGAGATCTTCGGGTCTCGCCCGTTTTTATGGGCTCATGTCGGATGGGCGGGGAGTGCGTCGGATGATCTTGCCGTTACTAGCCCCCCGCAGTGCGGGGGGTCGAAAGACGTGTGAAGCTATC
>CBDVCA010000174.1:0-6723 GCA_965372365.1 uncultured bacterium
CTCCGCAGGCGCCTGTCCCCGATCAAATGTGGTTCTACTTTGGCCGGGGGCAGGCGCCTGCGGAGCCAGTCCCCTGCGATTGCCACTTCCCTGCCGAGAAATGGCGCATCACGGGCCGTCTGACACACGCCGGAGGGCCGCGGCGGCCATGGTGATTGGGTAGAGCTGTTCGCTGTACCACAGGCGGGCGAAGTAGAGGCCGATGGGGCTGGGATGGTCCAATTGGCCGCGTTCGACGGCGTCGGCGAGCCAGTCGGCCGCGGCGGTTCGCAGGCGGCGGTCGGCTTCGGCGTCGCTGCCGCAGAGGGCCTCGATGGCCGCGGCGGTTTCTTCGACGGCCGACGGAGCCCCGGCCGCGGCTCCGAAACCGCCGTCGGGGTTGGCCGCCGAGGCCAGGAAGTCGCGTCCCCGGCGGGCGGGTTCGCTATCGGTGAGCCCCAAGTCTCGGTACGCGGCCAGAACCCTGGCGGTTCCGAACACGGGGTTGGTTTGGTCGGGCGTATGCTGACTGCCGAACCACAGCGGCAGCCATGCGCCGTCGGGTCGCTGGCTTCGGGTCAGGTAGGCCAGTCCCCGTTCGATCGCGGCGTCCATGTGCCGGCCGAGCCGCCCGTCGGCGGCGTTTCGCCACGTCCAGATCGCTCGCAGAACGTGGGCGGTCAGGTCGGCGCCGCTACGGTCGAATTCGAGTTTGCCCCAGCCTCGGCAGAACGTGGGCCAGCCCCCGTCGCGGTTTTGCAGCCCCAGCAGCCACCGCACGCCGTCGCTGGCCGCGGCTGTCGACGACGCCGGGTCGGGCAGACAGGCCAACGCCAGAAGTGCGCCGGCGGTGTCGTCGGCGTCGGGAACGCTTCCGGGAAGGTGCGACCATCCCCACCCCCCGGCCGCGGCGTTGGTGTACCGGTGGCGGCTTTGCTGCCGGCGGGCGAGCAGCCAATCTCGCGTGGCTGCGTCGCCGGTTCCCAGGGCGGTTACGGCCAGGGTCGTGTTCCAGATCGACAGGTTCTCGTCGATGGCCCACGCCCCGTTGTCGCGTTGGGCGCCGAGGATGAAATCGATCGCTCTCCCGGCGGCCCGGCAGTCTTGGCGACCGGCGGCGATCAGGCTCATGGCGACGAAACTCGTCAGCGGCGTAGCCTCCAGAAACCCACCCGACGCCGGCTGGATGGCCTTCAGCCTTCGCAATACACGCCCGGTGACGGCGTGTCGGAGCAGGCGCACCAGCGGATTTCGGCTGGGCCGCTTCACCGACCCCAGCAGACCGATGGCGATCAGCGCCGGCAGTGCGTAACTGACCACCGGCATCGGCCCCAGGCGGAACGTCCATCGGGGCAGGGCCGCCAACTCCAGCGGCAGGGCCGGCACGTCGGACCAATCGACCATGCCGGCCAACGCGGCGTTGGTCATAATCGGAACCGAGAACGTCCGGTCCGCCCCGTAGCGTCCCTCGATCGCGGCCATCCCCCCGGTCGAATCGAGATACGCCCTCCCGAGCGGGTCGTCGTCGGCGTCGGCCAATCGCATCGCCGCCAGAACCAGCGCCGTGCACGATGGGTTCGAGGGGCTGTCCGGGCTGTCGCCCCATCCGCCGTCGTCGTTTCGGTGATCGGCGAGCCAGGCGAGTCCGGCGGCGATGGGGCGTCGGTGGGTGTCGCGATCGGCCACGCTCAACGCGCTGACGGCGGTGGCCGCGGCCAGGGCCGAATCGCTCAATCGGCCGAGCCAGTAGGGGCGGTCGCCGCGTTGGGCCTGTAGTGTGTCCTGCGCTGTCTGGCAGGCGCGGCGCCAACGTTCGACGGTCCGGGCGATCACGGGCGCAGCCGTCCGGTCGAGCGGATGAACTTGAGTTTCCATTGGAGCGTCTGCAGTCGCCCGGCGGTCTGGATGAACGCCCGCCGTCGCCACGGGGCTTTGGACGCCCGGTGGTTGTCGGCGAACATGCCGGGGATCCATTTGAAGTTGAACGCGTACGACAGCCGGAACAGCCGCCAGTGCAGGTCGGTCATGTCGCCGATGGCGAACGGCGTTTCGTCGGCGCCGAGTGGGGCGTAGAAGATCGGGAATACCACCGCTCGAAGGCCTTTGAGGCGTCGCACGAAGTCGATGGTTCGCTGCACGTGCCGGTCGGTTTCGCCCGGCAGCCCCATAATCAGCGACAGCATGGGCACGAACCCGGTCGCGGCCATCCGGCGGACGGCCTGCTCGCAGAGTTCTTCCCATTGATCGGCTTCGAAGGGGTGAATCTTTCCGCCCATCCCGTTGGCGGCCAGCAGTTCGCCGCTGGCCGATTCGACCCCGAGGTTCACCCACACCTGCTCGTGGGGGCGTCCGGCGCGGAGGGCGTTTCGCACGGCGATGAGTTGAGCGTCGCTGTACTGCATGATCGACGCGATGTTGATGTGATCGACCTGGATCATCCAGAGGTCGTCGATTGTGCCGACGGCCGCGAGCATGTCGATGACGGCGTCGGGGTTGACGCCGGTATCGGGGGAGCCGTACCGCAGCAGGTCTTCGCTGATCAGGCTGACGGCGCGAACGCCGGCGCGAACGTTCGTTTCGGCGTCGGCGACGATTTGCTCGACGGGCAGATGGATCATCGGCTCGGTGGCGAGGGTGCAGAATCCGCATCCTCGCCCGCAGCCGCGGCTGATTTCGACCACGCCCATACTGGTCGGCGCCGTAATCGGCGGGATGTCGGCCAGCGACGTCCGCCGGCCTTCGATGATCGGGTCGAGGGTTTCCCCGGCCACAAGCCTGCCGAACACGTCGGCCGCGTCGCGTTCGGCGTAGCCGACGAAGATGTGATCGAGGCTTAGCCGGTCGGCTTCGTCGGGGCTATTGGCCAACTGCCACGCGCCGGGTCCGCCGGCGATGACGCGGAAATCGGCGCCGGCGGCCCGCATGGCCCCCAACTGGCGGCACAGGTCGGCGTAGCTTCGGCGTGTGTACAGTTCGCCCCCGCTCATGTCGACCATCGTAGTGTTGGTCATCCCTCGCCCGAGCGGATCGCCGCTGGCCACGCCCACTACTCGCGTCGCCGGTCCCACGGCGTCGGCGAGCCCCTGTGGCGTCACGACGGCCACGTCGGCGGGGTCGAACCCGGCGTTCAGCAGCGTCGCCTCGATTCGCCGGATCCCCAGCGGCGCCCGGTCGGCTCGGCCGTCGGTCTGGCTCATCGCCGGCGCCAGCAGCCCTCGCCAGATCAGGCCGGGGACCGTGGTGGTCTGCACCGTGCCCATCATGCCGTCCAGCAGCGTGGGGTAATCGGCCATGAGTGTGCGGTCGGCCGTCAGAACGATGGGGTAGCCGGAGGTCATGGGAGTGGGCTTCTTCCTATCGATGATGGTTCGGGTCGCAGCCGCGACCGTTTCGGTCAGATCAGATGTCAAATGCTTCCAGGTCGTCGATCGCCTTTTCCAGCCCCCGATTGGGCGTCTTCGTATCGGCTTCGTCGGGGTTCTGGTCCAAGTAGGCCTTCACGTCGCCGGCCGACGCCTCGCGAGCCGCGTTGCCGACGGTATGCTCGACGCGGCCTTCGTCGGCGCCGCCGATGGGTCCGCCGTCGGGATACCGGGGGAAGATAATCGCCCCGGCCGGGCATACGCGGCTGCAGGCCGGGCAGCCGGTCTTGCAGTTGCCGGGAATCGCGACATGGACCTTGTCGGCGCCGTTGATTTCATAGACGCCGAACAGGCAGAACTCGACGCATTCGAAACAATGAACGCAACGATCGTGATCGATCACCGGATACCACAGCCGCGGCAGGTCCTCATAGAAATCTCGCACCACGCCGGCTCCGGCGCCGGGGCCGGTTACGGCGACGACCCGTCGGGCGATTTCGTCGAGGTTGCAGTCGCTTACGTCCATCGGCCAGATGGCCTTGCCGTCGCCGGCGGCGTCGGGGAGATCGGCCCGATAGCCTTGCACGCCGGCCGCGGCGAGCATCCAGTACGCCGCACGCGGCGCGTAGGGGGCCGCTACCAGGACCGAGCCGGGGAATTCGTTGATCGCCGAAGTTACCAGGTGCTCGTGGGGCAGGTCGCAGATGTCCGGTGTCGCCAGGACGGTCAGCCCGCACGCCTTGGCCAGATGCGCAGCCAATGGCGAGTCGGCCGGCCCCGGCACAACGACGGTCCAGTCACTCATGTTGCATCTCCGGTGTGGTGCATGCGCCGACGCCGCTGAAGCCGCGACACTATCGGCGAACCTTGTATATCTTGCCGACCGAGTCGGCGATCAGCAAGCCTTCATCGATCAGCATCGGCGCCGCCGCCAGCGGGGCGCCGGCGTTGAATCGCCATAACTCTTTCCCGCTTTTAACGTTCAGTGCGTATAGCCGTCCGTCCTCCCCGGCGACGTAGACGTCGTCGTCTCTGGCGACCGCCGCGGCGTTGATCTCACCGCCGGTGATGAACGTCCAAAGCCCCTCGCCCGTCTTGGCGTCAATGGCGTGTACGGCGTTGTCACGGGCGCCGACGATGACGGTCTCGCCGACGGCGATCGGCGAAGCGTACACGAGGGCTCCATCGGCGACGCCTGCGTATCGCCATAGCCGCTTGCCGGTGGCGATGGCGTAGGCTTTGACGGCGCCGCCGTCGGTTCCGATGATCGCGGCGTCGCCGACGATCACCGGCGAGCCGGCGCTGAGGCCGCCGATGTCGATGCTGAATCTCTCGGAGCCGTCGGCGAGGGCGACCCCTCGCATGGTGGCGTCGCAGCCGGCGACGATGGCGGTGTCGCCGACGAGGGTCGCGGCTCCGAAGATCGGCGCTTCCCCTTCGGTGGCCCAAAGCTGCTCGCCGGAGTCGGTCTTCAGGCGGAACAGTTTCCCGTCGTCGTTGGCGAAGACGACCGTTCCATCGACCACCCGGGCCGAGGCGTGGATGTCCGAACCGGTGTCCACCGTCCACAGGGATTTTCCGGTGGCGCGGTCGATGGCGTGAAAAACGCCGCCGAGATCGCCGGCGTACACCGCGCGCTCGTCAACGGCCGGGGTGACGGCGAGGCCGTCGCCAGCCTCATAGGTCCATCGAACCTTCCCGTCGGCGACGTCGATCGCGAGCACGACGCCGGCGTCGTCGCCGATGTAGAGAACGCCGTCGGCGACGGTCCCGGCGGCTTCGAAGCCGGCGTCGTTGGCGAACAGCACGGTCGCGTTCACCTTGGCCGGAAGTATCTTCGTCGCGGCCTGCTCGTCGCTGCGGCAACCGGCGCCGGTCAACGTGGTCAGCAGAACCGCGATGGCCAGGCCTACTTGGCCGCGATGTCCAGGCATACCAGTTCCTTGTTGCCCTTGACGAAGAGCTTGCCGTCGTAGATCAGCGGAGTCGACCACGTGTTCTTCTGTTTGAACAGTTGGGTTTGGCCGCGGAACTCGACGCCCTCGGGTGTGGCCTTGGTCAGGGAGAGCATCCCCTTTTCGCTAAGGGTGATCAGCAGGTCGCCGACGCGGACCATGGACCCGCCGGCGCCGAGTGCGAGCCTCTTGTCGTCGCATTTCCAGAGGATTTTCCCGTCGGTCCAGTTCGCGGCGGTGATGGTTCCGCGATTGTTGATGTACAGAACGCCGTCTTGGAGAATCGGCGTGACGAACTTGGTGCGAAGGTCGGTGGTTTGCCACTTGACGGTCCGGCCGGCCTTCTGAAGCTCGACCATCGTGGTCTTACCGTTCTTGTATCCGTTGATGAACAGCCCCCAGCCCTTGTGGATGATAGGCGTGGAGGCGTTGATCTTGTAGTTGGTTTCGTGGGGGATCGTCCAGATCGTCTTGCCCGCGTCGGGGGTCATGGCGATGATTTCGCTGCCGCCGAATACCATCAGTTGCTCGGCGCCGTCGACGGTGGTCTTGACGATAGGGGCGTAGCCGGCCGGCGTGCTTGCTTGGCTCTTCCAGGCGATGGCGCCGGTCTTCTTATCGATCGCCACGGCGGTGGGGCCGCCTTTGCCGCATTGGGCGTATACGTGTTTCTTGTCGACCAGCAAGCTGGAGGCCGAGCCCCACGTAATGGGCTTGGAGCCGGTCTGGTCGAGTACGTTGGTGCGCCAGAGAAGCTTGCCGTCGTCGAGCTTCCGGCAGACGACGTCGCCGCCGCCGCCGTGGGTGTAGATGCGATTGCCGTCGATGGTCGGCGTGGCTCGCGGGCCGGGGTAGCCCTTGCCGTTGAACTTGGTTTCATACGCCTTGGGCAGCCAGACTGTTTTCTGCGTCTTGGCGTTCAGCGCCGTCAGCGTGTCGATCTTGCCATTTTGGCTGAACATATAGATGACGCCCTTGTGGACGATGGGGCTGGCGTAGCCGTCGCCCATCGGGATCGACCACAGCCGCGTGGGTCCGCCGTCGGGCCATTGCTGGAGCAGGTTCTTCTCGGAGGAAATCCCGTCTCCGCGTGGGCCTCGCCATTGGGGCCAGTCTTCGGCTATTGCGACCGTGGTGAGTGCGAGAATCAGCGTTAACATCCATAGGGTATTCTGTGTTCTCATGAAACGATCTCCTAATTCCTTTGTTGATCCGGGACCCCGGAGTTTGGATGCCGTGGTCGTGGTCTGCCGAACGAAAGAGACGCAGCCATGCCGATTATCGCGCGTGGTTGCCGCTATGCGGCAAACCACGGCACCCATCTATTCACCCGTCTATTCAGTTATTCCTTGGCAGGCAGTTCGGGAACCCAATGATCTACTCCCGTCGCAAGTCCGCCGGGCGCACCGTCCGTCCGGCCCACGTGG
>CBDVCA010000175.1:0-6619 GCA_965372365.1 uncultured bacterium
TCACAAGCAAGCCCATGCCTCTACTATCGCCATTGACCCCGAGCGGGTCAAGCATGTGGGCGGCTGGGCGACCGGAAACGGCGAACGGCTCACGCCCGACACGCGTCCCAACGCCGTGGTGGCCTATTGCCCGGCCGCGAGCATGCACGAGAATCGTCGCGGCTTCCCTCGCGAACCCTACCCCAATAGGATGCCCGTCCCGGAAGCCGACGCCCCCGACCTGTACCGGCAGGCCTCGGTCGAAGACCGCATCACCGGCGCCGAGCCGCCGATGCTGTTCATCCATGGCTCCGGTGATGAGGCGATATCGCACACCGAGTCGATCGATCTATGCCGACAGATCAACGACGCCGGCGGCAGCGCCGAAATTGAAATCCTCGACGGCGTCGAGCACGGCTTCGGCTACGGCGTCGAAAGCGTCGCCCAGAAGCGCGCGGTGATTCTGGCGGAGCAGTTTTTGGACAAGCGGCTGTAGGGAGGCCGCGTCGCCGGTTGCCAACGGTTCACGTCTGACGAGAAGCAGGGTCAATTCCGCCCAAAAACATCATTCTAGCGTCGATATATGCAGGGAAAGTGCATATAATGCCGAATGATCACATGAGGTGTCCCGATGATTGTTGAATTCAGAATGAAGAACTTCCGCTCCTTCCGTGATGAGCAGGTGTTCAGTATGGTTGCGAGTGCTGACACTGCACTTGAAACCAACACTTGCACCGTTGGGGGCATGTCGCTCTTGAAGTGCGCCGGGGTCTTCGGTGCGAATGCTTCAGGCAAAAGCAATTTTGTGGCCGGCCTGAAGTTCATGCAGTCCTTCATCAAGAGGTCCACGGCTCTTGACAGCGGCCAAACAATACCGGTGGAGCCTTTTCTGTTGGATTCTTGCATCGCAAAGGCCCCAAGTGAGTTTGAACTCACCTTCTTCTGTGACGGAACGCGTTACCAGTATGGCTTCTCCCTCTCTCGTGAAGCTGTAGAGGCTGAATGGCTGTTGGCGTATCCCAGGGGCAAGGCGCAGCGTTGGTTTGAGCGTGATCGCAATGCTGGTGAGCCTTGGCGATTCGGCGCCAATCTGAAGGGGCCGAAGGTGCGGCTGCAAGAGATGACCCGGCCTGACGCTCTCTTTCTTTCTGTTGGAGCGAAGTTCAATAATGAACAACTGCTTTCTGTTCACGCGTGGCTCACGCAGGGACTTCGTATCCTGGATCTGTCCCGTGTGGCTCCTGCTGCAACAGGCAGTCTGGGAGTGTATACGGCTAGTAGGAGTGAGAAGGATTCAGATTTCAAACAGCGCGTTCTTTCACTGCTCCGGGAAGCCGATCTTGGAATTGACGGTTTCGTTGTGGATCGGGAACCTTGGACGCCCGAAGAAGGGCTCGAGCCGTACTTCAAGGCGTCTTATCTGGATGCGGTTAAGGGGGTGGAGGTCACCAAGCCAAGGATCCTGCACAATGTTTCCGGCGTTGAAGAGCAGGTTTCATTTGACTTGACTGATGAATCCAATGGTACCCAAAGGCTGTTCGCCCTGGCCGGGCCTTGGCTGGACACGCTCGACAATGGTTACGTGCTTGTTGTTGACGAGTTTCAGACGTGCATGCATCCCTTGATCACAAGGCATCTGATCCGGATGGTGCAGGATTCCGGGAAGGGGAGCGAGCAGGCGCAGGTTGTGTTCGCAACGCATGATGTGACACTAATGGACAGCTCTCTTTTTCGTCGAGACCAACTGTGGTTCGCCGAGAAAGATCGTTCTGGAGCGTCGCACCTTTACTCCCTCTACGATATACGCAAGAAGCCTCGCAAGACGGAGGCTTGGCAGAAGAACTATTTGGCGGGACGCTATGGAGGGGTTCCCATTCTTGAGGGGGACGAGTTGGAATGAGTCGCAGGTCTCGAAACGTCAAATCTCTGAGAAGGCGTCAGCCCTCTGTTTCAGGACGAGCATCCGTCCTCATCGTCTGCGAAGGGGCCAAGACCGAGCCGCGTTACTTCGAAGGTCTTCGCAAGCATCTTCGGTTGTCGACGCTCGAAGTCGAAGTGGTTGGCGAGGGAGCGGCTCCCATCACCATAGTGGACCGGGCGATCGAGATGCGAGACACTCGAAAGCATGAGGTCAAGCGTGGCCGGAAAACGTTGGAGTACGAGTACGTCTGGTGTGTGTTTGATGTTGAGCAAGTGGGCGCCAATTCTTCACTTCTCAGGGCTCTGAGCAAAGCGAATGACAATAGCGTGTTCGTGGCGTTGACGAACCCTTGCGTCGAGTACTGGTTCCTGCTGCATTTTGCCGACACAAGCGCCCTCATGCAAACCCCTGCCGAGGCGGTCACGTTGCTAAAGAAGCATATCTCTGATTACCATAAGAACATGAACATGTTCCCAATTCTTGAGCCGTATACAGACCAAGCCATCGCGAACGCCGAAAGGGTCCTTAGCCTCAAAGGTGTTGAGAATGTCCGGGGGGTTGTAGATGCCAATCCTTCGACGTTGGTTCATCGAGTTGTGGAATGCTTGCAGAAGGCAGCAATGAAGCCGTATTGAACTGGCATTGAAGCCTTCACTCACCTGCGAAAATCCAGCACTTCTTCATCGGTTACCAGTTTGTCGACGGGGTGGTCGTGGGATTCGGTGTCGAGGTGGTCGACGAGTTGGTCGGCGAAGGCGAGGCCGCAGGTGAGGGCGCGGACTTCGGCGTGGGCGCAGAAGCGGTCGTAGAACCCGCCGCCGCGGCCGAGGCGCTGGCCGGTTCGGTCGAAGAGCAGACCGGGGACGACGACCAGGTCGATCATCTCCAGGGGCACCGGCTGGCCGTCTTCGGGTTCACTGACGCCGTGGCGGCCGGTGGTGATGCCGGTGTCGAGACTGTGAATCTCCATCGGCGTGAGGCGGTGATGCTCCCACGACACCTTCGGGGCGCAGACGGTCTTGCCCATCTGCCAAGCGGCCAAGGCGGCGGCGCCGGTGTCCACTTCGTCGTCCAGCGACAGGAAGATCATCACCACGTCGGCGGCGACGAACTCCTTGAGGTGCGTCAGGTGCTTGCACGCGGCCAGACTTCGGGCGTAGCGAGACATGGGGTCCATGTCCAGCAACGACTGTCGCATCTGTTTACGCAGCTTGTTTTTCATGCTAACCCACGGTCCATCGAGCGGAAGATACCCCACAACTCGGAACCCACGATCCCGAGTATGGTCCCTGGCGTCACCCCATAAGTAACTTTGTCACCTGTGCCGGTCAAAATCAAGCCCCTGATTCGGGTTTTTCTCGCAGTTGGCGAGCGTAGGCGAGGTAGGCGGCCATGTGCTTCTCGTAGCCGCGGTCGGTGGGTTCGTAGTAGGTTCGGTCTACGCCGAGGTAGTCTTGGTCGGGGGAGACGCCCCCGGGGTAGTTGTGGCTGTACTGGTATCCCACCGAGGCGCCGTCGGTTTTCATGGTCGGATGCGGCGCGTTTCGCAAGTGCATGGGCACGGGGGCCGTACGATCGTTGCGGACGTCGTCGGTGGCGGCGAAAATGGCCTTGGTGGCCGAGTTGCTCTTGGGGGCGCAGGCCATGTAGATCACCGCCTGGGCGAGTGTTAGCTGGGCTTCGGGCATGCCGATCTTCTCGATGATATCGAACGCCGCGGCTGCGATGGTAATGGCCCTGGGGTCGGCGTTGCCCACATCCTCGCTGGCGAGAATCGCGATACGCCTGGCGATGAAGCGCGGATCCTCGCCGGCGACGAGCATCTTGGCCAGCCAGTAGACGGCGGCGTCGGGGTCGGAGCCCCGCATGGATTTGATCAGGGCGCTGGCGGCGTCGTAGTGGGCGTCGCCGGCGCGGTCGTACACGATGGCCTTGGCCTGGATCGATTCGACGGCGGTATCGAGGTCGAATCGGACCGGGACGGTGGCGTCGCCGGCCTGCCGCGCCTGGCTGAGTACGCCGACTTCCAGGGCCGTCAGGGCGCGTCGGGCGTCGCCGTCGGAGATCGTCGCCAGGTGGGCGAGGGCGTCGTCGTCGGCGGTGATGTCATACTTCCCGAGCCCGCGATCGGCGTCGTCGATGGCACGCCGGAGCAGGGCGATGATGTGCTCTTCACTGAGCGATTCGAACCTGAACACGCTGGATCGGCTCAACAGCGGCGAGTTGATCGCGAAATAGGGGTTCTCCGTCGTCGCCCCGATCAGGATGATCGTGCCGTTCTCCACATCTTCCAGCAGCACGTCCTGCTGGGCCCGGTTGAACCGGTGTAACTCATCGAGGAACAGCACCGTCCGCGTACCGGTCGAGGCCAGGTCGCTGCGGGCCTTCTCCATCACTCCCCGAACGTCCCGCACCGAGGCCGACGCGGCGTGCAGCATCCGGAACTGGCACGAGCACTGTCCGGCGATCACGAACGCCAAGGTCGTCTTGCCGGTTCCCGGCGGCCCGTGGAAGATCACGCTGGTCAGCCTGTCCGATTCGATCATCCGCCTGAGCAATTTGTCCGGCCCCAGGAACTCCTGCTGGCCGAGGAACTCTTCCAACGTCTTGGGGCGCATGCGAACGGCCAGCGGCGCGTGGCGCCGGGCGGCGGCGCTTTCAGATTCCCGGAAAAGATCCATCCGTCCTCGGCTTCTAGGCTTAGGTCGATTGATCGACGCCAAGATGTATTGGTCAACCGGCCAAGGTTGGCCCCTCGGCAGGCCGATAGAGTATAGTATACCTCTAAGCCTACGGTATAGACAGGAGAGCCCCACATGTGCGGAATCGTCGGGTATATTGGTCGTGGCAAGGCGCAAGATTTTCTAATAGAAGGACTTAAGCGACTCGAATATCGCGGCTACGACTCCGCCGGTATGTGCGCCAACGTCGATGGGGTTCTGCACACCACCAAATGCGCGGGCCGGATTGCGAATCTGGAGGGCCGTCTCAACGACGATCCGACCATGGCCGAAGCCAGCGCGGGGATCGCCCACACCCGCTGGGCCACCCACGGCGCCCCGACCGAAGAGAACGCCCACCCGCACGTCAGCGACGATGGCGAGATTGCACTGGTCCACAACGGCATCATCGAGAACTACTCCCCGCTGAAGCAGTTGCTTCAGCAGAAGGGGCGCACGTTCACTTCGCAGACCGACTCGGAAGTGCTGGCCAACCTGATCGCCGAGTTCTACAGTTCCAGCGGCGACCTGACCGAAGCCGTCCAGACGGCGCTGCACGAAGTGACCGGAACGTACGGCATCGTGGTGCTGTGCCGCGGCGAGCCCGATAAAATCGTCGCCGCCCGTCGGGGCAGTCCGCTGATTGTCGGCGTCGGCCAGGACGAGTACATTGTTGCCTCCGACGCCTCGGCCATCGTCGCCCACACCGCCAACGTGGTGTACCTCAACGATAACGAGATGGCCGTGGTGAGTCGCGAGGGGATGCGGACGTTCACGATCGACAACGTCCCGGTCTCCAAGGAAGTGGAGCTGATCGAATACACGCTGGACGAAATCGCCCTCGACGGGTACGAGCACTTCATGCTCAAGGAGATTTTCGAGCAGCCCGAAGCGATTCGCAATTGCCTTCGCGGGCGCCTGGACATGCGAGACCATCGCGTGCTGCTTGGCGGCATCGAAGGGGTCGCACGCGAGATGGTCAAGACGCGTCGGGTGATCTTCACCGCCTGCGGAACCGCGTGGCACGCCGGGCTGATCGGCGAGTTCCTCTTTGAAGACCTCGCCCGAATTCCCTCCGAGACCGAATACGCCAGCGAGTTCCGTTACCGCAACCCGATCATCGAAGACGGGACCGCCGTGGTGGCGATCAGCCAGTCGGGTGAGACGGCCGACACGTTGGCCGCGTTGCGTGAAGCACGCGACAAGGGCGCCCTGTCGCTGGGGATCGTCAACGCCGTGGGCTCGACGATCGCACGCGAGACCGACGCCGGGGTGTACCTGCACGCCGGGCCGGAAATCGGCGTCGCCTCCACCAAGGCCTTCACCGGCCAAGTCGTCGTCGAGGCCATGCTCGCCTTGTATCTGGGCCGGCGAAAGTTCATGTCCCAAGACACGATGCGGCGGTACATGGAGGCGCTCGCTGAGATTCCCTCCCAGATCGAACGCGTTCTCGCCCAGAGCGATATGATCAAGGACACGGTCTCGCGGGTCGTCAATTGCGAGAATTGGCTCTTCCTTGGCCGCGGGTACAACTATCCCGTCGCCCTCGAGGGGGCGTTGAAACTGAAGGAAATCAGCTACATCCACGCCGAAGGGATGCCTGCGGCCGAGATGAAGCACGGGCCCATCGCCCTGATCCATGAGGGGATGCCGGTGGTGTTTATCGCCACCCGATGCGGCACGTACGACAAGATCATCTCGAATATCGAGGAAGTTCGCGCACGCGGCGGCCGCGTGATCGCCGTGGCCACCGAAGGCGACGACGAGATTCGCCGCTTCTCCGACGCAGTGTTCTATGTGCCCGACTGCCCCGCGCCGCTGCAACCGCTGCTGACCGTCATCCCGCTGCAACTGCTCGCGTATCAGGCCGCGGTGCTTCGCGGCTGCAACGTCGACAAGCCCCGGAACCTCGCCAAGAGCGTAACGGTGGAGTGATTGCGGATTGCGGATTGCAGATTGCGGATTGAACGGCGAACGGCGGCTGACGCCCCGGATGTGC
>CBDVCA010000176.1:0-6577 GCA_965372365.1 uncultured bacterium
TGCGGGGTCGCACCTGCGCCTCGTATCCCTCTGGAAGCTCCATAAAAATACCTGTCTGAACCAAGTGAGGAGTTCCCGGCTCTATAATCATATCGACTCGCGATCTGATATCAAAAGCGGCATCGTCGTCATGCGCCCTAGCCGGCATCAAATCCTCGCAACCTTTCTCCATTCGTATTCTGACAGTCACTTTCTCTTTCATAAACCTTTTTCCTTTTTATTAAATCATTGCGCATTCGTTAAGCTTGAATTTCCGGCTCCCCATCGACCTTGCGTCGGTGGAAGCAATGATTGTAATCCCCTTGGGGCTGTTTCCCTCCCCCCCCCTCCGGCCCGCCCCGGCCGCGGCCCGCCGCCCCCCGCCCCCCGCCGCCGCGCTGGTGCGCGGAGAGTATTCCCGAAACGGTCGCTTGGCGCTGATTCCCTGCGCACGCCGCGGGGCGCGGGGCGCGAGGTGCGAGGGTCATGGGTCGGCGTCGAGTTTCAGCGATGCTGAATTGACGCAGTATCTCCGTCCGTCCGGTCGGCGGGGGGCCGTCGTCGAGGCCAAAGCGAGGATGCGCCTTATCGGCTCCGGGTACAGGCACGTCCGTCTCGGAACGCCGAGACTACCGAGCCAGTCCCCTGCGCTAGCAGTCCCTATGGGAATTTCGGCCCGCCGCGTAGGGGACTGGCTCGGTAGCGTAAGGGCGAAGCCCGAAGCGTACGTGCCTGTACCCGAAGCCGGCAATTTCGCTCGATCTCGCGACGAAACCCATTCTTCAACGGACTCCTAACGTACGGATTCTACGGCTGGACACCCCCGGCGCCTCGCCGGCCGAGTTACATGGCGTAGTTGTACAGCACCGCTTCGGCGACGTCCGGCTCGATGACGCCTTCTTGGAGCATTTGGCCTACCGATTGGACCATCGAGACCATGCCCTGTTTGGAGCCGGTCTGGATGATGCTTCGCAGCATGAACGTGCCGCGACGGCGGATGATGTTGCGGACGGCGTTGGAGGTGGTGAGTATTTCGCAGGCCACGCGTTTGCTCTTGTTCTTGGTGGGCAGCAGTTCCTGGTGGATGACGCCCTGGAGGCAGTCGGCCAGCAGGTTGCGGATGTGGCCTTCCTCCTCGGGGGGAACGTAGCTGAGCAGTCGCTCGATGATTTTGTCGATACTGATCACGTGCAGCGTCGACATGACCAGCACGCCGGTCTCGGCGGCCGTCAGGGCGATGCGAATGGTTTCGTAGTCGCGCATTTCGCCGATGGCGATGATGTCGGGGTCCTGTCGCAGCGCGGCCCGCAACGCGGCCTTGAAGCTCAACGTGTCCTTGCCCACCTCCCGTTGACGCACGATCGACTTGTTGTTGACGTGGACCGCTTCGATGGGGTCTTCGATGGTGACGATGTGCTTGCGCTGGGTCCGGTTGATCTCGTCGATCATGGCCGCCATCGTGGTGGTCTTGCCTTGGCCGGTGCTGCCGGTCAGCAGGATGAGCCCTTTGGAATGATGCGTCAACTCCGCCACGATCGGCGGCAGGTTCAGTTTGTCCAGTTGCCAGGGCGTCTCGGGCAACAGTCGAATGACGCCGCCGACGTAGCCGTTGTTCCTGGAGATGTTGATGCGGTAGCGGCCTTCTTCGTCGCCTCGCATCAGGTCGAGGTCGCCGGTCTCCTCGAAGTTCTTGATCTGCTCCTCGGTCAGCAGCGCATAGCACAACTGCTTGCACATCTCCGGCGGCACCTTGCCTTGGCTCGCGCGGCGAAGCTTTTTTCCCACCCGGTACATGATGGCGGTATTGGCGGTGATGTGGATGTCCGAAGCGTTCTTGCTCTTGGCGTCGCTGATGAACTTCTTGATATCTTCGGGAATCATGGTACAGCCGCCTCCTAAGGGGGGAACTCACTTCAGCCGGTCGCGCGTGCCTTCAGTGTACAGGCCGCCCCCTATTGGATCAACCGCGTGATGCAGCCGACGCGAGCGTCGTACCTGTAGATTGACCAATCGTCGCTGGATCTCCGCTCACGACGTCACAGCCCCAGCGGTCGCACCATGCCTCGCAGGTGGGCAAACTGCTCGGCCACCGCCGTCCAGTTCACCACGTTCCACCAAGCGGTGATGTAGTCGGCCCGGCGGTTGCGGTAGGTCAGGTAGTAGGCGTGTTCCCACAGGTCCAGTCCGAGGATCGGCACGAACCCCAGCATCAGCGGCGAATCCTGATTCGGCGTGCTGAACACCTCCAGATGACCGGAGGCGTCCACGCCCAGCCAGACCCAGCCGCTGCCGAATCGCGACAGGGCGGTCTGGGTGAAATGCTCGCAGAAGCCGTCGAACCCGCCGAAGTTGAAGCGGATCGAGTCGCCCAGGGCGCCGATGGGCTCGCCGCCGCCGGCGGGGCTCATGGTTCGCCAGTACAGGCTGTGGTTGAGGTGCCCGCCTCCGTTGTTGCGGATCGCCATTCGGTAGGGCTCGGGAACGATACTGAGATCGCCCAGCAATTCCTCGATCGATCGATCACCGATCTCGGGGCAGTTGCTCAACGCGGCGTTGAGCTTGCGGACGTAGCCGCCGTGATGACGAAGATGATGGATCTCCATCGTAACCGCATCGATGTGCGGGGCGAGGGCGTCGTAAGGGTACGATAGGGAAGGCAGTTCATACTTCATTATAGCCTATCCTTCCCGCGAGCGCTACGTTGGGCGATGGATCGCGCCGGCGAGGCGCTCGCACGAAACTGAAAAGTCACTTGGGGGGACCGTCGGCCCCCCTTCACTAGAAGTGTAGGGATGGTCATGAGGCCCGTTCAAGGGCGGTGCGGGCATTCGGTTTGCCGCGACGGGTCCGAGGCGGGTACAATCGGCCGCTGACCCGGGATCGGCGGCGGAGAAGAGAGCGAAACGTGAATACAGAGATTCTGAAACTTCTGTCGCCGGAGAACCTGCTGGCCGCGTATTGCCAGGGGCTGTTTCCCATGATCGAGGACGACCGGCTCTACTGGTTCAGCCCCGACCCCCGCGGCCTGCTGCCGCTGGATGAGCGGTTCCACGTGTCGCGCAGCCTCGAGCGGACCCTTCGTCGGGGCAAATTCGTCTGCACGGTGAATCACGCCTTCGATGCGGTCGTCGTGGCCTGCGCCGATCGCGGCGACGACGGGGGAACCTGGATCTCGCCGGAAATCCGAGCCGCCTATCGACGTCTGCACGAGTTGGGGCTGGCCCACAGCGTCGAAGCCTGGCCCGCCGACGCCGTCGGCCAAGGGGCGCCGGTGGGTGGGCTGTACGGCTTGGCCCTGGCCGGGGCCTTCTTCGCCGAGAGCATGTTCCACACCCAAACCGACGCGGGCAAGGCCGCGGTGGTGGTCCTCATCGAGCGACTCCGCCAACGCGGCTACCGGTTCTGCGACATCCAATGGACGACCGACAATCTCAAACGATTCGGCGCCTACGACCTGCCCCGAAACGACTACCTCGATCTCCTCACCGGCGCCCTCGAACTGGAATGCCGTTTCGACTGATCCCCGATCTCCGGCGTTCGCCGTAGCACATCAGCCTTACTTCGCCGTCAGCGCCATCGATCCGGCTCCCCGCCAGCTTACCATTGTCCACCTTTTCATTACCCCGGACACCGCCTCAGGGAACCCCGACCGTCTGAGGACGCCATGTGTCCCGTTTGTAGTGATGGTCCCTAAGTATAATGAATAAAGTTGATTACATCTTCAGACCCAGACCTACGTGGCCGACCACCTATCCTTGCCTGAATCACGTAGGCTGTGCAGATGATATATTTTACCTAAGTTAACATTTTGCCTGTTGATATTTTGCCCCAATTCCCGATCTTATCTGTGTACCGCAAAGCACCCAGCTTAACGCTCGCCGCTGAGGGCGGGTCGGGTCGCGGCGGCGTCGAGAAAACATTGATACCTACTGACGGCTTGGCCGGCTCTGTTGAGTCCGCCGGGCTCTTGGCTGGAAGCCATGTGGAACTCAGCCGACCGGCGGAAACGGAAATCCTCCTGTCGGACTCGAAAGCAAAGGCAAAAGGTAGCGGAACCATGGAAATCATCGAAGTCTTCAAGCAGTATCTCGAGCACCTGTTCGCCGGCAAGCGTTGTGAGGCCCGTGAGGTCATGATGGCCGCTGAGGATCGTGGGGTATCGGCTCGGACGCTGGTGCTCAATGTGGTGTGGCCGGCGATGGAGCAGATCGAGAAGCTTTACGCCGACGGGCAGATCGACCGAATCACCGAGCACATGGCCACGCGTATCAATCGCATGATCGCCGATCAGATGCAGGGCTTCATGGCTCGCAAGCCCAAGAACGGCCGCCGCATCGTGATCGTCTGCGGCGAAGGGGAGTCGTCGGAGCTTGGCGCCCAGATCATGGCCGACCTGTTCGAGGTGGATGGCTACCACGTATGGTTCCTTGGCGCCGGGGTCCCCGAAGATGAGATCCTCCAGTTGGTCGGGCGCCTTGACCCCGACGTTCTGCTGACCCATGGCGCCTCGCCCAAGGGCGTGCCCGGCATCCGCCGGCTGGTCGACACCATTCGCGACATCAACGCCGTTCCGAACATGCAGATCCTCGTCTCCGGCGGCGTCTTCAACCGTGCCGAAGGGCTGGCCGAAGAGATTCGCGCCGATCTGTTCGGTCACAGTGCTCGCGAGACCCTTCGCCTCGTCGAAGAGCACCCCATCCGCATCCCCCAGCCCGATGTGCCCCAGCCCGGTCGCCGGCGCAAGCGTAAGCGCGCCTCGACCAACTCGACCAAGATGGCCGCCGCGGGATAGCCGCTCCCAGGCCACGAATCGTCCATCAGGCCGCGACATCCCTCCGCAGATGTCGCGGCCATGTTTCATTGTCGATTGCCAATTGACGATTGTCGATCGAACAGCGACGGCGGCCGAGCCCCTGTCGTTACTAGCCCCCCGCAGTGCGGGGGGTCGCTGGGCGACAATGCGCTCGTTGTGGACTTGATGTCGTTGGGCGGGCTCGCCCGTTGTGGACCCGATGTCGCTCGGCCGGGTGCGGCGGTTCGATCCATAGAGTGTGGGGTCGCACGCCTTCGGACCCCCCGCACTGCGGGGGGCTAGTAACGGCGGGCACTCATCTGAAGGATTCCCCGCTATTCGCGGATGAACCAAAGTTTGGGGTGCCGAGCCAGTCCCCTGCGCTCGTTGTACCAGTTCGCCTACCGAGCGCAGATGACATCGACAATTACCTTGCCACGTTGTTCTTGACTTTCGGCGGCGGCTCCGGTGGACTAGTCCGCCATGGCCGAAGGCGACAACGTTACCGTATTCCTGACCGCGGCGGAGGCCAGCGGCGACACGCACGCGGCCAACCTGATCCGCGCGCTGAAGGAGAAACTTCCCGGCGTTCGCTGCGTGGGCGTTGGCGGCCCCCGCATGGCCGCGGCTGGTTGCGAGGTGATCGAAGATGTGACCGGTCATGCGTCGATGCTGCTGGATCCCCTCAAGAAGATTCCGTTCTACTACAAGCTGGTCGCCCGGACCACCGAGCAGATCGCCCGGATTCGGCCCAACGTGCTGGTCCCGGTCGACTCGCCGACGTTGAACTGGCACATGGCCAAAGGCGCTCGCAAGTGTGGGATCCCGGTGATGTATTACATCGCGCCGCAGGTGTGGGCGTGGGCGCCGTGGCGAATTCGCAAGGTTCGCCGGCTGACCGATCACGTCGCGTGCATCCTGCCGTTTGAGCAGGACTATTTCCGCAGTCGCGGCGTCGCGGCCACGTTTGTGGGGCATCCGCTGTACGATCACGTCAGCGGTCGCACGCAGCCGTACCCGGCGCCGCCGGCCGACGGGGCGTGGCGAATCGCGCTGGTTCCCGGGAGTCGGTCCAAGGAGATCGCCCGCCATGCGCCGGCGATGGTGCAGGCGGCCGAGCTGATTCGACGCAGCGCGCCCAAGGCCGAATTCACGTTCGCGGCCGTGGACGATCGCGCCGCCGGCCTGATCGCCGACGCGGCCGGAACGTCGCTGCCGATCGAGACCGGCCGGACGCTGGAGATTTTCCAGAGCTCTCACCTGGCCCTGGCGGTCAGCGGAACCGTAACGCTCGAAGCGGCCTATTACGGTCTGCCGATGGTGATCTTCTACAAGGGATCGCGCCTGCTGAACGCCTTGCTCGGTTGGTGGCTGATCAAGACCAAGCATTTCTCGCTGGTGAACATTTTGGCCGGCGGTGAACTCGTTCCCGAACTGATGCCCTGGTACGGCGACGTGCAGCCGTTGGCCGATGCGGTGACGGCTCAGTTGGCGGCGCCGGAGAAACTGGCCGCGACGTCGGCGGCGTTGGTCGAGTTGACCGGGCCGTTACGGTCGCCGTCGGGGCAGAGCGCGTCGGCGGCCGCGGCCGATCTGGTGATCGAGACGATGCGCAAGGGGTGAATGCATAGGGGGCACGTGCGGTGGGACCATTCGCCGTTACTAGCCCCCTGCAGTGCAGGGGGTCGCTGGACGGATGATGCTCGGGTGGTGGACGCGATGTTGATTTGGCCCAAACCCCAAGCTCGCCCTGTAGATTGCGAGATCCCACGGCTTTCGACCCCCCGCACTGCGGGGGGCTAGTAC
>CBDVCA010000177.1:0-6471 GCA_965372365.1 uncultured bacterium
GCGGCGTCGTGGCCGCCGCACTCCATAGGACTTGTCCTTCCGGCCAGGAGGGTGGTCCAATGGAGAAGCAAACCCGGCCTTGACGGACCGGGCTACAATTCTGTCGCCCCGTGGGGGCTGACGGCAACGGTCGACGGCGGCGGCGAATCGTGGCGCGCCAGGACGACACGAAAAAGAATATCGGCCGGAGAATTCGGGTTTGGGCGTGATTGAGGGGAGGGGCGAGTTGAGGATCTGGTCTTGCTTGCGGTTCCATCCGAAATCCGGAATACGCAATCCGAAATCGAGCGAATCGCAAGAAAACCAAACGAACCCAATGGGTATATAGGGAAACTGGGGAGATTAGGGCGCCGCGAGCCGCTCGGCGCGGGCGTGGTTGGCGGAGGCGGGGTCGCCGGCGCAGGGCTCGAACATGGAGCGGCTGGTCTCGATGGTCGAAAGCAGCTTCAGGAAAGAGGCCACGCCCTCGCCAAAATACCGCTGGCTCGCCTGGCGGCAGGTGTCGCGGCTGACGTAGAAGTCGGCGAGCAGGTGGGGGCCGTTGAACTCGTAGACGAAATGCGGATTGGCGCCCAACTGCCGGCGTACGGCCAATGGCATCTCGCCGATGAGATGATCGATGGCCGCGGCGTCGGGCTCAAAGGCCCGCTCGAAGGCGTCGGCATCGTCAGCGCCGGCGGCGAAGGTCGGATCGCCGTTCGAGTCGGCGCCGAGATGGACGTGACTGCCGTCGCTGGCGGCGCCGTGGGCGCGGCCGTTGGTATGGCCGTTCGTATCGTCGCTTACATAAAAGGTGGGGACGAGGCGGCCGGGGCCGCGGAAGGATTCGGGGAATCCGGCGACCCAGGCGAAGCCCAGTTGCAGGTTGCGCCTGGCGATGTACTGCACCCAGATGACCGACAGGTTGCCCAGGCGAACGCCGACGGCTTGGAGGACGTCGACCGGTCGTTCGCTGAGCGTGCGGGTGTCGTCCAGCAGTGCGGCGAGGCGCTTGACCTGGACGTCGTCGCATCGCTCGAAGCCGACCTCCTCCAACTGCGGGGCGTAGGCGGCGACGACGTCGCTGATCGGGCGGATGGAATAGACATAGTGTGAACCCATCGCTACGGCGATGGCCGCGGCGGCCGCCAACAGGCCCACGGCGAAATGGCCTGTGACGATCAGCGCACAACTGGACGCGATGCCGATGAGAATGACGGCCGATAGTGCAATCCGAGTAAGCTGCGAAACCCTCACGTGCGTTCCCCTCCCGTGGCGGCGGCGCCGGTGCGACGGGCGAACCGGCGGCCGCGGCCGGTGAAGCTCCAGTGTGATTATTCGCTTCGGGGACGCTTCAGATGGGCGCGGGGCCGACAGAATACCCAACGCGGCCCCGTCCGCACGCGGCCGCGAGGGCCGACACGGGCAGGGCCGGTAAGATGTTGGGACTGGTGAGGGTCAGACGAACTTGTTGCAACTCTTCAGCAGGAGAAAAGTCTCGGTGTGCGAAACGCCGTCGACTTGGGACAGGTGCTCGGTGAGGAAGCGGACCAAGCCGGTGTTGGAATCGACGAGGACCTCGACGAGCAGGTCGTACCGCCCCGAGACCAGCGAGACTGACAGCACGCCGTCTAAGCCGGCCAGTTCGCCGGCCTTGGCGTCCAGCAGGCGGGTTTCGGCTATGTTGACCGCGACCATCACCAACTGCCGATCGGTGAGGACGTCGGGGTTGATCAACGCTCGAATGGCCAGGATGCCGGCGTCCTTGAGCTTGCTGATCCGCCGGCGGATCATCGCCTCCGAGACCTCAAGCCGCCGGGCGAGGGCGTTGTTGGACTCGTAACCGCTACGGAGAATGTCGATGATCTTCCAGTCGATCTCGTCAGGCTGCATGGGTTACTCCAGAACGTCGGCCAGCGAAACGCACGGGATATCAAGCGCGGCGGCGACGCCGGGGTAGACGCAGGCGCCGGCGTAGGTGTTGACCCCCCGTGCGATGGCCGACGATGCGGCGCACGCGGCCTCCAGGCCGTCGGTGGCGATCCTCAGCCCATAGGGCAACGTGGTGCTGGTCAGCGCCTGGGTCGACGACAGCGCCACGGCGCCGGGCATGTTGGCCACGCAGTAGTGAACGACGCCTTCGACGATGAAAGTGGGTTCGTCGTGGGTCGTGGGGCGAGTGGTCTCGACGCAGCCGCCTTGGTCGACCGAAACGTCGACGATGACGGCGCCGGGCTTCATCAACGCCAGGTGCTCGCGGCGGATGACCCACGGCGTCTTGGCGCCCGGCAGCAGCACCGCGCCGATGATCAGATCGCTTTCGGCGCAGATGGCCTCGATGTTCGCGTCGGTGCTGTACAGCGTGGTCACCTGCATGTTGAACATATCGTCGATGCGGACCAGGGCTTCGGCGTTGACGTCCAGAACCGTGACCGCGGCGCCCATGCCGGCGGCGATTTTGCAGGCGTTCACCCCGACCACTCCCGCGCCGATGATGGCCACCTTCGCCGGGCGGATGCCCGGAACGCCGCCGAGCAGAACGCCGCGGCCGCCGAAGGGCTTTTCGAGGTATTTTGCACCTTCCTGGGTGGCCAGGCGCCCGGCGATTTCGCTCATCGGCGTCAGGCACGGCAGGCGGCCGGCGTCGGTCTCGATGGTCTCGTAGGCCACGGCCTTCACCTTGCGGGCCAGCAGGGCCTCGGTCAGCTCGCGACCGGCGGCCAGGTGCAGATACGTGTAGAGGATCTGCCCCTCGCCCAGCAGGGCGAGTTCCTCGGTGAGGGGCTCCTTGACCTTCACGATCATCTCGCTGTCGGCGAAGATCGCGTCGCGATCGGCTTCGATCGTCGCCCCGGCCGCGGCGTACGGGTCGTCGTCGAAACCGGCCTCGCGCCCGGCGTTCTGCTGGACGACCACGCTGTGCCCGCGGGCGATGTAGGATTTTACGCAGGAGGGTGTCATGCCCACGCGGTATTCGTGTGTCTTGATTTCCTTGGGTACGCCGAGTTTCATGGTACTCTCCATGTGAAAGGTCGAGAATCGCAGCAAAGAAGAAAATACAGACGAATCTCGACGTGGGGCAAGCTGAAAAACAGAAAAAAGGCTCATGTCGGATTAGCGGGGAGCGGGTCGGATGCGTGCTTGCCGTTACTAGCCCCCCGCAGTGCGGGGGGTCGAAAGACGTGTGAACCCACGATCGATGGGTCCAACTGGCGGACAATCGACATCGACGTTATCGCGGGAACACCAGCGGTCCATCGACCCCCTGCACTGCAGGGGGCTAGTCATCGCAGACCCTTGACCACGAGAGATCCCCCGCTAATCCGTCATGAACCAAACAGAAGCCCCCGTCGGCATCGGGCCGACGGGGGCGGATGTAACCGCTTGGCTGGTGGCTACTTGCGTCGTCGGCGTAGCATGATCGCGCCGCCGGCCAGCAGCAGGGCCAGCGTGGCCGGTTCGGGGACGTCGGCGCCGCCGGTTCCGAACTGAGCCTTGAGCAATGCGAAGTCGGCCAGATCGACGCGGCCGTTTTCGTCGAAGTCGCCATGGCCCCAGTGGACGCCGTCGTCGCGGCCGAAGTTCTGCTTGAGGGTCATGAAATCTTCGAGGTCGACGACGCCGTCGAAGTTGCTGTCGCCCGGGTGCGCCCATTCGGCGGCCGAGACCCGATCGACGAGCCCGCCGATGATCGAGTCATCGTCGGCGATATCGCTGCACAGATAGTAAAGATGCAGCCCATTGAGGTCCAACCGACTGCCGGGGCCGACGACGAGGTTCCGCACGTACAGCGCCTCGGGTCGGTCGTAGTCGGCGTAATCGGGCTGGTTGTCGAACAGGTCGACGAGCAGAAGTTCACCGACATCCTCGCCGCCGAGGATGAGGGTGTCGAGCACGAAGTTGTTCCAGAATCCCGCTCGCGTGAAACCGAGATCCTTGCCGGCGACCTCGAAGGTTTCCCACGTGAGATCGTCCTCCGGTCCGATCGAGAAGATCATCGCCGTATCGGCCAGTCCGGCGACGGCCTCGGAGCGAGTGCTGTAGTTGGCGAAACTGGCGCCGGCCATGACGATCTTGGCGCCGTCGGGGGCTTCGTAGCGCGCGTCGGAGGCGAAGATGAGCTGGTCGGTGATGCGGATCTGCGCCTTGGGTCCCACGTGCAGCCGGTTACCCCGGGTGTTGGAGGAGCCGAGCAACCGCCCGACCTGGACGACGGGCGCCCCGAGATAGCCGCCGGTGATCGAGTACGCCGCGTTGTCGCCGACGATCTGGACGCTGCGGCCGGCGATGACGCGCCCGCCGGTTTGGGTGAACGTCGCCTGCCCTCGGCCGGTGAGGTGAATCAGGGGCGTCGAGAGCGACCCGTCGGAGATCGTGTAGGCGTAGCGGCCGTAGACCGGGGCGAATTGGGGGTCGGTGAGTCCGTTGGGGTCGGTGGTGTAGACGCTCAGCTCAGGGCCGAGGAAGAGTCCGCGGTCGATGTGGACGCCGCCGCCGGTCTGGGTGAAGGTCGAGCCGCTGTAGTTGTAGACGTAGTGGTTGTCGTCGGAGAGGTGGATGCTTCCGGCGGTCAGGCGGCCGTCGCTGAGATGGTACCGGCCGCCGAGGATGCGAACCTCCTTGGCGAAGCGGGCTTCGCCGCCGGTCTGGGTGAACGTCGCGGGCCGCCAGGGCATCGGGGCCCATTCGGCGCCGGTGACGGCGGCGGGGTCTGCGAGCCAGTCGACGGGCCACGTGGCGTACCCGGCGCCGAGTTCCAGCCGCTCGGCGATCACGCGGCCGCCGGAGAGGTTATAGCTGCCGGCGGCGGGGCCGGGGTAGGGGTAGGGGGCGTAGCAGTCGTCGGGGAGAATCCCGGCGTCGCCGGCGGTCGGTTCGCCGATGGCCGGTCCAAGCGTCATGATGGGATAGCCATGGCCGCCGATGCGAAGGGTTTGGTCGATCTTGTGGCTGCCGCCGGTCTGGGTGAACACGCCGACCCCGCCGACGCCGATCTCGGTTTCGGCGGTGGCCAGTTCGCCGTCGGCGAGCGTGTATCTGCCGTTGGCGGGCCGGTAGTATTGCGGCGCCGTCGGCGAGATCATCGTATCGTCGTTAGCGTCGGCGGCCATGCGGTCGATCCCGTCGCTGTCAATGTACCACCAGCGGTTGCCGCCGACTTGCAGCGTGCGTTTGACGTCGACCGATCCGCCGGTCTGGGTGAACGATCCGGTCCCGCGTTGGCCCACGTGGATCGATCCGGCCTCAACGCGCCCGGCCCTGACGGCGTAGGCGCCGCCGACGCGCCAGCGGTAGACGTTCAGCGAATCCAGCGTGGGACGATTGGGTTCCATGGGTATGGGGTAGTACTGCGCCATGCCGCCGCCGACGAAGAGGGCCCCGAAGGCCGCCAGCGACTCCCCGTACTGGATCACCCGCCCGGGGCCTTCGTAGCCGACGTACGCCCGCCGGGCCGACAGGACGCCGCCGGAGAGGTTCAGCATCGCGCCGGGGCGGAAGGGATAGTCCGGGTCGATCCTGACATCCGACGCGGCCGGGTCGGTGGCCGTCGGGTCCGTCAGGTACGGTGCAGCCACGCTGCCGACGTGCAGCGTATCGCGAAACTCGCTGCGCCCGCCGGTCTGGCGGAAGAGGCTGTGGTGGGGCGGCAGGATGCCGGCGTACGGGTAGTACGGCTGGCCGGAACTGATGTACCCGTTGGCCGTCGACAGCAGCCCGTCGCTGAGGGCGTAGGTTCCCCCGTACTGATAGGGCGGCGGCCAGATCGCCGACAGGATGACGGAGGGGTCCGCGTAGCCCAGCCAGGTGTCGCCGGTGACATGCAGGCCGCCCCCTTCCTGGCTGACGGTTCCGCGGTCGGCGCCGCCGAGGTACAGCGCCGCGGCCGTTGCGGCCAGCGCGTCAGGCCCATGGATAATGGCGGTCCCTCCGTTGTCGATGCGTGCAACGGTCGACGGCGTCGGGACCTCGCCGGTCCAGTTGGCGTTAATGAACCAGCACGCCGGCGTGGCGGGATCGGCCCGCCAGAAGGTGGGCGCGATGTCCTGGGCGACCACGGGAGCGGCTAGGAGTATCGTCAGGGGCATGGTGAGCAAAAGAACCGGAAACCTAAGGTAAGGGGTCGAGCGTTCCATGGCGCTTCCTTTCGTGTCAGGCGCGTTGTCAGAGCCAAGCGGGTCAGCCTCGCATCCACAGGTCGCCGCATCTCACGGCCAGGGCCAACGACCGGGGCGGAGCAGCCCCGACGCCCTCTCCGAATCGCCCGGCGCGACCGCCTGAGGTTACGAGAGCATGGTACGTTGCGTACTGTACCCCTTTCCGGGAATTCGTCAACAGAAAAGCGGCGAACGGCGAACGGCGGAACGGCGAACCGCAGAATATCCAACACGGAATTTCCAATGTCCAAGTAACGGCAACGGCGAACGGAGAACGGCTGCCGGCCTGTTTCGGTCGGAGGCCGTTGCCGCTGCTGTTTCTGTTGTTACTTGGACA
>CBDVCA010000178.1:0-6399 GCA_965372365.1 uncultured bacterium
AAATACTCGAAACGCTCGTTGGTCTGCTGCCGGCCGTCGAAGCCGCGGCCGTTGAGGCCGGCAAGGCCATTCTCGACGTCGCCGCCGATGTGGGCGAAGTGGTCGACAAGGCCGACGGCTCGCCGGTCACGCGGGCCGACATGGCGGCGCATCACATCATCGTCGCGGCTCTCGAATCGCTGACCCCGCGGCTGCCGATTCTCTCGGAAGAAGGCGACCTCGACACGTTCGTCGCCGGCCACCACGAGACGTTCTGGTGCGTCGATCCGCTGGACGGCACCAAGGAATTCGTCAACGGGTTCGACGAGTACACCGTCAATATCGCCGTCATCGCCGCCGGCGCCCCGATCCTCGGCGTGGTCTACGTGCCCCCCAAGGACATGTTGTACTCGGCCGCGGCCGGCCACGGCGCGTGGCGTCGAGTGGCGGGGTCGGCCGAGCCCGCCGAGCGGATCTCGCCGTCGCAACGCCAGAAGCCCGTCAGCGCCGTCGCCAGCCGGTCGCACCTCGACGCCAGAACCCAGGCCTTCCTCGATCGGCTCGGCGTCACCGAGGTGATCCGCAGCGGCTCGTCGGTGAAGATGACCGCCGTCGCCGAGGGTTCCGCCGACATCTACCCCCGCTTCGGCCCCACGCACATCTGGGACACCGCCGCCGGCGCCGCCGTCGCTCTCGAAGCCGGCTGCCGCGTGTTGGACCTGGACGGGGCGCCGATGTCGTACGACCCCGCCGGCGGATTGAAGCGCGAGGGCTTCTTCGTCGTGCCGGAGGGAATGGAGTTGCCGTTACGATGAGTTGGGGTTACTCTCCGTGGGTGGCGCAACCTTCAGAATCGCCTGCACATGATTGTGTATCATTCGCCGGAAATAGGCCTTGACAAAATGTTAGTCATATGTTAGGGTTCGCATTGAAGGTAGACCGGGAAAGGTAGATGATCCAGTTACGCGATCAAGTTCACAGCTTCATCACCCTGACGCCTGCTGAAGTGCGCCTGATGGATACCTTTCCTATCCAGAGACTTAGGGGCATTTCGCAGCTTGCGATGGCCAATCTGGTTTACCCTGGTGCTACTCACACAAGATTCGATCATTCTGTTGGCGTAATGCACGTTGCGGGGCTGATGGCTGATGCGCTTGGCCTTACGGAGGATAGACAACTCATTCGATATGCGGCTCTTCTGCATGACGTTGGCCACGGGCCTTTCAGTCATGTATCCGAGAAGTCCTTGGAACGATATGCCGACCGCAGCAGCCTTGGCGAAAATCAGAAGCGCGAGAAGATACACGAGATCATCTCCGCACGGATCATCCGTGAGACCCCGGAGATCATTCACAACCTTGGCGAGAAGACGTGCGAACAGATCGTCCAACTGCTTGGCCCACAGGGCCACGGACAACCCGCCTTGAAGTCGATAGTGTCCGGCCCGCTGGATGCAGACAAGCAGGATTATCTGTTGCGCGATAGCTCGTTCTGTGGCGTTCCATACGGCGTGTTTGACATTAACCAGCTTCATCGTTCACTCACGTTACACGGTGATGACAGCGAGAAGCAGTTGATGATCAAGCAAGATGGCGTTCATGCGGTCGAACAATACGTTTTGGCGAAATACTACCTGACCACAAGTGTTTATCGGCACAAGGTCAGACTGATTACTGACCAGATGATCAGCAGAGCGATCCAGTTGGGTATCGATAATGATGAGAATGCGGACCTTCATTCTCTGTACACGTTTGACAACTCAGACTCCTTCATCCATCGCTACCTGGAGTGGGATGATGCACGATTCATGAGCAAGTTCTGCATCGAGGCTACCGGCGGGAAATGCAAGACTGTCCTTCGAAGGCTTCGTGAGCGGAAACTGCTGAAGCGCGTTTTCGCAGTGGATGCAAACGAGCTTCCTCCCGAGGTGCGGGACGTGCTTCCGAAACTATTGAGAAAGAAACACGATAGACTTCGTCGCGAAGTAGAAGGATCTATTGGGGAGAAGATTAGCACAGTTGTCGAGACCGAAATTGACCAAGACCTGGTGATTCTGAATTGGTTTAGTATCCGTTCGGTCAGGGAGATGTCGAAAAATGACGAGGCTGGAATCCTCGTCGCAAGGCAGGAGCCGGAGCCGTTTGACGAAGTCTCGACCTTGTTTCGTTCCATCAACGAAGGGTTTGCTGACGAATTCGTGGAGGTCTACGCGCCTGTCGCGTGGGAAACGCCAACCGATAAGGTTAGAGTTCGTAGGCGGCTTCAAGCCGACATAATTGAAGTGATCACTGAGAAGTGCAAGTCGCTAATGGAAGGAGTCCAGGAATGACTGCTTACGATTTTGTTCATCTGGCTTTGTCTGCTGTCGGCGGGAGGATCGAAGGCAAGACGAAGCTGCAGAAAACCATCTACTTTCTTGGGAAGTTTACTTCAAATCTCGACATGCTTGGATATCGCCCCCACTATTATGGGCCATACTCATCAGACGTTGCTGCGGCCTCTGACCGGCTTCGGTCGCTTGGCTTTGTGGATTGCAATATCGCCAGTGGCGGACGGCTCGATTCACGAGGTTTTGAAGTGGCGCGGTGTGATTTCACTCTGAACGTTGAGGGGGTGCGGCTGGCCAAGTCCAAGGCAGAGAGATATCCGAGGCTATGGGAAGATCTCCAGAAGGCGGCAGCACGTCTTGAGGGGGCCGGGAATCCCGACTACAAGTTGCTTTCGGTTGCCGCGAAAACTGACTTCATGCTCGAAAATCGAGAGAAAGCAACCACTGGTGAGCTTTCAAAATTGGCACGTACATTTGGGTGGACTGTCTCGGATGATGAGGTTCTGGAGGCAGGCAAATTCCTCGAGAAAGTAGACTTGGTTAAATTAGGGGAGTAGCCCTAGCAATGTCGACAGAAGTTGGGCTGTTCCCGACACAGTTACCTGCGGCTGCCCGCCTTCGGCGATGGGTTCGCTTGCGTGGACCTGGCCGGGGCGGCGCCATTGGAGGGTGAGCCAGCCGAGGGCGTTGGGGGCGACGAAGTCTTTGGTGGGGTTGTCGCCGATATAGCAGCAGGAGGTATGGGGGACGCCCAATTCGGCGGCGATCCGCTCGAAGGCGACCGGGGAAGGTTTCCAGAATTCCCGGCCGATCGATTCGGTGAAGAGGACGGCGTCGAAGGAGTCGGCGAGGCCGAGGGCGTCGAATTTCAGTTGCTGGGCGGGTAGGAACCCGTCGCTGATGACCCCCAGCTTCACGCGGCCGCCGAGGGCGTTGAGGACGTCGAGGGCCTCGGGGATCGGGGCGATGTCGGGTTCGTGGTCGCGGTAGCAGGCGATTAACTCGCTGATGTGCTCGTCGGAGCCGGCGAGGCCGAAATGCTCGGCCGCGGCGTTGAACATTCGGTCGGCGCGGCCGTCGCAGAATCGATCCCACATCCAGTCGGCGATCTTGGCGGCCCGTTCGGCGTCGTCGGTGAGATGGGCCGCGACGGCGCGGTATCCGCTGCGGACGTAGTCGCGCTCGGCGAAAAGCGTATCGTCCAGATCGAAAACGACGGCTTGTATCGCGTGTCCGCTCATCGGGTCACGGGCTTGTCGTACCCCGGCAACGCGGCCGGGTTGTCCACCTGCGTAAAGACGGCGTCGTCGTACCGCATCATCATCAGTCGGTCGGTAAACGCCCCGTCGGCGGGGGTGACGGGCCGGCCGGTGAGTTCGGAAATCAGCATTCGCGGCAGATCGACGCCGGCGGCCAGCGTGAGGGGGGCGCCGCCTCCGAAGCGAAGGTTCACTTCGAAAAACTGCGGGTCGCCGTCGACGCTGCGCCGGCATTGGGCGTTGAACACGCCCCACAGGCCGGGCAGTTGCTCGACGAGCTTGGCGGTCGCGGCCATCAGGACCGGGTCGTTCACCGTGACGGCTTTGATGACCTCGCCGGCTCGGATCGCCAGCCGCTGACGCGGGACCACGGCGCAGAGTTCGCCGTCGCGGCGGCGATAGACGTCGATGGTGTATTCGGACCCGGGCAGATACTCCTGGAACATCAGCTCGGAGCCGAAGGAGGCGATGTGGGCCTCCAACTCCGCCGGTATCCGGATGACCTTGGCGCCGATGGCGGCCGAGCCGCCGATGGGCTTGACGAAGCACGGGAAGAACGGCTTGGCGCTGAACCCCGCCATGTCGAGCGTTCGCGTGGTGGGTAGCCCGGCCTTGGCGACGAGGTCGTTGAAGGCGATCTTATTGCGGCAATGCTCGATGGTCGACACCGGCGCGATCATCACCGTGCACCCCACGTCGGCGAACTCGGACGCGTGGCGGGCCAGCAGGGGCAGGTCCAGGTCGGTCAGGGGCACGAGCAGGCGAATTCCGTGACGGGCGACGAGGGCCTTGAGACGGTCGATGTACCCTGGGTCGTCGGTGGGGCAGACGATTTCGGCTTCGTCGACCACGTGCATCGCCGGGGCCGAGTCGGTGATGTCGGTTCCGACGAGCTTGCCGGTCAGGCCGAGGTCGACCAGAGCGGCGGCGAAGGCGCCCATCAGGACAACGCGCTTGCCCACGCAGGAGAACAGGATATTGAACGGGGCCTCAGCGGCCGGGTTACCGTTGTTCGCGTTTGTGCTCATTGCTGTATTGCTTTTCGTAAACCGCCTCGCCGGTCGTCAGGGACCTGAACACGGTCGCGACGAGAATCTTCACGTCCAACCACAGGCTGCGGTTGTCGACGTACCACAGGTCCAGCTCGATCTTCTCTTCGATAGGCACTTCGCCGCGGCCACGGATCTGGGCCCAGCCGGTGATCCCGGGCCGAACGTCCAACCGTCGGCGCTGGCGGGGATCCCACTCGGCCGCCTGACGCTCGTACAACGGTCGCGGGCCTACCAGCGACATCGTACCTTTCAGTACGTTAAATAGTTGCGGCAGTTCGTCCAGGCTGTGTTCCCGCAGGAAGCGGCCCACCCGCGTCAGCCGCGGGTCGACCCCGCTTTGGGGGGAGCGGCCGTAGGGGTCGGCGGTGGCGTGCATGCTGCGGAATTTCAGCATGACGAACGCCTTGCCGCGATAGCCGGCCCGCTTCTGACGGAATACCGGATCCCCCGGAGATTCGGCCCGGATCGCCATCGCGATCACCACCATCACCGGGTACAGCAGTCCCAGGGCGACCAGCGAAGCCAGGATGTCGAAAACGCGCTTACACACAGGACCGAATAGGATACACGCCGGAAGGGGCGCACGGAATATGAATGTCGGAATACCGGGCGAATGCGGCGGGGCTGACCGAGGGGGCTGTCTCCTACGCCGCCCGCCTCCTACTCGCCGTACCCCTTCGGATGCTTCCGATGCCAATTCCAGGCGTGGGCGACGATGTCGGCGACGGCTGGGTACTTCGGCCGCCAGCGGAGTTCGGCGGCGGCTTTGTCGGCTGAGGCGATCAAGCGGGCCGGGTCGCCGGGACGACGGGGGGCCGGCTCGGCGGGGATGGCCTCGCCGGTGACGTCGCGGCAGGTGTCGATGATCTGCTTGACCGAGAAGCCTTCGCCGTTGCCGAGATTGTAAACCTTCATCGTCCCCGGTTCGACGGCCTCGGCGGCGAGGCGGTGGGCTTCGGCGAGATCCATCACGTGGATGTAGTCGCGAACGCAGGAGCCGTCGGGGGTGTCGTAGTCGTCGCCGAAAATCATGAGTTTTTTGCGCGAGCCGGCGGCCACCTGGAGTACTAGCGGGATCAGGTGGGTCTCGGGGTGGTGGTCTTCGCCGATTTCGCCGTCGGGGGAGGCGCCGGCGACGTTGAAGTAGCGAAGGGCCACGACGCCCATAGTATAGGCTCCGGCGTAGGCCCGGAGCATGTGCTCAACACACAGCTTGCTGGCGCCGTAGGGGTTGATCGGATCGGTGCGGTCGGTCTCGACGATGGGCACACGCTCGGGCCGGCCGTAGACCGCGGCGGTCGAACTGAAGACGATCCGCCCGACCCCGGCGTCTCGCATGGCGTCCAGCAAAGTGAGGCCGATGATGGTGTTGTTGCGGAAGTACTTGTCCGGGTGCGTCACCGACTCGCCGGCCTCGATGAACGCGGCCATGTGAATGACCAGGTCGATCTCGCGCCGGCGCATCGCCTCGGTCAGCGCCGCTCGGTCGGCCACATCGCCCTCGATCAGCGTCGCGGCTCCGGTGGCGGCCGCGTGCCCCCCCGAGAGGTTGTCGTACGCCGTGCAGATGTGCCCGGCGGCCGAGAGCACCTTGAGAATGTGCGAGCCGATGTACCCGGCGCCGCCGGTGACGAGAATGTTCATTGTAGACGCCTCTCGGTTCAGTATACAACAGAAGGTTCACGGCCCAGTTCCGGGCCGGCGCGTCCGATGAGACCGATTGCATACTAGCCCCCCGCAGTGCGGGGGGTCGAAGACCGTGCGACTCCACAGTCTTCGG
>CBDVCA010000179.1:0-6311 GCA_965372365.1 uncultured bacterium
TGCTTTCGGGTATTTACGATACTGAATAAATAGTATGAATTTTGTACGATTTAACACTTGAAATAGTACTGTATTTGTACGATTAATAGAGCAACGACCCTCCGAGGACTGTGCGATGTTGAGTTTGACGCGAAAAACGGACTACGCCTTGATGGCGGTGACGTATCTGGCCGGACGGCCGAAGGCGGTCGTCAGCGCTCGAGAGATGTCGGATAGGTTCGGCGTCTCCAAGCCGCTGCTGATGAATGTACTGAAGCAGCTCAGCGCCGCCGGGATGGTGGACAGCGTTCGCGGCGCCCACGGCGGCTACACGCTGGCCGAGTCTGCCGAGGAGATCTCTCTGGCCCGACTCCTCGACACGATCGAAGGGCCGGTCCGGTTGGCGCCGTGTGTCGGCGGGCACGTCGGCGATGAGGGCTTCGGCGGCTGCGACGCCAGCGACCGCTGCCCGATTCAAGGCCCGCTGGCTTGGTTGCACAATCGGCTGCGGGACTTTTTCGACGATATCTCGCTGGCCGAACTGGCCGCGGCGGGGAAGCCCGAGGCCGATGGGGCCGCCGCTGGCGAAAAGGAGTGATGCACTGATGGCCGTCAAGACGCCAATCTATTTCGACAACAACGCCACCACGCAGATCGACCCGCGCGTGCTGGCGGCGATGATGCCGTATCTGACCGACACCTTCGGCAACGCGGCCAGTCGTAGCCACGTGTTCGGCTGGCGCGCCGAAGAGGCCGTCGAGACCGCGCGGCGGCAGGTGGCCTCGGTCATCGGCGGCGGCCCGAAGGACATCGTGTGGACTAGCGGGGCGACCGAATCGGATAATCTCGCCATCAAGGGCGTCGCCGAGATGTACAGCGAGAAGGGCCGTCACATCATCACCGCCGCCACCGAGCACAAGGCGGTGCTGGATACGTGTCAGTACCTTGAGACTCGCGGGTTCGAGGTCACTTACCTGCCGGTCGACCCCCAAGGGCGGGTCACCGCTGAGCAGGTGGCCGCGGCGATCACCGACCGGACGATTCTGGTGACGATCATGGCGGCCAATAACGAGATCGGCACGATTCACCCGATCGCCGCGATCGGTGCGTTGTGCAAGGAGCGGGACGTATTCTTCCACACCGACGCGACGCAGGCGTTCGGAAAGATCCCCCTCGACGTCGATGCGATGGGCGTTGACCTGCTCAGTTGCAGCGGCCACAAAATCTACGGCCCCAAGGGCGTCGGGGCTCTGTACGTTCGGCGCCGAAAGCCTCGGGTGCGGCTCGCCGGCCAGATGCACGGCGGCGGTCACGAGCGCGGGATGCGAAGCGGCACGCTCAACGTCCCCGGCATTGTCGGCTTCGGAGCCGCGGCCGAGTTGGCGCAGAACGACATGGCCGAAGATGCCGCCCGGATCGCGGCGTTGCGCGACCGCATGCACGAGAGCATCTGTTCCCGGCTGGATCACGTTACGCTCAACGGGCATCCCACCGAGCGGCTGCCGCAGACGCTGAATTTGAGCTTTGCTTACGTCGAGGGCGAGGCGCTGATGATGAAGTTCCGCGACCTGGCCGTCTCCAGCGGGTCGGCCTGCACGTCGGCGTCGCTGGAGCCCAGCTACGTGTTGCGGGCGCTCGGCGTCGGCGACGAACTGGCCCACAGTTCGATCCGCTTCTCGCTGGGCCGGTTCACCACCGAAGAAGAGATCGATTTCGCCGTCAAGCAGATCGTCCAAGGCGTGACCGAACTGCGGGCCTTAAGCCCGCTGTACGATATGGCCCAGGAGGGCGTGAAACTCAGCGACGTGCAATGGAAAGGCGAGTAATCGCTCCGTAAGTGACGGCCTATAGCGAGGATGTGACATGGCGTATTCAGACAAAGTGATCGACCATTTCGAAAACCCCCGCAACGTGGGGTCGTTGGACAGGGACGCGGCCAACGTGGGCACCGGCATCGTGGGGGCGCCCGAATGCGGCGACGTAATGAAGCTGCAGATCCAGATCGGCGACGACGGCCGGATCACCGACGCTAAGTTCAAGACCTTCGGCTGTGGGTCGGCCATCGCCAGTAGTTCGCTGGCCACCGAATGGCTCAAGGGTCGCACGGTGGGCGAAGCCATCGAACTGCGGAACACCGACATTGTCGAGGAGCTTTCGCTGCCGCCGGTGAAGATCCATTGCAGTGTTCTGGCCGAGGACGCCGTCAAGGCGGCGATACAGGACTGGAAACGCAAGAATCCCGACGCCGCGATCGACGAACCGAGTTGCGGACCGGTTCAACTGAGCGTCGGCGAGACGAACACCACTCCCGAGGCGTGAGGCGCTTCGGGGGAGATCGAGAGGAACAAGGCATGGCGATTACATTGACAGACAAGGCCGTCGCGAAGGTCAAAGAACTCGCGGCCAAGAACGACTTGTCCGGCGTCCCGACGTTGCGGGTCGGCGTCAAGGGCGGCGGCTGCAGCGGATTCAGCTACGTTCTGGACCTGTGCGACGGGCCCGCCGGCGGCGACGAGGTATTCGACTCCGGCTCCGGCGTCCGGATCGTCTGCGACCCCAAGAGCTACCTGTATCTCAACGGGACCGAAGTCGACTTCAGCGACGACGAGATGCTCGGCGGCGGATTCGTATTCAACAACCCCAACGCCAAGAGCAGTTGCGGCTGCGGGGCCAGTTTTCAGGCGTGAGCGATCCAATGACCGACAGCAATAACCCACCTGCGGCGATGCCGACCAAGTGCGTGGCGTGCGATCACGAGATGCACGCGGCGATCGTGTGCGATTACTGCCATTCGCTCAACCCGATCAGTTCCCCGGCCGATTACTTCGCCCTGCTCGGCGTGCCGCGACGCTACGAGCTGTCGGCCGACGAGCTTCGCCAAAAGTACCTGGCCCTCAATCGTCACGCGCACCCGGATTTCCACGCCAACGACAGCCCCGAAGTTCGCGATCTGTCGATGACCATCGCTTCAGCGGTGAATGACGCCTACCGCACGCTGAACGATCCGATCTCCCGGGCCGAGTACCTGCTGGAAGTGCTTGGCGGCGCCGGCAGCGCCGACGACAGGTCCACCCCCGACGGCTTCATGGAGGTTGTCGACGGGTTGCAGGAGGAACTGTTCGACGCCCAACAAGACGCGTCCGCCAAGCAACACCTGGGCGAGGCGTTTGGCGAGCGGCTGAGCGCCATGGTCGCCGAACTCGCCGACGTTTTCAGCGGCTTCGACACCCAAGTGGGCTGCGAGGCGATTCGGCAGAGCGAATTGGCGAAGATCCGCCGGCAGTTGAACGCCATCAGTTACATCCGGCGATTGTTGAGCGTGGCCACGGGCCGGTAGGGGCGGCGGGTTTTCCATAACAGGCGAGAGCATGAGCACGACAGACGAAATTATCCTCGGAATCGACCTCGGCACGACCCACTCGCTGTCGGCCCACTTCACCGACGCCGGCCCCCAACTGACCCGCGACGATGCGGGCGGGGCGCTGGTCGCTTCGGTCATCGGGTTCGCCGACGGCAAGGTCACCGTCGGATCGGCGGCCAAGGCCAAGGCGGTGCTGAACCCCGAGAATACGGTCTATTCGGTCAAGCGGCTCATGGGCCGGGGGCTGACCGACGTGGCCGACGACGTCGACTTTCTGCCGTACCACGTGGTCGAGGGCAATCACGAGACGGTTCGCGTCGAGGTCGACGGGCGGATGCTGACGCCCCAGGAACTGTCGGCGATCATCCTCGGCGAGGTTCGCCACCGGGCGGAGCAGGCGATCGGCGTGTCGATTTCCAAGGCGGTGATCACGGTTCCGGCCTATTTCGACGACGCTCAACGCCAGGCGACGCGCGACGCCGGGCGGATCGCCGGGCTGGAGGTCGTGCGGATTATCAATGAACCGACGGCCGCGGCTTTGGCGTACGGGCTGGACCGCAAGGTGAGCGCCACGGTGGCCGTGTACGACTTCGGCGGCGGCACCTTCGACGTGAGCATTCTTCGCGTCGAGGACGGGGTCTTCCAGGTGCTCAGCACCCACGGCGACACCCGCCTCGGGGGCGACGACCTCGACCGCGAGTTGATCGGCCTGATCACCGACGAGATTCGCCAGTCGTACGGCGAGCATCTGAGCTTCCCGCCCGCCACGCGGCAAGCGTTGCGGCAATTCGCCGAGGCGACGAAGATTCGACTGTCGACCGAGAACGAAGCCACCGTTGAGGTGGACCTCGGGGAGGGGCGAACGTACAAGCGGACGATTACACGGGATGAATTCGAGCAGCGAGCGGAGCGGTGGGTCGATCGCACGATCGACGCGTGCCGCGACGCGGCGGCCGCGGCCGGGCTGACGTGCGATGAGATCGACGAGGTCGTCATGGTCGGCGGCAGCACGCGGATTCCGTGCGTGAACCGTCGCGTGGGCGAGTTGTTCGGCCGCGAGCCGTACACGGCCATCAATCCCGACGAGGTCGTCGCCCTCGGTGCGGCGGTCCAGGCCGGCATCCTCTCCGGCGGTCAGCGCCAGATGTTGCTGCTGGACGTGACGCCGCTGAGTTTGGGCATTGAAACCCTCGGCGGCGCCATGGGCAAGCTGATCATGCGGAACAGTACGGTTCCGTGCAAGGCGTCGGAGGTATTCACCACGTCGGTCGACGGGCAGGTGAACGTGGATATTCACGTGCTGCAGGGCGAGCGGGAGTTGGTGGCCGATTGCCGCAGCCTCGGTCGGTTCAAGCTGTCGGGCGTGCCGCCGATGCCGGCGGGGGCGCCGCGGATTCGAGTGACGTTCCTGATCGACGCCAACGGCATTCTGCATGTCTCGGCGGTCGAAGAGCGTTCCGGACGGGCCGCGTCGGTGCAGATTACACCCTCCCACGGGCTCACCGGCGCCGAGGTCGACCGGCTGGTGAACGAGTCGTGGACGTACGCGCGTGAGGATATGGCGGCCCACCGTATGATCGACCTGCGCAACGAGTCCGATCGCATCCTCGCCGCCATCGACAAGGCCTTGACCAACGTTCCCGAGGCCCTCGACGACCGCCGGCGACAGACGCTCGACGAGGCCGTCTCGCAACTGAAGAGCCTGCTGGCCGACGGCGACGACCCCGACGCCGTCTACGAAGCCATGACCGCCGCCAACGACGCGGCCGCGCCCCTGACCGAGGCGCAAATGGACGCCGTGCTGAATGAAACCGTCAAGGGTCGGAAACTGGACGAGGTGTAGCTAGGGGACTGGCTCCGCAGCGAAGCGTAGCGTAGCGAAAGGTGCCTGTACCCGGTGTGGTGTCGAAGCCGCGTTCGACCATGAACGCGTAACACATTGGGTGGGGATCGAAGCGCCGCCCCGTTGGGGCTCTGGCATTTGTGAGAGCCGGTTTCCCGCCGCGGCGGGCTAAACTCCGTCGCCCCGTCGGGGCTAACAGCGAACGACGTGGCGCTTTGTGCAAGCGATGAAACGGTCGCAGGTCCGCCTGGCAGGTTCTGATATCTGCCCTGCGCTTGTCATCAGCCGTATACTTCAACAGGAACGCGAAGAAATGCCCAAGTACAACGTCACATTCGAGCCCGCCGGCGTGACGGTTCAGGTCGACCCGTCCCGATACCCCTACGGGACGCACGGGCGGCCCGGCAGCCTGCTGGATATCGCTTTGGCCAACGACGTGGAGATCGAACACACCTGCGGCGGCGTCGGTGCGTGCAGCACCTGTCACGTGATTGTCCGCGCCGGGGAGGCGAATCTTTCGGAGGCCGACGACGAGGAATTCGATCGCGTCGAGATGGCGCCGGGCAACACCATCCACAGTCGCCTGGCGTGTCAGGCGGTGGTGGGTGGCGACGTGACGGTGGAGGTTCCCCAGTGGAACCGTAACGTGGCGAAAGAGTAGACCGGAGGAGCCGCGATGGCCGCGCTGAAATGGACGGACGCCGATGAGATCGGCTATCAACTGTCGGAGCAATACGGCGACGAGGATCCGCTGACGGTTCGGTTCACCGATCTGCACAAACGCGTAACCGATCTGCCCGAGTTCGACGACGATCCGTCGGCCAGCGGCGAGGGATTGCTCGAAGCGATTCAGATGGCCTGGGTGGAGTACGCCGGCGACGAGTGACGGACGGTCGTATGGAATCGGGGCAAAACAGGGCGCCGCCGGCCGCCGTTGTCGTCAGCCCCAACGGGGCGAAGGCGTTTAGCCCGCCGCGGCGGGAAGATGGACTCTCAAACGATCAAAGCCCCAGCGGGGCGACACAAGAACAGACCGTATGGCCACGGGGTGTCGCCCCTGTCGGGGCTTGGGACGCTATGGGGCGGACCCTGCCTCGCCGCGGCGAGCTACAAATCTGTCGGCCCTGC
>CBDVCA010000180.1:0-6261 GCA_965372365.1 uncultured bacterium
CGAATGGGGACTGCCTGTCAGTATCGCCATCCCGCCGGCGGCCAACTTGCTCCCGGGCGAATTGGTCGAGGTGAGTTTCGCCCGGGCAAGATAGTCTCGGTTGAACATAACCGTGAGAGGTCCCCGATGACCACGCTGTCCAAGAAATGCCAGTACGCCCTGCGAACGGTGCTGGAACTGACACGCCGCAGAAACAGCGACCGACCCACCTCCGTCAACGAGATCGCAGCAGCGCAGGCGATTCCGCGACGATTCCTCGAGTTGATCATCAAAGAACTCAAACACGCCGGAATCGTCCAGGCCCATCGCGGCGCCCGAGGCGGATACACCCTCGTGAGCGATCCCAAAGCGGTCACCATCGGCCAGATCGTCCGCCTGATTCAAGGCGAACTCAACCTCGTCGACTGTCACGCCTGCGGCGGCGACCTCGACTGCTCCCTTGGCGACGACTGCACTTTCGCCGACGTCTGGAGCCGCGCCGATCAGGCGGTGGCTGACGTACTCGACACCACTACATTCGAAAGCCTGGCGGCCGGAAAGAACGCCAAGGCCGAATTCTCGATCTAGTACTTTGGCCGAGGAATGATGTGGGCTCATGTCGGATTGGCGGGGAGTAAGTCCGATGAGTGTTTTCCGTTGCTAGCCCCCCCCCGCCGCCGCAGTGCGGGGGGTCGAAAGACGTGTGAACCCACGATCTGTGGATCCACACCGCCGCTTCGGGACAATCGACATCGAAGGAGCCGCGGGAACACCATCGGTCCAGCGACCCCCTGCACTGCAGGGGGCTAGTCACAGCAGACCCTCCCCTAACAGTTTCTCCGCATTGGTCCGATAGATCTTCTCCAGCACGTCGGTCGGCCAACGGCTACTGCACCAAACACTGTGACACAACGGCTCACGGGGCATGCCACAAAGAACTCTCACACCCCGGAGGGAAAGCCGGACCGGCTCGCCTACGACGACTTGGCCTGATTCTTTCGAGCGATCGGTTCCAGCGAGTGGATCAACTGGGCGGCGTACGTCTTCAGCAGGGCGAACGTTTCCTGGGCTCCGGCGAGGTCGCCGGCGCAAGCGAACTTCTCCAACTTCTTGGCTGCCTGCAGGGGCTTGGTGACATTGAAATTGCCGACCGAACCCTTGAACGCGTGGGCGGCTCGCGCCAGTCGCTCGCCGTCGCAGTCGTCCAGCGCCTCGCTGATCTCATCCAGCATCGCCGGGCAACTGTCTATGAAGAGGGCGGCGATCTCAGCCAGCAGGGCTTCGTCTCCGCCGACCCGCGACAGGCACGCCCCCAGATCGAACACGCCGGGCGCTTGCTCGGCGACCCCGTCGCCGGCCTCGTCGCCGGGCGATTCGCCAAGCACGTCGGCGATCGTCTTGAACAGTTCGGCCGGCTGCACCGGCTTGGTAACGTATCCGTCCATGCCGGCTTGGCGGCATTGTCGTTCGTGGTCCTTCATCGCGTGGGCCGTCAGGGCCAAGATCGGGATATGCCCGCCGGTGTGAGCCTCCCGTGCACGAATCGCCGCGGTGGCCGCCAGACCGTCCATCACGGGCATCTGCACGTCCATCAGCACCACATCGAACGGTTCGTCGGCCAGGGCCTCGATCGCCTGCTTGCCGTCGGCGACGATGGCCGGGTCATGTCCGGCGTTGGTCAGCAGCCGCGAGATCAGCGTCTGATTGACGGGGGTGTCTTCGGCCACAAGGATGCGGAGCGGTCGCAGCGAGGCGCCTTGGGATTCGTCGGCGGATCCGGAGGCGGGATCGGCGACCGTCTCGATACCCAGCGCCGTGAGGACAGCCGCGTGAAGCTCTTGCATGGAGACCGGCTCGGTGACAATCGTCTCTACGCCGGCGGCGCGATATTGAGCAACCTTGTCGGCGTTGGCGGCCGGCGCCACCAGGACGATGGCCGTGGCGCCGTCGGATCGTCGGCAGAGACGACGGGCGATCTCGACAGGGTCTTCGCCGTCCAGATCGGTGGCGAGAATCGCCAACGGGAACGGACGTTCGCCTTCGGCGCCCAGCGCCAGCGCTTCGGTGGCGGCCGCGGCGTCTTCGGCTTCGGTCGTCTCCAGGCGCCACGATGCGAGCATATCGACCAGAATGTTCCGGCTGGCTGCGTTCCGGACCGCCACAAGCACGGGCGCGTCGACGAATCGATCGGGCAACGCCTTCGGCGGATCGGGCGCCTCGGTTTGCAGGTTGATCCGCGCGGTGAAGTGGAAGATGCTGCCCACCTCCACCTCGCTGTCGACCCAGATGCGTCCGCCGAGCGCGTCGACCAGTTTGGCGCAGATGGCCAGCCCCAGCCCGGTGCCGCCGTATTGGCGTGTCGTCGATCCGTCGGCTTGGGTGAAGGCGTTGAACACGTTGTTGTGCTTGTCGGGAGGAATGCCGATGCCGGTATCGCGTACGGTGAAATGCAGACACACCTGCTGATCGGACCGGGATTCGACGCCCACGCCGATGACGACCTCGCCGTCGGTGGTGAACTTGACGGCGTTGCCGATGAGATTGACCAGGATCTGCCGCACGCGCCCGGGGTCGCCCCGCAGGGCTGTCGGCGTATCGGGGGCCACATGGCACAGCAATCGCAGGCCCTTGGCGTGGGCGCGAAAGCTCAGCGACCGCGAGGCGTTCTCGACGCACTCACGCAGATTGAACGGAAGGTCCTCGAATTCCAGCCGGCCGGCTTCGATCTTGGAGAAGTCGAGAATGTCGTTGATGACCGCCAGCAGCGAGTCGGCCGACTCTTTGACCATCTCGATGCACTCGGACTGCTCGGCGGAAAGGTCGCTTTGCAGGGCCAGTTCGGTCATGCCGATGATGCCGTTCATCGGCGTGCGGATCTCATGGCTGACATTGGCGAGGAACTCGCTCTTGGAGGCGCTGGCCGCCTCGGCCACTTCCTTGGCCCGGAGCAACTCCAGTTCAGCCATCTTCTGGTCGGTAATATCTCGAACAAGGCCGATAACGCCGGTGATCTTCCCGCTGGGGGTTTGCAGCGCGTGGTAGCTCTCGGAGGTAAACGCCCTCCGGCCGTCGGCCGACACCATGGGAACGCCGTCGCGAGAAACGGCCTGGCCGTCCATCGCCTGCCGCATCATCTCGTCGATTCCTTGATCGGCGAAGTGACCGAACACCTCCCATGGAGGCGCATCCACGCCCTGCACTTCGATCCGCCCCACCCCCGTGATACGCTCCATCGCCCGGTTCCAATGGGTCACGTGAAAATCCCGATCCATCACAAGCAGGCCGTCGACGATCGACTCGAACACGTTGTCCAGCAACTCCTCGCGTTCGCGAAGAATCGTCATCACCCGCTTGCGCTCGGTAATGTCGACCACCGAAACAACGCTCCGGTCGGTGTCGGCCATCGCCTGAATGCGGACCAGCACGTCGCGCTCGCTGCCGTCGCTGCGGACGAACCGGGCCTCGTTCTGACCGGGCGCGGCCCCATTCTGACGGCACTGACGCTGATTCAGTTTCAGCCGGTACACATCGTCGGCGCTGACGAAATCGAGCCAACTGTCGGAGCCGGCGATATCCTCGTCGCTGCAACCCAGCAGGGCCTTGAACTCGCCATTGGCCATGTGAATGGCCCCGGTCTCGTTAACGATCGCCATGGCCGTGCCGATGCTCTCGAACGTGGCTCGGAGCCGGGCGACGGTCTCGGCGGCGCGCTTCTCGGCCCGATCGGCGCGAAGGATCATCGCGTTGGCCTCTGTGGCCAGCATCTGCAGATGGGCCTGGCGATGGCCGGCGGGTTCAGCCGGCGGGACGCCCGTCAGGGCCGCCCGAGTGTACTGGAGAAGCTCTGTCTCGCGTCGTTGCACCATCCGGCGCGCGCCGATCACAACGGCTGCGATCATCGCCACCGCAAAAATCGCCGTCACCGCCGTCACCGCGATGGCGACCGCCTCGGCCCTGGCGAGCAATTCAACTTCGCCGGCCCCGACGCCGGCCCGCTGGGCTGCAGCGACAACCGGGGACCGGATACCGAACCGGTGGATCCCATACACTACGCCGGCCTGTAGAGCAACCGCGGCGACCAGCGTCCATACGGTCTTCGTTCTCAACGACATTCGACGGCGCCTCGCACCCTAAGGATCGAATCGAAATCCGCTGGGCGATCGTCCCCGACCCAGCCGAACGCATGTAGCAACAATGGGGTATCGGCAGCAAGACGGCCGCCGTTTAGCAAGAACCGCCTGAAACTCGGGCCAAACCCCCTGGATGGAGAGACTTGCCGAGCCATACCGGCCGCCGGCGGATGGGCTACCGAATCGGAGGACCGGGTGAGAGGATCCTATCGGCCGCGGCCACGACTTCGGCCGGAGCGATGGTCTGCATGCAGGAGATGTGGCTGCATGTCCTCTTGAGGCATCCTCTGCACGGCAGTTGCGTCCGCACGACGCTGTCGGCGGCGCCGTAGGGACCCGTTCGGGCGGGGTCGGTCGGACCGATGAGGGTCACCTGCGGGACCTTCAGAGCCGTGGCGATGTTCATCGTGGCCGAGTCGCAACTGATGACCCCACGCGACGCGGCAATCAGGGCGATCAACTCCGGGAGGCTCGTCCGACCGGCCATGTCGACGACGTTGCCGATCTCGGCCATCGGGGCGGTCAGGTCACGCTCATCCGGCCCAGCGACCAGAACGATCTTGGTGAGACCGGCTAGATCGCCGACCACCTTTCGCCAATGCTCGGGGGGGTACAACTTCGTCGCCCATCGCGTGGCCGGAGCGACCACGATGAACGCGTCGCCATGGTCTGCCGAAAAGCCCTCAGCCCAGATGCGGGCCGAATCGCCAACGGTCAGCCGAAAGTCTTCGGCCCGGGCGTCAATACCCAGACTATTCGCAAGGGCAATGTTACGATCCACCGTGTGCACGGGGGCCGCCTCGGCCGCCAGGCGATGGTTGTAGAACGCCCAGGCGAACTCACGCGCCGCGCCAAACCCCGCCCGCACCGGCGCCCCGGTCATCGCCGTGAGAAACCCGCTGCGGAACAGGCCCTGAAGATCCAGAACCCAATCGTACTTCGCCGAACGAAGACGCCGGCAGAATACGATGAAGTCTTTCGCCGACGAGGGATTACACCATATTTTCCCGTATCGCTTCCGGTCGAACTCCACAACGCCGTCCAGTTCGGGATCCTCGGCCACCGCCTGCATGCATGACCTGCTCAGCATCCAGTCGACCTGCAGATCGGCCCCGAACGTCCGCCGCAGGCCTCGCAGAACCGGCAGCGCGGTCACCACGTCGCCCAGGGCGCTGGGTTTGATAATCAGCACCCGCCGGGGCTCCGGAATGTCGTCGCCAACCATCATTGCCGCCCGAGGGTACCAGACTCCCCCGCCGCGGCCAAGCTTGTTGATCGCCCCCGACGCCGGTGGCGCGAGACCTGCCAGCCCCCCCATTAGAGATGTCCGGTTGCGCTGTTTTGCTTGTCATGTGCCGGTATCCGCCCAAGCGGCAAACTCCGGGGGCTTACTCGCCGGTCATCGGGGGTCCGCAGGTCGCCCAGTTACCCTATATACCCATTGGGTTCGTTTGGCGCCGCGTCGCTCGGCTCGGCTCGATTTCGGATGGCGAGGTGCGAATTGCGGCTTGAACTGCACACGCGGCCCTTATCTGCTGTCGCCGTTCAATCCGCAATCCGCAATTCCCAATTCGCAATCGCCCTGCCCCTTCACCCTAGGGGCGCGTTTCAGAGGTATTAGGACAAAGCTCCGAATTCTCCGACTCCCCAGGCCGGTCAGAGTCCGTTCTGAGGCCGTTTGAGGCCGTTCTGAGGTCGTTCGAGGCCGTTTGAGGCCGGTTTGAGGCCGGTCGAGGCCGGTCAAAACCACCCAAACCCGAATTCTCCGCCCGAGATTTCCTTTCTGGCGTCCCGCAATGCATCCAACCGCGTGTCGCATAGACCTCGTCCCCGCGGCTGCGGCTCTGCCAAAGAGAGCCTGCCCCGGCGCGCCGGTGCTCCCCCGTTGCCGTATGCTGTCGGCCGTTGCTGTTCGCCGTTGGCCGTTGGCCGTTGCCGTCAGCCCCAACGGGGCGAAAGAATTGTAGCCCGGTCCGTAAGGGCCGGGGCAGAAAACGCCGCCGAAACTCCAAGCCCCAACGGGGCGACACATCAGCCTTCCGAGAGCGTCCAGCCCTTCGGTCGTACCGCCCGTCCCCCCGAACTCCCCCCGAACTCCGGCGAAACCGTGAACGTAGGCCGTTCGCGCCAAACGCCCATTCAGCCTGCGATG
>CBDVCA010000181.1:0-6166 GCA_965372365.1 uncultured bacterium
GGGGCTTTGAGATGGTTCATGGCGGATTAGCGGGGGATCCTCGCGGCCAAGGGCCTGCGGTGACTAGCCCCCTGCAGTGCAGGGGGTCGCAGGACCGGTGATGTTCCCGCGGCGCCTTCGATGCTGATTGTCCCGAAGCGGCAGTTGGATCCACAGATCGTGGGTTCACACGCCGCTCGACCCCCCGCACTGCGGGGGGCTAGTAACGGCAAGCACTCATCCGACCCACTCCCCGTTAGTCCGACATGAGCCTTCAAAATTCGTGTGAGCCGTTCACCCGCCGCGGCGGGCCAAACGCCTTCGCCCCGTTGGGGCTGACAGCAACGGCTCTACTGCATGGCCCGCCATCGTCCCAGGCACAGCAGCGCCCACAGTCGGTGGCGATGGTCGGCCTTGCCGGCGGCGTGGTCGTCGATCATTCGCGTGAGGGTGGTTCGTTGGACCCAGCCGGCGTCGATGAAAGATTGGTCGAGCAGTGTGTCTTTGAGGGTCCCAAGCAGCGGGCCGCTAAGCCAGGTGTCGAGGGGGACGCCGAACCCGGCCTTGGGGCGTGTGAACACCTCCGCCGGCAGCATGTCGCCGAACGCCGCGGCCAGGATTCGCTTGCCGCGACGGCGGTCCACCTTCAGTTCGTCCGGCAGCGACAGGCCCAGTTCGATCACGTGGTGGTCCAGCATGGGGCTGCGGAGTTCGAGGCCGTGAGCCATCGAGGCGATGTCGGCTTTGACGAGCAGGTCGTCCGGCAGATACGTCAGCACGTCGTGTCTCTGGGCGGCCTGCATCTCGCTGTCGCACTCGCCCTGTTCGTAGAGGTCGGCGAACCAGTCGCGCCCGGCGGTGGGGACGATCTGCTCGGCCAGTTCGTCGGTGACCAAGTCGTCCAACTGCGCCAGCGTGAGCAATTGCCGATACGCCATGTACTGCAGAGCCGGCGGGGCGTCGAGACTTTGGGCGAAGCGAACGAACCGGCGCAGGGGCGATTTCTCGTTGTGGGGGGCGAAGGTTTCGACCAGCAGCCGCCCGGCGGCGATGGCCAGGGCCTTGGGGGCCGAGATGTGCTCGGCCAGCCACATCGCGCGGTGGCGGTCGTAGCCGGCGAAGGCTTCGTCGCCGCCGTCGCCGACGAGGGCGACGGTCACCTCCCGGCGGACCGCTTGGCACAGCAGATAGGTCGGCAGGGCGCTGGAATCGCCGTACGGCTCGTCGTACTGGGCGACCAGGTCGTCCAGGAGGGTCGCGGCGTCGGCGTCGATGACCAGTTCGCTGTGATCGGTTCCGAGATGTTCTGCGACCCGGCGTGCGTAGGGCCGCTCGTCGAAGCCGGCCTCGTCGAACCCGGCGCTGAAGGTCCGCACGCTCGCCGGGTCGCCTGACACGCGGCACATCAACGCCGCGACGATACTCGAATCGATGCCGCCGCTGAGCAGCGCGCCGACGGGCACATCGGCGACCAGTCGCTTGGCGACGGCGTCGGTGAGCGCTTGGCGAACCCGGTCGACGGCTTCGTCGTGGCCGATCGGCTCGATCGACGTGGGCGGTCGCCACCATATGCGGGGTTCGGCGTCGATATCGGCGAAGGTGACCATCGAGGCCGGGGGGAGTTTGCCAAGGCCGCGCCATATGCTCGCCGGGCCGGGCACGTAGCCCATTTGCAGGTACAACGCCACCGCCTCGGGATCTACCCTACGGTCGACGGCCGGATGAGCGAGCAACGCCTTGGCCTCGCTGGCGAACACCACCCGATCGCCCGTCGCGGCGTACCACAACGGCTTAACGCCCAGGCGATCTCGCAGCAGGTGCAGGCGGCCGTCGCGGCCGTCGTAAATCGCCGCCGCGAACATGCCTTCCAGCCGATCGACCATGGCGAGGCTGTCGCGGAGATACATCGCCAGCAGTACTTCGGTGTCGCCATGGGTTTCGAAGCGATATCCCCCCGAGGCCAGTTCATCGCGAAGCGAAGCGAAATTGTAGATCTCCCCGTTGAACGCCAGCGTCACGGCTCCGTCGGGGCTGGTCATCGGCTGGGACGATCCGGCCGGGTCGATGACGCACAGCCGGCGGAAGCCCATCGCGCAGCGGCCGTCGCTGCTGACGAACCGCCCCGCCTGGTCGGGGCCGCGATGGCGCAGGCGCTCGGCCATCCGGTCGGCGAGGTCGCCGTCGGCGCCGCCTCCGGCGGTACGGAACAGAAATTCCCCGGCAAATCCACACATGCTATCGACCCCTCCGGCGGCAGTCGCGACTTAGGGCTCGGCCCAGCCGGTGCTGATGATATTGGTCGTGCGTCGCTTGGCGAACCTGTCCAACTGCGGCGCCCAGAACTGGTAGGCGACCTCGGGACGGCGCCTGTGACCGCCGCTGGTTTTGTACTGGGCGGTGCGGGTGCAGCCGTTGCGGCGGAACCACCGCAACGCCGTCGACGACTGGGCGGCGATGATCGGGTCGCGTCGGCCATGGAAGATGACCACCGGCAGCCGGCGGACGGCGTCGGTGACCACGATCTTCTTGAACAGCCCGGAATTGCTGTTGCACGCCCGGGCGACCAGGAGGCTGAACTTGTGGGGGTTGCGGAGCCCGGTGTAGTACATCGGGAACCCGCCGGCGCTGAACCCCGTCAGCATGACCAGTTCCTTCCCCGTCGTCGCGTCGCGAGCGATCCGATATCGCTGGCGCACATGCCGGAGGCAAGAGAGGATCGTATCTTCGTCGGTGGCTAGATCTTTGTACCATAGTGGCTTGATTACCGGCAGGACACCTTGGACGCTCTTGAGCGGCGGGGCGACCACGATGAACCCGCGTTTCTCGGCCAAGGCCTTCCATTCGCGGATCTGGGCGTTGGGGCTATCGAACCCGAACGTGCCGTGCAGCGTGATGACCACCGGCCATCGGCGATCGGGGGTGTACGTGCTGGGGACGTAGATCCAGTACCGCCGACCGGTGACCGGATCAAGCACCTTCCGCTCCGACACGGGGGTGTCCTGGCTTTGCAGCACCGGGCACCCGGCCAAACACGGCAGCAGCGCCAAGATCAAAAGTAATGATTTTCGCATGCCGCAATGCTATGAAATACGGACAGGCAAAGTCAATGAAGGTGGACTCAAAGTTGCAAGTTCGCCTCCGAAAACGGTCCTCACCGCCAATGCCCAAGCCGTTATGCTTTCCGCGTAACGCGCCAGACAACAAGAATGGTCAGCCAGGTCAACAAGGCCCCCAGCGCGATGCCGAACACGGGCCAGCCGCCCCAGAGGGCCAGCAGGGGGATGGCGATCGAGGTCCATAACCCCCCGCCCATGAAGGGTTCGTGGATCACCTGCTTGGCGGCGAACGCCTCGGCGGCCGGGGTTTTGTAGTCGGGGTCGACCACCCGAAGCAGCAGCAGCCCCGTGGCCGTCACGCCCATCGACTGGCCCATTTCGGCGATCGATCGCTCGAACCAGGCGTCGGGCAGTACGCGACGGGCCAGAACGGTTACGCAGAAGACGTTCCACAGGATTCCCGCCCCGATCAGGATCGCGAACGGGACCAGCAGCCCGCCGAGCGCCTCGATGCGGATCGTCGCGATGGCCGCGACGACCAGGAAGTCGAGCGCTGCGCCCTGGATCCGGTGCATCAGCCCGAGGTCGATGAGTTCATGCTTGTCGAATCGTTGCTCGTACAACTGGATCAGCAGCCCGCCGATCATGCACAGCGGGAACACCGGGAACGGTCGCACCATGCGGTACAGATTGGTCGTGGTCCGCAACTCCGGCGTCAGATCGCTATGGATCCACGTCACGCCGGCCATCATTCCTTGCTTGATGGCCCACCCGATCAGCACCGCCACGCCGACGACGGCGATATGCAGCGTCAGCGATTCCATCGCATCGGCCGAGATGGTCAGCTTGCCGGCGGCGGGCCTGCGTTCGATGGGGATCACGCCGATGGATTCATCTTCGGGGATATCCTCGACCTTCCGCCGGACGGCGGTGTAGCCGCGACGGGCGGCCCAGTTGACCAGGATCATGCCGACGACGATCGCGCTGATGATGCCGCACGTCGCACTGGTGAGGGCGAAGTCTTTGCCCTCCGGCCAGCCCATCTCGGTGAACGTCGCCTCCAGCCCGCCAGCGGTGCCGTGGCCGCCCTCGAAGCCGACGGGGATCAGCCCACCGAACGTCCGCCGACCGGCCTCGGGCAGACTCGTGAGCATCGGCGCCAGCACCAGCAGCACTACGCCGATACCGACGACGTACTGGCCCCAGGCTACGATCTGCCCGTACGCCAACTGCGGCCCCGCGATCTTGAACAGTTTGCCGAAACTCGGCAGCGTTACCCCCAGGAACAGGCACGCGAAGACGATGTTGATCAGGAACCCCGGCAACTTGCCCCACCCGGCCGTCCACGCGGCCGGCACGTCGAAGCACTGAATGATCAGCAGCCCCAGCAGCCCGGCGATCACCGACGAGGGCAGATAGAGCTTTCGAAGCAGCGTGATCTTCGTGCGGAGGAAATGACCGACGCCCAATAACACACACAAACCGATAAAAGATTCCACAAGGGGCTCCTTCGGGGCCAAGAGACATCTGATATATGGAAATGTTTTCCGGCAGCATAACTCCTGTCGGTCGCGAGGGCAAGGACGCGATGGCCGCCGCGAGCCGCGAGCGCAGGGGACTGGCTCCGAAGCGAAGCGCCGCCCGAAGGGCAAGGCGGGAGCGAAGGTGCCTGTACCCGTAGCGTCGACCTCCCGGCGGCCGATCAGCGAACGTCTCGCATCTCGCCCCCATGGCCCGGGTACAGGCACGTTCGTCTCGCAACGGCGAGACTGCCGAGCCAGTCCCCTACGCTTGCCATGGCCCGGGTACAGGCACGTTCATCTCGCCATGGCGAGACTGCCGAGCCAGTCCCCTGCGCTTACACGCCTTCGGCGGTGACCACCCAGTTGGTGTCGGTGTCGTCGATATGGGGATTGAAGAAGGACGTTTCGTGGTTCCGCACCGTCGGGAAGACCGAGCCGAGGGTGTCGAGGAATTCGGCCGTGGGCTCCCAGGCTGACCATAGGGCGAACACGCCTCCGGGCTGGAGGCGTGCGGCGAGCCCGCTGAGCCCCGCGGCAGTGTAGAAATCCCCGTGGCGAACGTGGAGCAACGACTCGGGCGAATGATCGATATCCAGCAGGATGGCGTCGTACCGCCGCGTCGAGGCGCCGGGCTTGACGTACTCGAAGAAGTCGGCCTCCACCAGCGAACACCTCGGATCGTCCATCAGCGTCGCGGCCATCGGCACAAGCCGCCGTCGATGCCAGGAGATGACCGGTTCGAGCAGTTCGACCACGTCGACCCGCCGCACGTTGGCAAACTTCAGCGCCGCGGCCGCCGTGTAGCCCAAACCCAGCCCCCCGACCAGCACATCGCACGGCCGGTCGGTTCGCCCCTCCAACGCCAATTGCGACAACGCGATCTCGCTGACGTTGACCGTGCTGGACATCAGCATCTCCCCGTCGATGGTGACCTCGTACACCAACCTGTCGGCCACAACCACCGACCTGCGACGACGCAGAACGATCTCGCCAATCGACGTCTTCTGATAATCCAACTCTTCAAATAGCGGCGCCATAGCGGCCTTCCTTGGTCAAATGAACTTGCACTGCCGGCTCGGCGAACTGCGATCATTCCGTTACGCCGGCAGCAAGCGCCGTGACACCACGCCGACGGCCCATAAGGCCACCGTTCCGGCGACGGCGACACTGATTCCCAGAATCGTCATACGGCGCCCCATGCCCATCGCGATGAAATCGCCCGCCATCATGCCTACGCCGTTGGCGATGCCCACCCAGCACATCAGATGGAGAACCTCCCACGGATTCTTCACGGTAAGGAAACAGTTGCCCCACGCCGGAGGCGCCCACTTGGCGGCCCAACGAGGCTTGACCACCTTCACCAGATACAACGCAAGAACCGCCATGGCAATCACATAGTACAGAATCATCGCAGCGGTCAATTCCAGGGACTGGATATGGGCGGGCATGTCCGATGACGAGAAGCGGATGCGTTGGGCCGCTCCGGCAACGAGATGGATCGCCACGATCACAATACGAATCCACAGCCAAGTCCGTGTCTGCCCGTATCCCATCTCAGTACTCCTTCTGTTCCCCGACTCCGAACACGTTGTTGGTTGCGGACGTTCC
>CBDVCA010000182.1:0-6152 GCA_965372365.1 uncultured bacterium
GTCATCGGTCGGGGCTGTGGCTGTCGCGACCAACAATAGCTTGCACTCAAACTCCGACATCAAGCCCGAAGTAACCGTTCACAGTTTCTCTTCAATAATCGGGCTCTCCTCCCGAACCGGTGGCGGGTATTCGTTCGGCCATGATGCAAGAGCGGGCTTGGAATCGGGTCTGATCGCTCAAGTGAATACGCCGTTGAGGCCCGCAGGGCCGATAGATTTGTAGCTCGCCGCGGCGAGGTAGGGTCCGCCCCATAGCGCCCCAAGCCCCGATAGGGGCGACACCCCGTGGCCATACGGTCTGAGTGTCGCCCCTATCGGGGCTTGTATCGGGGTGGGGTACATTACGATTCTCGCCGCGGCGAGCTACAAATCTTTCGCCCCTAATCTAAGGGGACAGGCTACTTTTTCAGAGGGCGAGACACCATCAGTCGCCGTAAAAGTAGCCTGTCCCCTTAGATTGCAACGTCCGGATGGAAGGCTCCAGCAACCTCATCAGCCGCGTTATCCGTCGGGGCTGTGGCTGTCGCGACCAACAATAGCTTGCACTCACGTTCCGACATCAAGCCCGAAAAACGGCCATCCAACTAGGAATGATCCATCCGCGAAAGTGAAGAAGAGCCGAAAAAGTTGGGCGGCATGTTCACGGCCGCCGTAGGCGGAAGTGAGCATGCTCGCCCACCGACACATGCTCACTTCCTCGCCGGCAAGCCGGCTCGGCCGTGAACATGGCTCCCAGACGGGGAGCCACCCCATTCCACATCATCGATGGGACAGAGCTCCAAGCTTATCAAAGGCTGGACGGCTGCAACTGTCAGGTCGAGGCGTTGGCGTTGGCCAATTGCCTGAGGGTATGGAGTTTTTGGTTCACTTCCATGGCCATTCTGGAGTTGGGAAACTCGTTGGCGATTTGTCCGCCGACGGCGGCCGCGTCTGACCAACGTTCCTCGGTGACGGCGATAGCGAACTGCACGCCGAGGTTATGCAACTTGGCCCGAAAAACACCCCGGGCGCTTTCCTGCAGAGCCGCGGCTTCGGGGGGGGTGAGGTAGCGGTCGAGTTCGCCGAGCAGTTCGATGGACTTATCGAGATCATTTTGCTGGACGGCCTCGTCGTACCGTTGGAGCAACTCGCGTTTGTGGCGGGTCTGCTGTTCGGCGATGATCCCCGGCAGGCCGGCGACGAGTTCACTGTCGCCGAAGGCTTCTACGAGGCGTTGGGCTTCGCGGGAAGCGCGGCCCCAGTTTTTCTGATCGATGATCTGTCGCACACGATCGACGGCCGCGGCGATCTTGCCTTCTTCGGTGTTCTGCCGGCTGGCCGTGACGGCTTCTCGCATGCGTTGGGCCTCTTCGTGGTGGCCCAGTTGGTTCTCCATCCGAGCGATGAGCGTTTCGGCCTGCTCGTATTCCTGGCGAACGAGGCAGGCGTGGACGACATCCTGCACGGCTTCAATCTCGCGATCATGGTAGATCATCGCCTTGGCCTGGTCGCTGAGCGGGGCGAGATCGGTCAGTTCCTCGAGTTTCTCCTGGTTGGCTTGCAGCAGCGTCTGGACCCGTCCCATATGCCCGTTGAGGTTCACCAAGGCCGCCAGCGTTCCCGCGCGTGCGAGGACAACGCCGTAGGCGACCAGCACGCCCATCGCCAGGGCGACCCAAGCGACGATCGCAACGGCATAGGCGGCCATGACGAGGGGGTTACCGGAGTCGGTGGCCGCGAGAATCCCGTAAGCTATTGTCAAGGCGAGGGCTAGGCATATTGCTACCAAGGCCAGGACGGTGGTGATTTTCCCCAGGCGGGTCAGCCAACTGAGTCGTCCGTACGCATTGTTCATGGACGGCCTCCTTTGTGATAGGTTCACCCGCGACGTCATTAGGTCGCGTAACAGTTTATCAAATTGAAGTTTACGCGGGATCATGGCCAAAGTCAAGGTTCATGATCTCCGGGGCGGTATCGGTCGGTTTGTATGAAGTAGGGGCGCTTTGGGGACGATGGATGTTGTATAATGTGTCGAATCGTCCGGGCGTTTGATTGTCCCGGCGGCTTCGTGACGCCTATCGGAAGTATCTTCGATGCCTTTTGAATTAATGGATATGCAGCAGGTGGCTCGCTACCTGCATCTGGACGCCCGTGAGGTGCAGAAGCTCGCCACGCGCGGGCGGATGCCCTGCCAGAAGCGTAAGGCGGGCTTTGTGTTCCGCAAGATCGACATCGACCATTGGGTCGAGTCGCAGCTTCACAAGTTGGGCCACGACCGGCTCGCCCAGATCGAATCGGGCGTTCGCAAGCATCACGGCATCGCGGCCGACGAGCTGGTCGTTCACCAGATGATCCCCTCCGGCGGCGCCGCGATCCCGATGACCAGCCGCACCGGCCAGAGCGTTCTTCGCGACCTGGTCGCGATGGCGGACGCCTGCGGATTGGTGTACGCCAAGGACGACTTGTACAACGCCATTCGCGAACGTGAACAGATGGAGAGCACGGCGTTGATTCGCGACGTGGCGATGCCGCACCCGCGAGAGCATACCCCGTATGACATCGCCGAGTCGTTCGTGATCGCCGGCTGCAGTCCCAAGGGCTTGCCGTTCGGGGCGCCGGACGGTTCGCGAACGCGGCTGTTCTTTCTGATCTGCTGCAAAGACGATCGCACCCATCTGCACGTCCTCGCCCGCCTCAGCCGCATGCTGCACAGTCGCGACACCGTCAACGCGCTGCTCGACGCCGCGGACGAACAGGAGTTCCGCGATGAATTGAAGGCGTCGGAGTGGCTGGCGATGTCGGGGACGATGGACTGAGGACGAAGACCGAGCCTGCTTCGATCGCAATCTTACCAAGGCGCGATGGATCGCATGGAGTCTCGCGCCGGTGTATATCGTGGTCTTCCTCCATGTGTCTGGATTGCTGTCGGTATTCGGAAACTTCGGTTTCAGCACATCGTTCATAAGAGTGGGTAAGCCCATCCCCGCTGACTTCTAACCGGCGCCTTGCGTCCAATTCCTAATACCCGTCGGCTCTTAGATGTTGCTGCCGCAGTCTCGGGAAGAGAACGTCGGCCCAGGCGCGGGCTCCGCGTGTGCATGTGAGGCCGCCGGCTTCGATAACGGCCCCGGGGTCGTCGGCTCCGACGATGAGTCGCGCGATGTCGTATCCGCCGCGTAGGGCGTCGGCGCCGGGCGGGGGCGTTTCGGCGACCGAGACGGCGCCGCGGCGGATGACGAGGGTTGCGCTTTGGTGGGGCGTCTTCAAGGTCAACGCGCCGTCGCGGCCTGCTGTGGGGCCGGCGGCGATGCGAGCGGAGAACTCGCGGGCCATCTTCTTCAGCGTTGATTTTAGATTGATCACGCGGATCATGTGGCCGCCGTCGGCGCTGGACGAGAGGGTTATCGTGGCGGTCAGCCGTCGCAGGAGGGCGCCGAGGGGGTGGTCGGGGCCGTAGGGTAGATGGACCTGCTCGCAGCCTGCAGATGTGGCCGCGTCGCGCAATTGCCGCAGCAGTTCGGCCCTGCCGGCGGGGGTGGAGAAGCCGCCCAGTTCGTGGACGACGAGGGTATGGTCTTTGACCTGCGTAGCCATGTAGCCCCGCACCCGGCCGCGGGCGTCGCAAAGCTGGCAGAACTGCCAGTGGCGGTGGTCCTTGGTGAACAGGGGCCGGACGGCGGCGCAGGAGACGTCGGCTTGCTCGCGATTGTAGATGCGACCGACGGCGCCTTCGGCGCGGATCATCTTGGTCAGCGAAGCGCGGCGGCGTTTCCACACGGGGCTGTCGTCGGGGAGATCGTCGGTCTTGATCTCGGTGCGGCAGTGCGGCATGAATGGAACCCACCCGAAGCGGGTGTAGAACCCGGGGATTCCCGCCATGACGCTGATATCGTAGCCGGCGGCGGCGGTGGCGTCGAGGGCGCTTTCGGTGATCAGCCTTCCAACGCCGGTTCCGCGGCATTCGGCCAGCGTGGTCACCGCTCCGATTCCGACCGATCGCAGTCTGGCCCGGCCGATTCGCCGCACATGGCCCCAGACGCCGATGTGGGCGACGATCCGCCCGTCCAGCAGGGCGATGCGCGAGGCGTCCCAATCGTAACACGAGCCGTCGAGGTACCCCTGGCGGCAGAACTGCTCCCACTTGTTGGGCTCGCCAGGCCTGAAGATAGTTGCCGTTGCCGCGATCAGCGTCTTTCGTTGGCGACGGCGCGGGGCGAGGATGGTCAGTTGGGTGATGTCGATTCGCTTGCGGGCCATTGTGTGCTGCTCTCCAAAAAACAGGACAGCCATATTACATCCGGCGGGCGTTGCGGGAAAGGGCCGACCCGTTTTCGCCGGCGATTTCGCGGCGATCTTGACCACCGACGGTCTGCACGCTACCGTCGCGACATTCCACATTATCGATGGGACGCAGTACTAGTAACCGCTAACTTCCGGCCGGAAGAACTCCCCGCAATCCCGTTATGGATCATGCCGCACGCACAACGTGAATGCGCTCTCGCGGATGACGCCAATGTGGGTCATGTTGGCTTTCGCGCCAAGGGCACAGATCCTGCGTCCACTACGGACTACGATTGGCGCAATCTGCGCGAGCGCACTACCGTTGTGCGCGTGGTATCCTACGTATCGTCGACGGTCACGGTATCTCGGTGGTGAAGCTCTTGTAATTGGCGTACATTCTCTTGAGCAGTGCGGGCGTGTCGAGATCGTAGGGGCAGCGGTCGCGGCATTGGCCGCATTCGGTGCAGTTGTCGATGCGGGCCATTTTCTGCCGCCAGGGCTCGGCGAGGAAGCCGGCCGTGGGGGCGCGGCGAAGCAGAAAGGCCATGCGGGCGGCCATGTTGATGGGGATATCGGCCGGGCAGGGCAGGCAGTACCCGCAGCCGCGGCAGAAATCGCCTCCGAGTTCGGCCCGGTCGGCTTCGATCGCGGCCATCATCTCGGCGTCGAGTTGGGGCGGGTCGGCTTCGAGCTCGATGAACTCCACCAGTTCGCTCATCCGCTGAATGCCCCAGATGGGCGCGACGTTGTCGTATTGGCGGAAGAACGCAAACGCCGCCGGAATGTTGGCCAGCAGTCCGCCGCAGAGGGCTTTCATGGCGATCAGGCCGACGTCGTGGGTCTTGCACACCTCGATCAGCTTCAGCTCCTCCGGCGTGGAGATCGCGCTGATGGGGAACTGGACGGTGTCGTACAGCCCGCTTTCGGCGGCGGCCAGGGCGTTGTCGAGCCGGTGGGCGGTGAGGCCGATGAAGCGAATCTTCCCGGCGGCCTTCGCCTCGACGCAGCCGGCGTAACTGGAATCGGCGTCGTCGGGGTCGGGCAACGGGCTAGGGTTGTGCAACTGAAGGATGTCGATGTGGTCGGTCTTGAGCTTGGTGAGGCTCGTCTCGATCGATTCGAGCACGCCGGCGCGGTCTTGGGCGTGGGCCTTGGTCGCGAGGTAAAAGTCGTCGCGACGGTGGGCGAGGGCGTAGCCGATCTTGTCTTCGCTGTCGCTGTACGCCCGGGCGGTATCGATGAAGTTGACGCCGGCGCCGACGGCCGCGCGAAGAATCTCACTGGCGGCGTTGAAATCGATCCGCTGGATCGGCAGCGCACCGAACGACGTGCGGGTTACGTTGAGGCCGGTTCGTCCAAGTCGAATCGTTTCCATGGTACGGGGCTCGCTCCAACAGTGTTACAGAAGGTCCAACCGGCCATGATACCGCGCACGCCTTGACAGTTGCGAGCCAAATGGATATGGGTATTGCCGCGTGAGCGACCTTCTGATGTGGCAGTGGCCATGCGGCTCATTGGATTTGCCGGTAGTCGTCCCATGGATTGGAGTAGCAAAGGCTCCCCAGGGCCATGATGGATTCGGCGTTGTCTCGGTCCCATCGCATGCCTCGGCCTTTGCGGCGGGCGGTCAGCTCGCCGCAGAACGACTCGGTGGGGCCGGAGCCGCAGTCGCAAAGAACGTCTGCATCCGACGATTGCCCCGTTGCGTTACATGATGCGGCAACCCCGGCGCTATAATGCTCGCGATCTCCAGCACGCACGAATGCTACTACGCTCCAAGCGAACCATCGAGCCGAGGCAATGAAGTATGGCGCCCCCCGAATTTCTAGGCCGTTCTCGCCAAACGCCCATTCAGCCTGCGATGATCCGGCCGCCCTATGGAGTGCGGCGGC
>CBDVCA010000183.1:0-6024 GCA_965372365.1 uncultured bacterium
GGGGCTTGGGGCGCTATGGGGCGGACCCTACCTCGCCGCGGCGAGCTACAAATCTGTCGGCCCTGCGGGCCTCAACGGCAGATTCACTTGAGCGATCAGACCCCATTCCAAGCACGCTCTTGCATCATGGCCGAACGAATACCCGCCACCGGTTCGGGATGAGAGCCCGATTATTGAAAAGAAACTGTGAACGGTTACGACATGAGAAACAGAACGTTGGGCCGGGGCATGGAGGCTTCCTTTCGCGGCCGCGATTATAGCCCAATCGATGCAGAAAGACCAGCGTCACCGGGTTGTGATCGACGCGGGGATGATTACGATGGAGAAATTGGCTCATTTCGTTGGCGCCAAACGGGTTGAACCGCGTCGGCCAACCGGCTACGATGCCGCCGTTTTGTATCAGGATCGAGACCGAACCGATCGCCGCAACGGCGATGTCGAGTCCGACCCCGAACCGATGACGTTCGAAACGTAACTGAAGTCCGAAGACCAGAAGCCAAAAGAACCCAAAAGACCAAGGAGACGCAGATGGGCAAGTACGGGTACTTCACCGACGACGGGCTGGAATATGTAATCACCACTCCGCACACGCCGCGAGACTGGTTCAACTACTTCTGGAACCCCACCTACCTCGCCGCCGCCGGCAACAGCATGAACGGTTGCTCGCTGTACCAGAACGAAGAGGGCGTCGTGACGAATCTCTTCGGCAAGCAGGATATGCGGGATGATCCTCGCTGGGTCTACATTCGCGACAACAGCACAGGCGAAGTCTGGTCGGCCGGCTACCTCCCCTGCCTGACCGATCACGACGAGTACGAAGTCCGCAACGGACTCGGCTACACCATCCTTCGTACGCTGGCCAACGGCATCCGCGTTGAGTTCCGCATGTTCGTCCCCCGAAAGTACTCCGGCGAAGTGTGGACGATCAAGATCGCCAACGAATCGCGGAAGAATCGCGACCTATCTGTGTTCACCGTCGCCAACATCATGCTCGACGGCGTCAACATGCCGTACGGTTACGTCGGCGGCCTCAGCGCCGATTTCCGCAAGCCCGACAATATGCTTTTCTTCAAGAACACGACCTTCACCGTCGTCAACGAGAGGTACCGTGCGTTCATGGCCTCGGATGTGAAGATCAACCGTTGGGACGTGAGCAAGGACTACTTCCTCGGCCGCACGCGAAGCTACGCCTGCCCCCAGAGCATCATCGACGGCAAGCTCGGCAACAGCGTCGCCAGCGCCGAGTACCTCGTGGGGGCGGTCCAGCAGAACATGAAGCTCAAGCCCAAGGCCTCCAAGACGATAAACTTCGTGATCGGCGCCGTGATGGATCTGGCTGAGGCGAAGAAGATGAATCGCGCTTTCTCCAACAGCAAGAAGATCGAGGCCGAGTTGGCCGCGATCAAGAAGCAGAACGTCGCTCGCCTCGGCGGGCTGAAGATCGACACCCCCGACGACGATTTCAACCGCCTGTTCACCGTCTGGCTCAAGCATCAGTTGTACCTGATGGCCGACTGGGCCCGTTTCTACTTCAAGGGCTACCGCGACACCTGCCAAGATTCGGCCGGCATGAGCGTGATCAACGCCGATCGGGCGAAGGAAATGCTGACAAAGGCGCTGCGGAATCAGCGATCGGACGGCTTCTGCCCGCGTGCGTTCCGCGTGGCCAGCATGGACATCTCCGGGGCCGACAAGCATTACGCCGATTCGCCGTCGTGGATCAGCCACGCCACCGACGCGCTGCTTCGGGAAACCGGCGACCTGAAGATCCTCGACGAGGTTGTCGAATACTCCGACAAGGGCAAGGGTACCATCTGGGAACACAACGTTCTGGCGATGGAGTTCCTCTGGAACGATCGCGGCGCCCTGGGCCTGTCGAAGGTTCACTGCGGCGACTGGAACGACCTGATGGACAAGGTCGGCGTCAAGGGCAAGGGCCAGGGCGTGTGGATGAGCTTCGCGCTGGCTCGCGTACTGAAACTCACCGGCGAGATCGCCGGCAAACGGGGCGATACGAAACTGGCCGCCACCTGCGCCCGGCGGTACGAAACGCTCAAGAAGGCCATCCTGAAGCACGGCTGGGACGGCGACCACTTCCTCTACTCGATCAACGACGACGGCATGCCCATCGGCACGTCGAAGGCCACAGAAGGCAAGTACTTCATCAATCCGCAATCATGGGCGATGCTGTCGGGAGTGATCGACGCCAAGGCCTACGCCAAGATCGCCGAGATGATCGAGCCGATCGTCGACACCCCCGTCGGCCCGGTGCACAACTGGCCGCCGTTCACGAAGTACCAGCCGGGCATCGGCCAGTTGACCGGCACGCCCCCGGGGTTCTTCACCAACGGCAACGTGTACTGCCACGCCGGCGGGTTCAAGGTAGCCGCGGACTTCGAGGCCGGCCGGGTCGACAAGGCGTTTGAAACCTTCATGCGAATCCTTCCGGCCGAGGAGAAGTCCGAGCCCTACGCCCAGACCAGCGGCTACGTCGGCCCCTCGGCGATGCGAATGACCCGCCACGTTTCCGACGACCCGTGGCGAACGGGGACGGTGGCCTGGAACTTCCTGAACTGCGTCGACCGGTTGCTCGGCTTCGGTCGCGAGATTGACGGCGTGCGGATTCAGCCCCTGATTCCCTCCAAGTGGAAGACGGCCTCCTACAGCCGCCCGTTCCGCGGGACGATCTTCGACATCGACATCAAACGCGGCAAGAAGGCCGGCCTGACCGTCAACGGCGAAGCCATCGATGGCGATTTCATCGCCGTACCGAAAGAGGGCTTAGGCAGAAAACACGTCAAGGTCGTCTGCACAATCGCCAAGTAACCCTGTATTCGCAGGTGAAAGCGGCGCCCCGAGTTCATCGGCGCGCCGCTTCGCCTTTATTCAGACAAACACATTTAAGGCAACAACGATGGCACAACGGACGACAGTATCACTAAACGGCAAGTGGGATCTCGCCTTTGATCCCAAGAACGTCGGCAAGGACAAGGGCTGGTACAAGGCCGGCAAGTTCCCCAAGGCCGTGCCGATGCAGGTTCCCGGCGTGTGGGAGCAGATCAAGCCCGGGTACGACGGCGTCGGCTGGTATCACACGACCGTCAACGTCAAGGACGCCCACAAGGGAGGCGTACTTCGCCTTCGGTTCGGCGCGGTGCAATACTACTGCGAAGTATGGCTCAACGGCGATTACCTCGGCAGCCATGAGTACGGCGGCGCCCCCTTCGAGTTTGACATCACCTCCAAGGCCATCGTCGGGGCCAATGACCTGATCGTCCGTGTGATCAACCCGCCGATCAACGAGGAACTGGAAGGCTTCCGCACCGGATCCCCGATGAACCAGGGCAAGTTGCCCGTCGGCAAGGCCGGGTGGTATTACAATTACGGGGGCGTCTGGCAGGACGTCGACCTGATCGTCACCGCCAAGACCTACATCGACAACGTCTACGTCAAGCCGTTCCCGTTCAAGAACACAGCCGTGGTCAATGTCACCGTCGTCAACAAGGCCAAGGCCGGCGTGTACGAAATCAACGTGGCTATCGCCGCCGCCACCGCCACAGCCAAGCCCGTCCTGACCGCCGTCAAGAAGGTCAAACTTCGCCGCGGCGTCAATACGGTGGCGGTGCCGATGAAGTTTTCGAGTTTCCGCTGGTGGTCCCCCGATGATCCGTTCCTGTACGCCGCCGCCGCCACCATCGGCGACGACATGGTCAGCGACCGGTTCGGCATGCGTGAGTTCACCATCAAGGGCGGACACTTCATCCTCAACGGCAAGCGAATCACGTTGAAGGGCTACCTCCAGCAGGAGCATTACCCTCGCACGCTGATCTTCCCCGACACGCGGGAGATGGCCCTCAAAGAGCTGAAGATGGTCAAGGACAGCGGGTGCAACTTCCTCCGCTCGCACCTGAAGGCGCCCAACCCGTACTGGCTCGATATGTGCGACGAACTCGGGATCATGATCGAAGGGGAGCCGGCTATCGGTTGGATCGGCAAGTCCGACTACACCGAAGCACGCTGCCGCACCGCGATCGAAGGCCTGCTGAAACGCGACCGCAATCATGCGTCAATCATCTTCTGGTGCCTCATGAATGAAGCCTACCACTTCCGCGACTTCACGATGACGGAGATCAAGAAGCTGACCGCCCGCCTGGCCGCGGCCGGCCGGAAACAGGACGACACCCGCCTGCTGATGGACACCTCCGGCGGCGGAGGCGGCGCGGACACCGTCGGCGGCGCGCTGGTCCTGCTGCCCAACGTCGACCGCAAGGCCGCCATGACCGACGCCCACGCCTACTGCGCCCTGCCGCTGCAAGATTCCAGCATCGTCAAGTATCGCACCATGGGCAAGCGAGGCGTACCCCTGTTCATCAGCGAGTTCGGCGCCCCGCTGGCCCCGCCGAACCACAAGATGGTGCTGAACACGTACACACCCGCCGAACGCAAACTCGGCTTGGAAGATTACCAGCTTCACAAGGATTTCTACGACTCGCTCAAGGACGGCTTCGCCAAGGCCGGTCTCAAAAAGGCCTTCGGCACGGTCGATAAATTCGTCGACAAGATCGACGCCGCCCGCGCCGACGACATGCGGCTGGTGATCGCCGCCCAGCGTTGCAACCCGACCCTGGTCGGCACGGCGATGTGCCAGTTGGCCGACGCCTCCGGTGAGTTGTTCGGAGCCACCGACGTGTGGCGAAATCCCAAGAAGGTATTCGCCGGCGTGACCGCCTCGGTCCAGACCCCGCTGGCGGCTCCGGAGATCAGTCCTCGCGTTCAGACGCCCGGCGATAAGTCGTCGGTCATTCTGACGCTGATCAATGAAGACAAGCTCGGCGCCACGTACGGCTACACGCTGGAGATCGTCACCGGCGCCGGTCGCGTCGTGGCCGCCATCGCCAAGGGCAAGGTCAAGGCGACCTCGTACATCCAGACGGTCGTCGCCAAGTCGGCCACGCCGGACCTCAAGTGCGGCCGCTATCGCCTGCGCGCCACGCTGACCGCCGCCGGCAAGGAGTTCTGCGTACGGGACGTTGATTTCACCGTTGTGCCGACCGTCGCGAGCAAGATCGATACGATCGCCGCCTGGGACCCCGCCGGCGTGATCACCAAGCACGCCAAGTCGATGGGCGTCACAGTCGAGGTAATGAGCAACAACTACCGCAACAAGGACGTCCCGATCTTCATGGACTTGCGAGCCGGCCGCATCGCCGGGTGGATGCTCCACGAAGTGTTCGGCCAGCTCAGGAAGATCGTCCAGCTCGGCGGAACCGCCGTCCTGATGAATCCCCAGCCGATGCTGCTGGAGGAATACCTGCTGCCGGCCAAGATTCGCCCGGCCCGCCAGATGCGAATCCTCGGCCACATCAAGAAGCACCCCATTTTCGCCGGATTGCCCAGCGATTGCGTGGCCGACTACGTCTACGGCGACGTGATCGGTTCGGACTTCGACAAGGGCGAGGACGTCGTCGCCTGCGGCGGCGAGGTGCTCGCCGGCGGGCTCTCCGCCCACATGTGGACCCGCCCGGCCGATTACTCCTGGTGCGCCGGAATGTACACCGTCCCGGTCGGTCGGGGACAGGTTATCGTCTGCCACATGGACATCCTGAACAACCTCGCCGGCAGTTGCGTCGCACAGACGATCATGAACAACCTCGCCGCGTATGGCGCCGGCCGGATCAAGCCCGGCTTGAACGAACTGCTGCTCAGCCGCTGCATCGATCCGCTCAGCCCGAAAGATTTTGCATAGGTCATTCGGACCTGACAACAGAAGAGGCCCATCCGTCGCTTGACGGGTGGGCTTCTCTTGGTTCATGACGGATTAGCGGGAGGTCCTCGTGGCCAAGGGTCTGCTGTGACTAGCCCCCTGCAGTGCAGGGGGTCGCTGGACCGATGGTGTTCCCGCGGCGCCTTCGATGTCGATTGTCCCGAAGCGGCAGTTGGATTCACAGATCGTGGGGTCACACGGCTTTCGACCCCCTGCACTGCAGGGGGCTAGTACCCTGTCCCAGGGATACTGTGGTGTTC
>CBDVCA010000184.1:0-5977 GCA_965372365.1 uncultured bacterium
CCCCCCCCCCCCGCCCGGCGGCCGCGGCCCGGCCGCCCCCCCCCCGTCCCCATTTCCCCGGAACTTTCCCCCGTCTTCCCGCGTCCAAACCCACGTACCGCCGATTGCGCCCGAATCGCGGCTTGCATTGGGGGGGCGAAAGGGGGAAAAGGTGTACGAGCGGGGGAATGTGGGCGAGAGACGCTACCGAAACAACAACTGGCTGGGTACGGGAGACGAAGATGAAGATTGGAAGAGGCGTTGCTGTGGCTTTGGGTGTTTGCGTTGGTTTGGGATCGCTGCTGATGGCCGCGGCTGGCGCTTGGGGCGCTGGTGGCGACGAGGGGGTGAGCTTGACGGTGTATAACAATAATTTCGGCGTGGTTCGCGAGGTGCGGCGGGTGGAGATCGGCGAGGCGAGTCCCGTTTTGGGCGGGCTTAAGATTATCCTCAAAGGCACGGCCGCGGATGCCGCCGTGGATGTCGCCGTGGATGTAAAATTTGCCGACGTGGCGGCGAGGATTGATCCGACGACGGTGCATTTCCGGAGCCTGACCGACCCCGACGCCCAACTGCTGGAGCAGAATTATCAGTACGACCTGGTTAGCGCCGATAAGCTGCTGCGGAAGTACGTCGACCGGCCCATCGAGGTGGTGTGCGAGGACGTCACGTACAAAGGCGTGCTGCTGAGCTTCGACGCCCGGCAACTGATTCTGAAGAGCGAGGCGGGGCTGGTGATGGTTCAGCGGGCGGATAACGTTCGCGATATCCGCTTCGGCGCCCTGCCCGAGGGGCTGCTGACGCGGCCGACGCTGCTGTGGAAGGTGGCCACCGACAGGCCGGGCGAACATCTTACCGAGGTGACCTACCAGACCGGGGGGCTGAACTGGCACGCCGAATACGTGTTGATGCTGGCTGACGATGACGCCGCGGCCGATTCTTTGGCCGAACTGAGTGGCTGGGTGTCGGTCGAGAACAAGTCCGGCAAAACGTATCGCGACGCAAGGCTGAAGTTCGTAGCTGGGGATGTTCGGCGGATTACGCCGCCGTCGCAGATGTATGCCGAGTCGTCGATCAGAGGGATGAAGATGGCCGGGAGGGCGCCGGCGATGGTGGAGAAGGCGTTCTTTGAGTATCACATGTACACGTCGCCGCGGCTGTCGACGGTGGCCGATAACGAGACCAAGCAATTGGAGATGTTCACGCCGGTTTCGGGACTGACGGTGGCCAAGCGGTTCCTGTACAACCCGCTGAGCAGCTTTCGATATCGCCCCGGCGGCCGCTATGCCGAACGCGGCTACGGCGCCACTACCGGCGACACCAAGGTGAGCGTCTTCATCGAGTTCAAGAACACCAAGGCCAACAAGCTGGGTATCCCCCTGCCGGCGGGGAAGGTTCGCGTGTACAAGCGGAACACCGACGACGGCGCCGCGGAGTTCGTCGGCGAGGAGATGATCGACCACACCGCCAAAGATGAAGAGCTTTCGCTGCGGATCGGCAACGCGTTCGATATCGTCGGCGAGCGGCGACAGGTGCGGTTCAAACTGGACAAGAAGCGCAGCCGCGTGACCGAGACGATCGAGATCAAGCTGCGGAACCATAAGGAAACCGACGTGGTGGTGCGTGTGAAGGAGCCGCTGTATCGGTGGGCGAACTGGGAGATTACCGAGAAATCGGCCGAGTACATCGAGCTCGACAGCCGCACCGTGGCGTGGGATGTGCCGGTGCGAGCCGACGGGGAACGGGTGTTGACGTATACCGTGGAGTACAGGTGGTAACGGCTTACGCTCCGCCGATGTGAACGCTGCCGGGTTGGCCGACCGAGCCTTCGATGGTGACGTCGCGGCCGCAGATGCGGCGGACGACTTCGGCGTTGGTGAGCAGATGGTTGGTGATGCGCGTGGTGGTGAAGCGGCTTGGTTCGAGGCCGAGGGCGAGGGGGACCAGTACCTGGTCGGCGGCGTAGGGGTCAAGGGCGCCGTGGCCGTCGAGGTAGTCTTCGAGGGCGTCCATGGCTTCGTCGGCGACGGCTTCGGCGGGTCGGCCGCGTTTGCCGAGGGCGAAGAAGCCGGCGATCGATCGTGTGAAGACGGCTCGCAGGAAGACGACCGTCCCCGGCGATTGGGTGTGCCAGCGGGCCTGTTCGATCGTCGCGGCCATTTTTCGCCGCCGCAGCCGGCCGATGACCTGTTCCGATTGACGCTGGCCGATGTGGTCGGGGAGCGAGTCGGAGACGGCCGAGAGGCCTTCGATGTATCGCAGGTCGCCGCGTTGGGTCAGGGGCAGGCCGATCAGCGGCTCGGGGCCGCCGAGGCCGCGGACGGTGAGGGTGAGTTCGCCCGCGCCGGCGGGGTAGAAGCCGGGCCGGGCCATGGCGGCCAGCGTGTCGACGCCGGCGCCCGACAGCAGCGGTCCCAAGACGTTGGCGAAATACTCGAGGCAGGGCGCCATGGGGTTATGCGTCCCCCCGGTCACGGTGACGACGCTGTCGCCGGCGGCCATCAGCAGCGGCGGCAGCACCGTCTGGAGCACCAGAGGCGCGCTGCCGGCGGTTCCGATATCGAAGCGATACTCCCCGGCCCGTGGCTTCCCGGCGGTCAGTTCGATGCACGCCGAGCCCACCTCGGCGCCGGTGAGCGCGCCGCCGGTAATCGCGGCCACCGCTTCCATCGCCGTTACATGCTGGGGTCGCAGACCGGGGGTAGAGCGGCCGGCGCGGATGGAGTGGACGCGGAGATTCTTCCCCAGCGCCGCGGCCATCGAGGCTGCGGAGCGGAGGATCTGCCCGCCGCCTTCGCCGAACGATCCGTCGATGTCCACGACCGATGGGGACATATTCGCGATACTCCTACGTCACAGAAGCTGATCGGACAGGAACCCGACGACGGTCCTGACGACCCTATCCAGCATCGGCGTCGACCCGTCCTGCCCATGACTGAAATCGAAGGTGTGCCCGCCGCCGGGGAGGATCACCATCTCGGTGGCGCCGGCGGTGTGAGCGCCGGCCATCCGCTCGGCCGCGGCCGATGCGACGGTTTCGTCCCCTTGGCAATGGACGGCCAGGAACGGGTTCTCGTATTGGCCCAGCAGTTTGGCCAGGTCGTAGCGGTCGCCGGCGGCGTCGATATCGTCGACGACGGCGCGGCCGATGTAGAGCATCTCGCCGGTTCGTCCGCTGGGCGAGGGTACGCGACCGAGGGCGATCACGCCGTCGCGAAGTTGCTGGTCGTGGACGACGTGGTCGGGGGCCGCGAGCGTGACGACGGCCTTCAGGGCGTCGGTCGCTCCGGTGGTGAGCACGGCGGTGACGCCGCCGCGGCTGTGGCCGATCATGGCGATACGGTCGGCGTCCATGCGTTCGCCGCCGGGGAGCGAGCCGGCTTCGACGGCCGCGATGACCGCGAGGGTGTCGGCGATCTGGGCGCCGAAGGTGTCGCGCTCGAACAGATCGGGCCGGTCGAACGAGTCGGGGTTGGTGGTGATTCCGCAATGGCTGAAGCTGTACCGCACCACCACAAACCCGGCCGCGGCCAGCCGTTTGGCCGTGAGGGGCAGGAAGCCGTAGTCGGCGAAGCCCTTGAACCCGTGGGCCAGCAGCACCACCGGGGCGGCTTCGGCTCCGGGTGGAAGATGCACATAGCCCCGCACCCACTCGCCGGCGGCCCCGTCGATCTCGAATCGTTCAATCCCTGGAAGTTCCATAGCGGGAATTTACCCGACAGTTCCGCCGGACACAAGGGCGAGTACGCCGGGGCCGAATCGGCGGATGTCGAAGGGGTCGCCGCGGGCGAAGGGGACGCGCTCGGCAGTCTCGCCGCGGCGAGACGAACGTGCCTGTACCCGGCCCTTGGGAGGAGGCTTCCGGGGGCCGCGGAGGCAAGCTTCGAGACGATGGCCTTGATCGTTCGGCGGGAGGTTGGCGCTACGGGTACAGGCACCTTCGCTCCCGCTCACCCTTCGGGCGGCGAGTCGCTGCGGAGCCAGTCCCCTACGCTCTCGGTTGGGAGCCGGTCGCCTGCGCTCGTTGCATCAATTCGCCTGTCGATCGCCCGAATCGGAGTTATCGACGAATCATGTCCGGACAAGCACTTTGTACTTGTAGGTCAGAGTCTTCAGCCCATGTGGTTCCAGGTCGAGTGTCCACGTCAGTTCATTTCGCGGATTGTCGCTGTAGACCCCGGTTTCCAGCACCTTCTGCTCTGGATCGTCGTCTGCATTCAGCAACGCCCCCGAGAACTGCCGATGCACCACCATGGTCACCGGCATGTTTCGACGGTTGGTGATATCGAGCGTGCCCTCGACCATGACCTCTCGATATTTATGTCCGCCGAGATGGACAAAGTCGCGATCGGCGGCGAATTGCTCTTGCTCGGTGTGCCGCGTTGTGATGCTCAGGGCCTTGGTGATACGCAATAAGGTCTGCTGGCCTGGGCTCACCCACGTGGACATCTGTTGTCCGAGGAAACGACCGAAGGCGACCAGAGTCGCCGGGGCGGTGGTCATCGGCATGTTCAGCGGATTGTTGAATCTCACGGCGTCCCACGCCTGCGACTCGATCGGTACAGGTCGCCCGTACGGATCACGATTTCGAACCCGCCGGCCGTCCTCATCTCGCGTGTCCGGAATGCTCCACTCGACAATCCGGTCGTAGCCCGCCTTGCCCCCGGCGGTGTCGAGATGAAGCGATTCGCCTTCGGCCAGGCTGATGCGCCCGATCGACTGGTAGTGCAGGTCGGCTCGTTCACCGACCATGGCGGCGCCGCTGTCGATGCCGCCGCCCCTATCGCCGCTCATCGCCTGCCGGGCCACGTTCAGCATCAACGCATGGCCGGCCTCGGGTTCTTGTCCAAGCTGCTGGAAGAATTGCGACCAGGTGGCCTCCGGCGCCAGGGGCGACAGGACGTGCGAGAATACCATGCTCGGGAAGCCGGACACCAACTCGATGGGCACATTCTCCAAGTCTTCCAACTCGTTGCGGAGCACGGCCGATTGCTGAAGATGAAGACTGGCGGGGTCGGTCAGGTCCACGTGGTATGCCGGAGCCCACGCCATGCCCTTGGTCAGATAACTGATACGCACGATGATCGCTTCGCCATCGGCTCCCGAGGCCGCATCGTCGGCGACTCGCAGCACCAGTCGAGGTCGCGGCCGCTTGACGTCGGCGACCGGCCCTTCGGTCCGGAGCATCACGATCTGTGACGGATCGACGAACACTCGCCCCCCCTCGTCGGTCGCCAACACCAAGTAGTCGCGACCCGGAGCCGGAACTGACGATTGGGAGAACTGGGCCCACCAGGGCGAATATCGCTGCTCATAGCTGCGGTCCCACCGATGATGCACACCGCCCCCCGTGGCGACCACCCGCCCGGTTACCGGGACATCGGGCGCATCTCGAATCACGATCTGGACAGCTTGGCCGGCCAGGTCGTCGGCCAGCGAGAACGCCTCCGCCTCATCGGCGGGTACGACCTCCATTCGCTGCTCAATCCTGCTCTGCACGGTATGCCGGCTCGCCACGAAGAACGTGCCGTGAACCGGCTGTGGGGTCTGTTTGAGGACGAACTCCCCCGGCCCCGGCAGTTTCACCACCCGGTGGACCACGCAAAGCCCGTTCTTGAACAAACTGATCCGTTCGATTCGGCTGTCCACTTCACGCGTCTCGTTCGCCGCTGCAACGCCGGCTGCCGCGACGATCAGCACCACCATGGATTGAATAGTCCGCACACTGTTCTCCTTCGTTGGGGATCTGTAGCCTTAGACGCATGGGCCAGGAGGAAGTTCCCGCATTCGCTGAGATAAGGCGGATTTCACGGAATCCCATGGAGGCCCCGAGCGAAGGGGACGGGCTCGGCAGTTCGGGGAGTTCGAGAGTTCGGGGGGCGAGTTCGGGGGGCGAGTTCGGGGGAGTTCGGGGGGCGCCATACCGAATTCGCATTACGTTTCGGTGTGTCGTTGCCGTTAGCCGCGTAGCGGCGTTTGTTAGTAGCCTCGGGCGCGA
>CBDVCA010000185.1:0-5944 GCA_965372365.1 uncultured bacterium
GCCGCCGGTGGTGATCACCTGTGGCCAGGCGTTCATTTCGGTGGCGTAGGCCTCGACCAGTCCTCGAACGGCGCCGCGGGCTCCGACGACCACCCCGACGCGGATGGCCTCGGCGGTGTCGGTTCCGAACGCCCCTTTCGGCACGGCCGGCTCGACCAGCGGCAATTGGGCGGTCCACTCGTGGAGGGCCATCGCCTGCATCGCCAGTCCGGGGAGAATGGCTCCGCCGACGAAGACGCCGTCGGTGTTGACGCAGTCGACGGTGATGGCGGTGCCGAGATCGACCACGACGCAGGCCTGCTTCAGCCGTCCGTAGGCCGCGGCCGCACAACAGAGACGGTCGACGCCGATGCCCTTGGGGTCGGGGAGGTTGGTTTCGATCGGCAGGTCGATGTCTTGACCGATGACGACGACGTCCTCATCGATGGCGTCGGCGACGGTCGTCTTGAACGCCTCCAACGCCGCCGGATTGACGCTACAGGCCGCCACGCGTCGGGGCTTGGTCATCCCGTCCCACATCTGCCGAAGGACAGCGGCGATGTTGTCGGTCTCGCCGACGGCGACCGATTCGCAGGCGTAGGCCTGTTCGCCCTGAATAACGCCCAGGGAGATTCGAGTGTTGCCGATATCGGCAGCCAGAATGTAGGCCAGCGACGGGTCATCGGCCATGGGTTGTCCTTCTTCGTGGAGGATCATTGCTCGGCGTTGATACCTTCCAACGCCGTCCAGATTCGTTCGGTCAACGGTTCCAGCCCCGCCCCGGTGACGCCGGAGACGGCCAGGACCTCGACGTCTACTTCATCGCGGAACCGCTTGAGATTCTCACGCGAGCCGGTCAGGTCCATCTTGTTGGCCACGACGATTTCGGGCTTGGCCGCCAGCACGGGCGAATGCTGCTCCAGTTCGCTGCGAATCAGTCGGTAGTTGACGGCGGGGTCGCCGTCCAGGGGGGCGATATCGACCAGATGCACCAGCAGCCGCGTACGTTCGACATGGCGGAGGAACTCATCGCCGAGTCCCGAGCCGTCATGGGCGCCTTCGATGAGGCCGGGGATATCGGCCATGACCAGCCGTCGGTAGCCGGGCAGCTCGACGATTCCCAGTTGCGGCTCCAGCGTGGTGAACGGGTACGCGGCGATCTTGGGTCTGGCGTGGGAAACGCGGCTGAGCAGCGTGCTCTTGCCGGCGTTGGGGAGTCCGAGCAAGCCGACGTCGGCGATGAGCTTCAATTCCAGCCGAAGCGTGCGCTCCTGGCCTTCGGTACCGGTTTCGAATTCACGGGGGGCCTGGTGGGTCGAGCTCTTGAAGAAGGCGTTGCCCCGTCCGCCGCGGCCGCCTCGCGCGACGCAGACGCGCTGGCCGGGTTCGATGAGATCCTTGAGCATCATCCCGCGTTCCTGGTCGATAATCATCGTCCCGGGGGGCAGGGACACGATAACGTCTTGGCCATTTCGGCCGTGGCGGTCTTTGCCCATGCCGCCGCCGCCGCGTTGGGCTTTCCAGGTGTGCTTGCCGGCGAGGTCCATCAGCGTGGTGAGTTGCTCGTCGACAACGCAATAGACGCTGCCGCCGTTGCCGCCGTCGCCGCCGCTGGGTCCGCCGTGGGGGACGAACTTCTCGCGTCGAAACGACATGCACCCGTTGCCGCCGGCGCCGCCTAGAACATGGATGATTGCACTGTCGATGAACATCGGATGCGCCCAAAGAGAAGGTTTGCGTCGGTTCAGTTCGGAGATCCAGCGGACTGCAAGATCGCAGATCGCCCTGGCTGATCCGTCATGAGTCAAAGAAAAAGGATGGCCATCGACCATCCTTATCTTCACACGTATGAGCCGCGTCGGCGCAACACACCATCGTCCGCCGGCGTTCCGGGTTCGTCGTCGTTACGACTAGACAACGTCGACGAAGCGATTGCGGAACGTTACGGTCCCGTCGGCGAGTGCGAACAGCGTATCGTCGCGTCCTCGTCCGACGTTCTTACCGGGTTTGAACGGCGTCCCGCATTGGCGAATGATAATTCCGCCGGCGCGAACGGACTGGCCGCCGAAGAGCTTGACGCCCCGTCGCTGTGCGTTCGAGTCGCGCCCGTTGCGGACCGAACCTTGACCTTTCTTATGAGCCATACATCACCTTGATCGTAAGTGAGCCTCCGTCAGCGGAGGCGTAATAGATATCTATCAAACTCAAACGAGCAACGAATTTTACGAGTTTCCCGCTCCCGTGTCAATCCCCGTCTTGTCGACCGGGCGATCACGGCGACCACGGCGACCACAAAATCCCTACCGCATCGTCCACCTCTGGACGTCGAGGGCGGCCGCCGTGGCGAACCTGGCGGCGACTTCGCCGGGGATCTTGTAGCTGAGCTGGAGCGTCTTGTGCAGAATCAGGTGGTCGGTGAGGACCGGGGTCGTCTTGCCGCGGATGTCGATCTGATCGACCTTGATCTCGGTGGGCAACTGGATCACGGCGGTTTCGCCGCTGAGCCCGCTGAAGAACACCTCGATCCGCCGGGCCTTGGGGTCGAAATCACCGAACACGGCCACGCCGTCTTTGGCGTTATCGGAGCCCTGGAGGATGCGGCCGGTAATTCTCGATAACTCTTTCAAATACGGGTTGTTATGCCGCTGCTGAATGGCCGAGAACACGGCCGGATAGATTCCTTCGCTCCCGCGACGGATCTCGCCGGTGTCGGTGTACAGGGCGATCCGAGGCACGAAGACCTGGTCGGCGCCGGTGTTGTTGGTAACCGAGTACAGCAGGTACCAGTACGTTTGGGGACCGTCTTCGCCGGGTACGCTCACCAAGATCGGCTGGGGACGCTCGAAAATCACGTCCAGTTCCCACTCGGTGGGGATGGATTTGGGTTCGGGGGCGGCCGGCGCCCACGCGGCGGCCAAGCACACAACCACAGCAACCGCACCGGTCAATCCAACAAAACGCTTCATGGCAACACTCCTTGGCTGGGCCAGGTGAGGCATCGTTCGGTCCAAATGGTACGTTCCCGCCACGTTTGTGTCAATGATCGGCGGCGAAAATCCTCCGCAACAACGGTCGCCAACTGCAATAACGGCCCGCTCGGACCGGCGGCGGCGAGAAGGCCGGTGTTCGAGGGACGATTCAGTGGCATTATTGGCCGCATTTGTTCGATAACAACCGTATACGAATGGACCTGCTACGTAAAAATCAACGACCGGCCCCGAAACCGGGCGCCTGGCGCGTGGAGCCTGCCCCCGCGTCCAAGGCCAAAGAAGCCATCGCCCTGGTCGTCGGCGCCGGTCGCGGCGGCCCCGACATCGCCGCCGGGGTGGCGGCCCTGCAGGGGTACCTGACCGAAGAACTGACGGCCAACCACGATCTGTGGTGGGCGATCGAGAACGGCCGCCCCATCGCCGCGGGATTGACCGTCCACTCCCCCGGCCGGACGGCGGTGACGCTGTACAGCACGACCGACACCGGGCTGATCTCGGTGGACCCGCTGGCCGAGGTGCTGGCGACGATGTCCAAACACGCCCTCGCCGGCGACACCACACTGGTGCAGGCCTTGTTATCGCCGGGATCGCGAAGCGACATTCAGGCGTTCGAATCGGCGGGGTTCTTCCTGCTGGCCGAGTTGATCTACATGCGTCAGTGCCTTCGGGGCAGGGTTATTCGGCCCAACGAGGCCGCCTCCGCCGTAACCTGCCTGCACTACTCCGAGCCGATGCACGCTGCGTTCGCTGAGGCGATTCTGGCCACCTACCAAGACAGCCTCGACTGCCCGGCTCTCGATGGCCGTCGCACGATCGACGACATTCTCGCCGGGCACAAGGCCGCCGGCGTCTTCCGCCCCGACCTGTGGACGATCGCCTACGTGGACGGCGCCCCCGCCGGCGTGATGTTGATGAACCAGAACGCCACCCAAAACGTCGCCGAGATTATCTACATGGGCGTGGCCAAGGCGTTCCGCGGCCGCGGGATTGGCGATATTCTGCTGAGTAAGGCCGCCGAAATGGCCGTCGCCGACCGTTTCGGGGCGATCTCGCTGGCCGTCGACGCCGGCAATCGCTTCGCACATCGCCTCTACGAACGCGATGGTTTCGTGGAGGCATCACGCCGCCTGGCCTATGTTCGCACCGCTGACGACCCACGGTAAGCAACGGCGACCGCCAGCGAAAACGACGTCGGTTCACCGGTTGCGTTCACCCCCTTCGAGGGCCAACCCCCACACTCTTGACGGGTTGTGGACAACTTGTGGACGGGAGTTTTTTTTCGCGAGCAAGCGTCCGTGGTTGCTCGTCTTGAGCGGTGTGGATAACAAATCGGGGCTTTTCGGTTTGACCACAACCGGCATCAGCCTTAGATTCTACCCATGCAGTGCACGTTGATTTGCCCGTGCCTGTTTGAGGTATTGACCTCTAGCGAGCTGATCAACCGTTCCTTTGCGTATACATTTTCGTTCTTTTATTCGCCGTTGTTACTGGAATTTCGGGGTTACATATGACCATTGCTGCTGAAGGTGCGCGCGCCGGGAGCGAGCCTCGGGCGGTCTTGCAGTCGCTGGCCGGCCGAATTGGACCGCAACGCTTTAATGCGTGGTTCAAATCGACGACGCGACTGGAGATCGAACCGGGGTACGTGAAGCTCAACGTGCCGAATCCGTTCGTCGCTTCGTGGATCGAGAACCATTTCGCTTCGGAGATCGAGGAGGCCATCGTCACCGCACTGGGCGGGGAGCGAAAGCTGATGATCTGCGTCGATTCGAGCCTGTCGAAGCAGTTTCGCAAGAGGCAACTGGATATCCAGGCCTCCCAGGTCGCTCGCAGCAACAACGGTCTGGTTCGCCAGCCCGTCCGAGAGAACAAGGTTCCGCTGCGGCATTCGCTGCAGACGTTCGTCGTGGGCCAGACCAATCGTTTGGCCTATTCGGCCGCGTTGATGGTTGCCGGCGGTCGCAACGCCGAATTGAACCCGCTGTTCATCCACGGAGCCTCGGGGCTGGGCAAAACGCACCTGCTGCAAGGCATCTGCGCCGCCGCCGAACAGAGCACCGAACGACGGGTCCGCTGGCGCTACGTCAGCGGCGAGCAGTTCACCAACGACTTCGTCAACGCCATCAAGAAGAAACGCACCCAAGAGTTCCGCGACACCTACCGCCGGCTCGATCTGCTGGTGATCGACGACGTGCACTTCCTGGCCTCCAAGCGAGCGACCCAGGAAGAGTTCCTTCACACGTTCAACAGCATCGACGCCGCCGGAAAGCAGATTATCATGGCGTCGGATACGCATCCGAAATTCCTCGGGCAGTTGTCCGAGCAGCTTTCCAGCCGGTTCATCAGCGGGATGGTGGTCAAGATCGACGCCCCCGACAAGCCGACACGCGTGAAGATTCTCGCCCGAAAGGCCGCCAGCCTGGGCACGGTGGCGCCGGCGGAGGTGCTGGACTATATCGCCATGCACATCCGCGGCAACGTTCGCGAACTGGAAGGCGCGCTGGTGAAACTGACGGCCCTCGCCGGCCTCAACGGCGAACCGATCAACCTCGAGACGGCCGTCGACGCACTCGCCGACCACCTCGCCCAAACCGACGGCGCCCTGACGCTCGGGGATATCGAAACGACCGTCGCGGCCTATTTCGGGGTGACGCCGGCCGACATCCACTCGTCGCGACGAACGCACACCGTCAGCCTCGCCCGCATGATCGCCATGACGCTCGCCCGACGGCACACGCAGATGAGCTTCCCGGAGATCGCCCGATTCATGGGCAAGAACCACTCCTCGGTCGTCCTGGCCGTTCAGCGGATGGAAAGACTGCTGGCCGACGACGACAACTGCCGATGGATGACCCCCGCCGGAAACAAAACCGCCAAGGCTCGCAACCTGCTGAGCACCTTCCAAGACCAGTTGAGCACCAGCGGATAGAGCGCGAAGGGGGGGGGGGAGATTCACGGCCCATCACAGGGAAATG
>CBDVCA010000186.1:0-5895 GCA_965372365.1 uncultured bacterium
CTAGTAACGGCAAGCACGCGTCCGACCCACTCCCCACTCATCCGACATGAGCCAGGTTTTCCGAGAGGCGCCGCGGGAATTCGCCGCGTGGCCGCCGGGGCTGCTACGTAGAATGGAAGGTAGAGCTGCGGCGCACTGCGCGCCGCGAGCATCAGGGGATCCGGACAGGGGACAAGACGCATGACGACATCCGCCACATCCAGGACGAACATCGGCGCCGGTATTGGACGTACATGCAACCACCGGCTCACGCACGCTTTGGCGACGATAATTGTCCTTGCCGCCGCGATGACGCTCTCGGGCTGCCTGATCACCGCGGCGACCGTGGGCGTAATCCACGTCGCCCGATCCGGCGGCGGCGGCGAAACGGCCACGGTGACGCTGGAATCGCCCCCGCAAGAGGTCTACCAGGTGATGCTCAGCGTCATCAGAGCCGACCCCGCCCTCACGCTGGTCGACAAGAACGACACGAAGATGACCGTATCCGTGTCCAAAGGGCAAGAGACGGCCACCGGCTCGGTCAAGTCGTCCGGCGACCAGGGCTCCAAGCTGACCATGAAGGCCAAGAGCCCCGACGGCCGCGACGCGTCAAGCGATCTCGCCCGACGGGCCGTCACGCGAATCTGCGCCGAGCTCGGCGTCAGCTACCAAATGGATGTGGAGCCGTAGCCGACACGCGGGGCATACCTCTGAAACGCGCCATTAGGGTGAGGAGGGATGCCGCGTTGGGGCACAGAGAGGAGACGCGGCCGGAGAACAGAGGAATCAAACGAACCCAAAGTAGACGCCTCCCTCAAAAGTCCGATCGAACCTGAAAACCCAAGGATTGGGAACGTGAACAAAGGACTTGTGGTCCAGGACGAATGCTGAACTTGGTCGCTTCCGACTTCTGAGGGCGGCGTCAAAGTAGGAGAATTCCGAGTTTGAGGGGCGATAGTCCGGTGACCGGCCTCAAAACGGCCTCCTGACGGCCTCTGGGGCCATAGAATTCGCAGTATCGGGCGTGAGCGCGAGGCCGCGGGATTCGTCGGCAAAGACGATGCCGCTGATCCGCTCGCGGGTTTCGGCGTCGGGGATGATCCGCTCGATACGGACGGGCGTCATCAGCAGCCGGCGGAAATCTTGCCGGCGATTCGCTTGTACGCTTTGGCGAGGATGTCGGCGAGGCTCGCTCGCCCGGTGAGCACGCGGCGGATGGGGCCGGGCCAGTTGTTCCGGTCGACCCTCCGCTCGATGCGGCCGACGAGCCGGCGGAATCGCTCGGGGGCGATGTGCTCGCTGAAGCAGTTGGCCGGGCTCTGGTGGTTGTGCATCGCCACGTCGAAGTCGGCGCCCACCAGGCCGCGTTGGCGGCAATACTCGAACGCCTCGGTCCCGGGGTACGGTGTGAAGATGCTGTAACTGAGTACGCCGCGGATCTTCTTCATGGCCGCGACGGTGTCGGCCAGCGTCGCTTCGGTCTCCTGGGGGAAGCCGACCATGAAGAACGCCTCGACCTCGACGCCGTGACGCGCCACCGTCCGGCACGCCGCCAGGGCCTTGCCGATGGTAATGCCCTTGCGAATGGCCCGGAGGATCTCGTCGTTGCCCGATTCGACGCCGATCTGGATCGACCGGCACCCGGCGGCGGCCATGGCGGCGAGGGTGTCGTCGTCGATGAGATTGACGTGCAATTCGCAGCTCCAGGGGATGCCGCCGCACCGGGTTCGAATGCCGTCGCAGAGGTCGCGGATATGGGCGGGATGCACGCCGAACGTATCGTCGTCGAAATGCACGCTGGAGACGCCCAACGCGGCCAGGCGGCGGACTTCTTCGACGACGTTGTCGGCGGAGCGATGGCGGACCCTGCGTGTCCAGACGTTTCGGGAGCCGCAGAAGAAGCAGTTGTAGGGGCAGCCGCGTGTGGCGAAGACGTGGTTGAACGCGTCGGGGGGGTACAGCTCGTACTCGTGCAGCACATCGCCGGCCGCGGCGTGCGGGTACGGCATCGCATCGAGATCGTCGATCAGCTCCCGAGGCGGGTTGGTCACCGTCTCGGCGTCGCGTCGGAAGATTGTGCCGGGGATGCCCTCCAGCGGCGCGCCGGCGGCGATGGCGTCGAGCACCTCGACGAGGGTCTGCTCGCCCTCGCCGGCAACGACGATGTCGATATCGGGGCAGTCGAGGATCTCGGCGCCCACCATGGCCGCGTGGGGTCCGCCGACGATGACGCGGATGGTCGGGTCGATCCGCTTGACGACGGCGGCGACCTGGACCGCCGCCGCGAAAGTCTGCGACTTGCACGAGACGCCCACCACCTCCGGGTGGTAGCGGCGGATCGTCCTGTCCACCTCGGCCCAGATGTCGGCGTGGGGATTTCGGAGAGTTTGGAGGTAGCGGGTGAAGCCCGGCCCGCTGAGATAACTGATCTGGTAGGGCTCGGGGTCGGGTGTGAAATCGGCATTGTAGACCACCACGTTCCACTCGGTCGCGGCTCGCACGGCGCCGGCGAGATACCCCAGCGACAGCGGATACCGGGTGAGCGAGAAGGAATCCTTGTACAGCCGGTAGTAGGGCGGGTCGACCAGGACCACTGTGGGTCGCGTCGGGTCAATCGCGGGCATCAGCCTCTCCAACCCGGCGATGGCCGGGGGACGTATCGAAAGCTCGGGGGCGCTCCGACGGCGCAGCAAACGCCCAACTTGGATTCCTATCGGCACTTGCCGTCGCGGTTCTGCACCGGCGGCGGTCGCGCCCCGACCGACACGCAGATTGGCGGATGTGGTGTTATTCCTCTTGACGCCCCATATGTAGCGACTATTATTACAGGCCGTCCCAAATATGGCTGTTGAGGTTTGTGCGCGTCGAGGCCGAACCATGCAGTGTCCATTCTGTGGAAACGATTCCGATAAGGTTGTCGACTCTCGCAGCAGCGATGGCGGGCGAGTGGTCAGGCGGCGCAGGCAATGTCTGCCCTGCGGGCGGCGATTCACCACCTACGAGCGAATCGAAGACAGCGTCCGCATGACGGTCATCAAGAAGGACGGCTCGCGCGTGCCGTACAGCCGGAACAAGGTTCTAGTTGGTTTGCAGGCCGCGTGTTACAAACGCCCGGTCGGCGAGAAGGAACTGCGGCGAATCGTCGAGGCCACCGAGGAAGAGATCTTCCGCCATTGCGAGAAGGAAGTGCCCTCCTCGTTCATCGGCGATGCGGTCAGCCGTCACCTTCGGAAGGTCGACCAAGTGGCGTACGTGCGTTTCGCCAGCGTCTATCGCGCCTTTGAAGACGTGGGGGCCTTCATCGAAGAGGCCAACGAAGTGATGAGCCGGCCGGAAGATGCGCCCGAACAGGGCCGCCTGTTCGATGGGGATACGCCGCCGAAATCAGCGGGGTAAGTTAACCGGAACCAAGCAGCTTGTATCCACCGGTCGGAGACCGGGAAGAAAGGGTCAAGGATGATCCAGGTCGTCAAACGAGACAACGCCGTCGATCCTCTGAACGCCGATCAACTCCGCGGATGCCTGTGGCGCGTCATGGCGCCGTTCGGCAGCCCGTTCGGTCGGACTCACCATCTCAGCCGGGCGATTGTGCTGTACCTGCACAAGAAGAGCATCAACTCCGTCACCAGTCGGGCGCTGTTCGAGATGGCCGTACGCGCCCTTCGCCAGACGCGCCACGCCGCGGCGGCCGACGCGCTGGAGACCCACCACCGCTGGCGAAGCGATGCTCGCAGACATCTGACGGTCGTCCACGATAACGGCCAACGCACCGGATGGGATCGAACGTGGCTGGTCGAGCAGATCCAACGCCGCTGGGACGTCTCGCGCCCGGCGGCCCGAGCCCTTAGCGCCGGGGTCGAAATCGACCTGCTCGGCGGAGCCGGCGACGTCTGCCGACAACGCGTGCTCGACTTGGCCGACGAACGCATCGAGAACTACGGCCTTGCACCATGGTGCCTGATGGCCTCGGCGCCCGCCAGGTAGACCGCGCCGCCGGAAAGGGGGAAGCCGGGGGGAGGCAAAATACGAAATACGAAGCTCGAAATACGAAACAAATACGAAACAGCAAAATGACCAAAACCTGAAACGACGATCAACGCCGGGCGGCACATTCGTTTCTGTCATTTTCCGTTTGCCGTTTCTGATTTTGTTGCGTATTGCGCGTTTCTTAATTGGTATTTGCCCCCCCCCCGCCCCGGTCCGTTATTGAAGGCCCAACTGTTGTTGCTTCTTTGAACTCTGAACGAAAGGGAGCCACCACCATGGCCACCAAGACGATCGTCGCACAGATGTACACGCTCCGTGATTTCTGCAAGACCCCCGCCGACATTGCCGCGACGTGCGCAAAACTTCGCGATATTGGCTATTCGCTGGTCCAGGTGTCGGCCCTGGGGCCGATCGAGACGACGGAGTTGAAGAAGATTCTCGACGATAACGAACTGCATTGCGCCGCCACCCACACGGGCTGGAAGACCCTCACCGAAGACATCGACGGACTGATCGAAGAGCTAAAGACTCTCGATTGCTCCCTGACGGCGATCGGCGAGATGCCGACCGCTATGCAGAACCCCGAAGGGCTGGCCCCCTTCGCCGAGGGTATGTCGACCGCGGCCAGGGCGCTTGAGGCGGCGGGAATCTCGCTGGGGTACCACAATCACAGCTTCGAGTTCGAGCCCGTCGGCGACAAACTGCTCATGGAACACCTGATGGCCATGACCGCCGACGCCGGAATGTGGGCCGAAATCGACACGTACTGGGTCCAGCACGGCGGCGGCGACCCGGCCGAGTGGATTCGCAAGGTCGCCGGACGGATCCCCTTGGTGCACTTCAAGGACATGGGCGTTCTGGAAGGCAAGCAGGCGATGCGGGAAATCGGCGAAGGCAACCTGAACTGGCCGGCGATCATCGACGCCTGCAAGGCCGCCGGAGTGAAGTATTACGCCGTCGAGCAAGACCGCTGCAACGGCGTCGACCCCTTCGAATGCCTGGCGATAAGCCTGCGGAACATGAAAGCGATGGGCCTGGAATAGGCGATTATCCCCAAGGTATTGCCCTTACAGCCCGCCAAGCCCGACCCGGCTTGGCGGGCTGTTCGTGTTTGGTCGTGCTGCCGCGTAGTGTGATTCCCTGACACATTCCCACTATCGCTAATTCAGCCCTTGACAGGAAACCGCATCTAACAGTCCGTTGAAAAATGGGTTCCGTCGCGAGATCGAGCTGAATGGCCGAGCATCAAGGAAGAAAACGCAGGCAATGCCTTAGCATTGCCGAGTATTTCTGACGCAGACGCACAGGCCATTGAGCCGATCGTAGCAGGAACAGCTTTTTCAACGGGCTGCTAAGGTTTCATAGCAATTGCTCTAGCCTGCTACGGAAGCGGCAGAGCGGTCATCTCACACGTGACGGAGCATTTGTGCTCAAAAGCCTTTGTCACAGGCCCACAGGGCCGAGTTCCCACGCATATGCGGTATGCGCTCGTATTGAACGTCACTTCTGCCTGTTCTCAGGCAGTTGATCTGGTGTGGGTTCCGGTCCGCCAAGGTGTCGCTGAGGCGGCTCGCACTAGAGCATTGAACGATTGAGATGTCATATGCAGGCGTAGGCGAGGACGAGGCTGGCGCGGACGTTGAAGCAGCCATAGCAAGGCTATGGCGATGGAAACGGACAAAGCCAGGCGATGCCGCAGTCAGCATGGATGTGACAGATCAAGCGTGAACTGCTCTAGTACTGCGTCACACCAAAACCTGCTAAGTCCGCGCCGTGCCGGATGGTCAGGTGCAAGGAAGAAAGACGATGGCATATTCGAGGATACTCCGAGTTTTTCTGACGAAGCAGATGACCGTTCGCCACAAGCGGAGTTGGTAGGTTTTGGTGTGACGGAGTACTAGTACTCTGTCCCAGGGATAATGTGGTGTT
>CBDVCA010000187.1:0-5835 GCA_965372365.1 uncultured bacterium
GGGGGGTACATTACGATTCTCGCCGCGGCGAGCTACAAATCTTTCGCCCCTAACGATGTTGGCATATGTCGCACCGGCGGTGAACATCATGGCAACATCAGGCATCTCAACATATGTCCCACCGCAACATGCGGTATGTCGGAAGGCGGTGGGACATATGTCAAGATGCTAGGGGCTGGCCCGCCATGGTGTGAAACACGCAGCCAAGCATACCAACACAATGGGAGGACAACCGAAAACAACTGTGAACGGCAATCCCTTCACATCGCCGAGTATTTGAGCATTGACGCAGACGCACAGACCATTGAGCCGATCGTAGCAGGAACAGCTTCTTCAACGGACTGCTATGACGGTGTTGCCGTCGTGATGAAGGATCTGGGGATGAGAGGCTGTACGTGGTCGGAGAAGTGCTGGGTTGTTCTGGGGTCAGTGGGGTCGGATACAAATGCCAACATGGCCTATGATCCCGAGCGTGGAGTGCTGTGGGCGAGGCTTATCGTCCCGTATTCAGTTGTGCCGGCTGGGAGATAGTCAGCATACTGCTCCTGTGCCTCCCGAGCCCACGGATGCGGGCTTCGCCTCTGTTCGGATGGCTCGGCAATGGGGTTGGGGAGCCGGGAATTCGCTTGTCGGAACGCCACCGCTCGATAGAATCGTGAACATCGCTGACGCTGCTTGTCAGCGAGCAGCCAAATGGGAGATTCCGGTTCAGTGGCGCGGAACGCTCCGTGCTCACCCGAGGATCCCGAGGCTCGCCCGATGGGCAAGAAAGGCGGATGACGATGAGAACAACAATCGCAATGATCCTGCTGATGGCGGCCGCGGCGGCGTCAGGCCAGAGTGTCTATACCCCGGCCAACGCACCGCAGGCGCCGAGCGTGGCGGACATGGAGCAACTCCAGAGCGTGACGCAGTACGGGGTCACGTGGACGTTCGATCGCAAGGCCGCCGTCGGCCGGTTCGTGACCGGGGACTACTACGTGGTCGGTCCGGTGACGGTGGTCGGCATCGACCCCAAGCCGCGAGTGGGGGCGGAGGTGGCCGAAGCGGAGTTGGACCCACGTGAGAAGCCCCGGGTGAAACCGGCCGACCGCGTTCGCAACGGGTCGATGCTGAACCCGCCGGCTCGCCAGGAGGTGGCCTACGACAGCGGAATTCATAACTGGTTTCGCAGAAAACGGATCGCGACCCCGCCGATCGCGATGGCCCCGGGCGACTCGCTCGTATCGACGATCAGCCTCAAGATCGGGGAGAAGACCAAGTTCCCCTACCACGGCAATGGCCCCGTCCGCGGCCGCGCCGACAACAGCCCGGTCAAGACCGCCGCGGTGCTCACCTGCGTGGCGAAGCCGTTGCCGGCAGACGCCTTTCGGCCGGCGTTCTGCGACCGGAACCAGACGATCTACCTGTCCCGCAACCTGAAGCGAGACCTGCTTGGCAGGCTGGCGAAACCGTCGAACACGCCGGATCTGGCGACGTGGGTTCGCGTGTTCCAGCGGCCATGGGTGAACACGGGCTTCTTCGGGTTCGACCAGCCCATGGAGAACATGCCGCACTACGGCCAGTGGGTCGGTCAGGCCCAGTCGGTGGGCGGATTGATGCTGATGCTGGACTTCGCCCCCGACCAGAAGGAGCGGCTGCTGACGCGGATGGTTCAGGTCGGCATCGACTACTGGGGCGCCGTCAAGAGCGGCCATCCCGGCTGGCAGGGCTGGGGCGGCCACGGCAGCGGCCGCAAGTTCCCCATCGTCCTGGCCGGCGTGCTGCTGGGTGATGAGCGGATGGCCGCACCGACCCGATCGTTCCCGCGATGCAACTTCGGTGAGGACAACCAGACAATGTACGGGCCGACCTGGACGGGCGCGACCGTGGCCTTCGCCGGACACTCCGGCATCCATCACGGCAATGATACGAAGAAGATCCCCCGATCCCATTGGGGGCCGTATGAGCACCTGCATCCCAAGGACTGGGACAAAGAAGGCATGCAAAACGCCCAGAGCGAAGCGTACCGCCGCGCCAACTCGAGCAGCTCCTGGCCGGGCCAGGCGCTGGTGATCCGAATGCTCGGCGCCCAGCGGCAGTGGAACCACGACGCCTTCTTCGATTACGTCGACCGCTGGATGTATGAGGACGATAAGGCGTTCCGCGCCGTCATCAACCAACACACTAGCCTGGACCTTACCGATCGTAAGACGTGGATGATTCAGGGCCATGCGTGGGAGCCGTTCGTCACCGGGATGTGGAAGAAGCACCGCCCCACGCTCAAGGCCCCGACCGACGGATGGAAAGCCGAACGCCCAAAGTAGCGCCGGGCGTGACAGCCTGTCGCCGCTCACGCCGCATGAGGACGCGGCCGGCGCCATCGGCGTGTAGCGTCTAACGCGCGAAGTAGCTCATGATCGTCGCGGCCACATAGTCCACCTGCTCGGGGGTCAGCTCCGGGAAGATCGGCAGCGCGAGCACTTCGGCGCTGGCCGCTTCGGCGACCGGCAGGTCGCCGGCTTTGTACCCGAGCGGGGCGAAACACTCCTGTAGATGCAGGCAGAGGGGATAATACACGCCGGAGGCGACGCCGTTATCGCCGAGGTGGGCCTTGAGGGCGTCGCGGTCGGCGGTGCGGATCACGTACTGATGATAGGCCGATTCGCAATCGTCGCGGACCACCGGTGGGGTCACCTCTTCGCAATCGGCCAGCAGTTGGTCGTAGCGAGCGGCGGAGCGGCGGAGCGATGCGGTCCACTCGTCCAGCAGGGGCAGCTTGGCCAGCACGCCGGCGATGGCCAGCGAATCGACGCGGAAGTTCCCCCCCACGAAGTGGTGCACATACGTACCGCCCTGGCCGTGGTTGCGGAACATCCGCAGCCGCTCGGCGAGTTGAGCGTCGTGGGTCAGCACCATCCCGGCGTCGCCCATGGCGCCGAGGTTCTTGGTGGGGTAGAAGCTCAGGCAGCCGGTCGTGCCGATCGAGCAGGCCGGGCGACCCTTGTACGTGGCGCCGATCGCCTGGGCGGCGTCTTCGATCACCGCCAGCCCATGTTCGGCGGCGATCGCCATGATCGGGTCCATGTCGGCCATCTGGCCGTACAGGTGCACCGGGAGGATGGCCTTGGTCTTGTCGGTGACGGCCGCGGCGATTTTGGCCGGGTCGATGTTGAACGTCTCGGGGTCGATATCGACGAACACCGGCTTGGCGCCCGTCCGCCAAATGGCGCCGGCGGTGGCGAAGAAGGTGAACGGGGTGGTGATCACTTCGTCCCCGGCGCCGATATCCAGCGCCATCAGCGACACCAGCAGCGCGTCGGTGCCGCTGGAAACGCCGACGGCCTCGGCGCAATCGCAATACGCGGCCAGCTTGGCTTCGGCGTCGCGGACCGCCGGCCCGTTGCAGAAACCGAGGCTGTCGATAATCTGCTCGACGGAGGCGAGGATCTCGTCGCGAACGACGGCGTACTGGGCTTTCAAGTCGAGAAACGGTACGTTCATCTTGCTCAATCCTTCCGTGACCCGGCTTCGGCATGCCGGACATGAGGTCAATCGTGAGGGCGATACCTTACAGCGGCGGGAGCCGATTGTCGAGTGATCACCCCCGAGCGCCTCGACGCCAAGGATTCCGGCGATCGACGTATGGCCGCCGGCGAAGGCGCAGACAATGGCGTCCAACGGGCTGAACACCTTGTCGGAACGAGACGTAGAGTCAGATAGAATCGGCGGCGACCCGCCCCCGGTCCCCTCAGGCCGATCGGAGGGTCGGTCTGTGGCGCACCGGGGGGAGTCTTGGCGATGTCGAAGGAGGTTTTCGATCAAGATGCATCCGGTCAGGTCCGATAAGAACTTGAGTAAGTAGAACTTATCGCAGCCGGGAGGCTGCACACGCACGAGCCGGCAGGAACGGTCGCCCCGAAGCGGCCGCCGCGGCCGAAGGATATGGTTGCGACAAGGAGCACAACAGGTGATCAAGCAGCTACTTGAGAAGATCAAAAGCAAAAAGGCCGTCGTGGGCGTGATCGGCCTGGGCTACGTGGGCCTGCCCCTGGTGCGAGAGTTCACCCGGGCGGGCGTGAAGGTGCTGGGCTTCGACGTCGACGACCGCAAGGTCAAGTCGCTGATGGCCGGGCGAAGCTACATCGAGCACATCCCCTCCAAGTCGATCAAGGAGATGCTCGCCACCAAGCTGTTCAGGGCCACCACCGACCCCAAGCAATTGGCCAAAGTCGACGCGATCCTGATCGCGGTGCCGACGCCGCTGACGAAGATGCGAGAGCCGGACATGACCTATGTCGAGGCCACCGCCGAGACGATTTCAAAAATCCTTCGCAAGGGCCAACTGGTTGTGCTCGAATCGACCACCTACCCGGGGACCACCAAGGAAGTGATGCTGCCCATCCTGGAGAAATCCGGCCTGAAGGTCGGTCGCGACTTCTTCCTGGCCTACTCACCCGAGCGCGAGGACCCGGGCCGAACCGATTACACCACCAAGACCATCCCCAAAGTCGTCGGCGGCTACGACCCCAACTCGCTGGTCGCCGCCACCAAGATCTACGAAATGGCCCTGGACACCATCGTCGCGGTCAACAGTTGCGAAGCGGCCGAAGCCAGCAAGATTCTGGAAAACACCTACCGCTGCGTCAATATCGCCCTGGTCAACGAACTGAAGATGCTGTTCGACCGAATGGACGTCGACGTGTGGGAAGTCATCCGGGCCGCGGCGACCAAGCCGTTCGGATTCCAGGCGTTCTACCCCGGCCCCGGCCTCGGCGGCCACTGCATCCCCATCGACCCGTTCTACCTCAGTTGGAAGGCCAAGCAGTACGGCCTGCCCACGCGATTCATCGAGCTGGCCGGCGAGATCAACGTCGGCATGCCCGAGTATGTCATCGCCAAGATCATGGACGCCCTGAACGATCGCGGCAAGGCGATGAAGGGCGCCAAGGTGCTCGTACTCGGACTGGCCTACAAGAAGGACGTCGACGACGTCCGCGAGAGCCCGTCGCTGGAGCTGATCGAACTGCTCAAACGCAAGGGCGCCAAGGTCGACTACAACGACCCCCACGTGCCCCGAACGCACAAGATGCGCGGATACAATCTGAAGATGACCTCGGTCCCGCTGACGCCGGCGACACTTCGTAAATACGACGCCGTCCTGATCAGCACCGACCACACGGCCTACGATTACGCCGAGATCGTCAAGCACGCCCAACTCGTGATCGACACCCGCAACGCCACCAGCAACGTCCGCGGCGGCAAGCGGAAGATCGTAAAAGCGTAAACGGCCTCAATGGTGTATGCTCACGCGCCTCGGCCGAAATCCGGGGCGTTTTTCTTCAGGGTCCGTATCCCGATGGCTGAACCGCCGAAGGCCTATCGTTACTAGCCCCCTGCAGTGCAGGGGGTCGTTGGACGGATGGCGACCCTGTAGTCAATTTGATGCTGATCGGCGGAAAGGTGAAGCTCGGTCCGAAGACTGTGGAGTCGCACGGTCTTCGACCCCCCGCACTGCGGGGGGCTAGTACTCTGTCCCAGGGATAATGTGGTGTTATGACGCCGCGCCGGTGATGTGGATGTAAGGAAGAAAAGTGACGGCATATTGGTTGATATGCCGAGCTTTTCTGACGCAGCAGACGCATCATCGCCGCAAGTCAGAACACCACAGTATTGCTGGGACAGGGTACTAGCCCCCTGCAGTGCAGGGGGTCGTTGGACGGATGGCGACCCTGTAGTCAATTTGATGCTGATCGGCGGAAAGGTGAAGCTCGGTCCGAAGACTGTGGAGTCGCACGGTCTTCGACCCCCCGCACTGCGGGGGGCTAGTACTCTGTCCCAGGGATAATGTGGTGT
>CBDVCA010000188.1:0-5749 GCA_965372365.1 uncultured bacterium
ACTGGCCGCGGCCGGCGGGTGCAAGCGTCTTTCTCGCGCGACCGCCGGGGCGGTTAAGCCGATCGACCCGAACAGGATGGTTTCGATCGAGGAGATCCGACAGGCGTATCGGTCGGTCCTGGCGACGGTTCAGACGACGTGGGAGACCAAGACTTCACTGTTCAGCTCCTGGAAGACGTATGGTCAGGAGGGGGTAGGGATTGTGATCGCCTGCGATGGCCGCACGGCCCTGGTGCTCACGAGTCGGCAGATGGTGGATCCATCGTATCGCCCGACGGATTCCCGGCGGCGTCGGAACGTGGCGTTTCGCGTTGGGGCGCCGGGGGCCATAACCCCCGGGTCAGGGGCGAACGCCCGCCTGGTGGCCATCCACGTCAACGATGCCGATCTGGCCTTGCTTCGGATTGGTGCGCCATGGGGCGACCGGTTCGCGATCCCGCTGCCCGATCCGCATACGCCCAAGGTGGGCGATGAGGTGGTCGTTGTGGGGCCGCCGGCGATGACGAGCTTGGCCGTTTGCGATGGTGTGGTAAATAACTTCTGGTATGATAATCGGTTAGGCGCCAACGCGTTCCAGATCCGCCCCGGCGACGGTCGCCCCCCCTTGGCGGGGGCCGTGTTCACCCGTCGCGGCGGGCGACTGGTTGGCATCCTCGGCGGGGCCGACCCGACCTTCAAGGGCGCCGGGGGCGACCTGTTCGCCACCTCGTCGGATCTGCTCGGCAACCTGGACCACTGGGATTACCTGATCGACGAAGCCGGAACCCGGCGCCTGCTGGCGATGATTCAGTAGGCAGGGGCGCCGCACCTCTTCCCTTTGACAGCCAAGCCTCATAGCTCTTCATCGTGGCCAATTCTCGCGGCGGGCAGATGTAGGCTGGCGCGTCCCACTTGCTCCACTGGGCTTTGATCCATTCGCCGCTGAAGTAGACGTCCGCCTCGATGGTTTCGGGCAGCTCGACGGCTGTCTTGTGGTCGATCCGCCCGGCTCCGACGGCGACGAATTCCAGCAGTTTCACCCCGGTGATTGAATCGGCGACCGATACGCACAGAGCCGCATAGACTGTCCCCCTTCACCCCACGTTTGCAACGCCTGTCGCTGACCCTATCGGTCGATGTCCTGAAGATCCACGGCTGTCGCACCCACCTGCCGCGTCAGGGTGACGGCGTTGTGGCACGCGCCAAGGATCTGCTCGATCAGGTCGTGCAACTCCGGTGAGTCGGTTGTCTTGAGTTGCAGCAGACTTGCATTCCCCTGGATGACCATGATCTGGTTGCTGAGATCGTGCGCCAATCGTTCGATCTCGGTCACCACTTCGGGGCGCGTCAGGCTAATGCTACGGTCGAGTTCGCTGCCCATAGAAGTGTTCCTTCCCGCAACAACTGTACGTCCAAGTACCTCACATATCCAGTACTACGCTATTCCATTAGAATTGTATCGACGAAAGGAGGTCCGTCCATCAAACCTTCAGAGTTTTCTACCGGGTAGTCCCCTGCGATGAACCCATCGCCCCCATGCTCGTGGTGGGGAGTCGGGCCGGAAGTGGAACAGGCCCGCCGCGTGAGTGCGCGACAGGCCTGTCGATTGTCACGGAGGTGGAGCGATTACGATGTATTGCAGCTCTTCCCGACGAGCGTTTCCAACTGCCCCACCAGTTCGGTCAATTGCGACGCCTGATCGCTCAGTTCCCCACTGGCCGCGGCCGATTCTTCTGCGCTAGCGGCGTTGGCCTGCGTGGAATTGTTCATGCCGCCGAGGGCCTCGTTGATCGACACGATCTCTTCGGCCTGCTCCTGGCTGGAGTCGTTGATTTGGGCGATCAGGTCGTTGACCTGGCGGTTGCCGTCGGCGATCAACCCGAGCGAATCGGTCACTTCGGCTCCGATGCTCACGCCGATGTCGGCCTTGGCGGCGGCCTCCTGGATCATCCCGGCGGTGTTCTGCGCCGCTTCGGCGCTTCGCTGGGCCAGATTACGCACCTCCGAGGCCACCACGGCGAACCCTTTTCCGGCCTCGCCGGCGCGAGCGGCCTCGACCGCGGCGTTGAGGGCCAGAAGGTTGGTCTGGAAGGCGATGTCATCGATAACTCGGACGATCTTGACCGTTTCGTCAGAGGCCGCCTTGATGTCTTCGATGGCCGCTTCCATTCGTGTCATGGCCTCGGCGCCCTTGTCGGCGTCGGCGTGGGCGTTACCGGCGATGCCTTTGGCCTCGTCGGCGTTTTTGGCGTTCTGTCGCGTTCGCGCCGACATCTCTTCCACGCCGCCGGAGGTTTCTTCGATCGACGCCGCCTGTTTGACGCTGCGATCGGCCAAGGCTCGCGACGCATCAGACACGTGGGACGCAGCCGACGACACACGCTCGGCGCCGGCGGTCATGGCCTCGAGGATGCTCCGCAGTCGCCGGGTGATCGACCCGGAAATGAGCACGCCAGCGGCGATGGCCAGAACAACCGCGGCCGCGGCGACAATGGCCTGCACGAGGCGGCGTTGAGACACCTCATCGCCGGCGCTGCTCGCCGCCTGAATTATGCCGGCCTTGGTGGCCTCGGCGTCAGCGACGAGCTGCATATCGATTTGGCGCATCTTCTCGGCCAACGCCGATGACGTGGCCGTCAGGCGGACCCTGGCGGCGAGCATGTGGCTCTGGGCCTTGAGGGTGTCGGTGAGCAATTGATCGCACCGCTGGATCTCGGCGACGACCTTGGGAGCCGCGTCGTTGTCGGCCAGCGATGACATGGCGATATTGGCGCGGCCGATCGCAGAGGCGACTCTACCTTGCACAAGGCCCAGCGTCGCGTCGTCGGTCGCCAGAAGAACCTCGCCGACCATGGCGTTCATTTCTTCGCAGAACGTACGGACCGTCGCGGCCGCCTGTAGGGTGGCCGTGGCGCTATTGGCGGTTTCGCCCAGTGTGTCCAGCCCGCCTCCGACGCTCTTGCTGCGAGCTTCGGCAGAGATCCTGACGTTGCCAAGGGCGTCCTCAACGGCCATCGTCGCGTTGAACTCGCACTCATCGACCAAGGCGAGCGTTGCTTTTCCGATGGGGGTCAGCGCCTCGTCCAGTTCAGACCGAACCGCCTTGGCGGCGTCGGCGGAATCGGAACCTCGCTTGGTTTTGACCAACTTGGACATGACGGTGGTGAGATCGGCGAATGTCGCGGCCACGTCGGCGGTGGTGTCGTTGTCGGGCAAGGAGGCGATCTGCGTCTTGACCGTATCGACGAGGGTGTCGATCTCCGAGGCTCGATAGTCCACAACGGCCGTGTCCGTGGCGCTGTGGATTTCGACGGCGAGGGCGTTGAGTTGGTAGCAACTCGCCCGAACGTCCATCGCCGACTTGATGGTCGAGACGGCTTGTTCGGTGGATTCGGATAGTTTGCCGAACGCTTTGGCGGTTTCTTCGGCGCCTTGCTTGACGTGCGCTCGCACCGCCGAGAGCGAGTCTTCAATGGCCATGGCCGCATTGAACTGCGTGGCGTCGGCCATCTCGGTGGCGTCCTGACTGATCGCGGCCAACGTCGTCTCGGCGGTGGCTCGCAAAATGCCCAGTTCGTCCCGGGCGTCCAGAAAATCGGCTTGGGAATCGGCGAGTTCCCCGACCGCGTCGAGGAACTCGCCGGCAAGCGTTTCGCCTCCGTCCGTCCGGATCCGGTCGAGCCGGTCCCGTAGCGGCGCCAGCGCCGCCTGGTCGGCGGCTTCGGCGATATCGGCGACAAGCGTCCGGACGGCCGTCGTTTGGCGGCCGGAGCCGTTCTGTCGCTCGATTAGGCTGACGGTGCGGTGGGTCGTCTCGGTCATCCGTCCGTGGATCGAACTCAGCGACAGGATCGCCAGGCCGCTGGATAGACCGACCACCATTGCGCACAGCAGGAACCCGGTGAGGATCCGCCAGCGCAGCTTCATCTTGGACAACACATTCATGAATACACCTGATTTGATTCGAGATTAGTCGGTCTGGGCGACGGTCGTCTTTGCCGCCGACATTGGCTGGATCTTGCCGTCACGGATCACGGTCAGGAACACATTGTCCATGCCTTGGTGATCCTCGGGGCCGAATCGCAGCGCGGTTCCGCCGATATCGAAAGTCTTGGTGTCGCCGATGGCGTTGAGGAAGCTCTCGCGAGTGAAATCGCCGGAGACGTTCTCGGCGACCATGCAGAACAGACGACCGACCAGGTACCCTTCGAGCGAGACGAAGCCGGGCTCGACATCGCTCTGGTGGGCTTTCATCGCGGCGGTGTATTCAGCAACCAGAGGCGTGGTGGTGTCGTACGGGAAGGTGACGACCTGAGAGATGATACAGCCTTCGCCGGCGTCGGCCAGTTCGCCGCAGAGGGCCTTGGAGCCCACGAACGAGATGTTGCAGTAGACGGTCTCTTTCATGCCGACCTTCTTGGCCAGTTTGATGAACTCGGCGCAAGGTTTGTACGCGCCGACCATGATGACCGCGTCGGGCTTGGCCTTGCGGATCTGAAGCAGACCGCCGCGGACGGCCACGGTATTCCGCTCGTACGTTCCGGTCGCCGCCAGCTCCATCGAACGCTTCTGGAGGGCCAGCTTGATGCCCGAAAGGCCCGCCTGGCCGTAGCCGTCGTTCTGGTAGAAGCAGGCGATTTTCGTAAGCTTCTTCTCGTCAACAAGATACGAGGCCAGCTTCTCCATTTCCTGGTAGTAGCTGCCCCGAACGTTCACGACGTACTTCTTGAAAGGATTGCGGAGGAACTCGGCCCCGGTGAACGGGCCGAAGAACGGCGCCTTCGCCTCTTCGACGATCGGAACCACGGCCTTGGATGTGGGGGTGCCGACCTCGCCGATCAGGGCGAAGACCTTGTCGTTATCGAGCAATTGACGTGTGTTGACGATGGCTTTTTTGGGCTCGTAGCCGTCGTCCATGCTGATCAGCCGGATCTTGCGACCGCCAATGCCGCCAGCGGCGTTAACCTCGGCAAAACAAGCAGTAAGGCCCGCACGCATGCCTTGGCCCAGAGCCTTGGCCGGCCCTTCCAATGCACACGACTGACCCAGCAGGATCTCAGAGTCCGTAACACCGTTCTCGGCCCAAGAGGCCACCGGCAGCAGTCCGATAACAAGCAACAAAATCAGGGCACAACGCATTGCACTTCTCCTACTAGAGGTAAAGGTTTCTCTGTAGGTTTCGGCTTGTGAAGGCTGCATCTTTGCCAGTTGCAGCGGATTTTTCGCTTGCGATGGGTTTGACGGAGGCGCCGATGGGGCCGGCTGTAGCAATCGGGGGCACTGAAAGGCAGCGTGTGCATGGAGTTATGGCTCTGCCGCGGCGTCAATCGCACGAGTCTGCATATCCCGCGGCTTCTTTCCCCGGATTCGTCGCGTTCGGTGCTGGTTCGTTATCCCGCTCGCCAGCGTAGGGGACTGGCTCCGCAGTCCCGGTTTCTTGGGACGAAGGCGCCTGTACCCGAAGCCGTCGGCGCACCGCCCCCGGACCGTTGTGTGGAATCGGGCCGGGTACAGGCGCCTTCGCTTCGCTGCGCCACGCTGCGGAGCCAGTCCCCTACGATGAACGCATCGCCCTCGGGAGCCGGGTACAGGCGCCTGCGTTTCGCTTCGAAGCCAGTCCCCTACATTACGGCGCGTTCCGACGGTTTGCCGTTGAGGCCCGCAGGGCCGACAGATTTGTAGCTCGCCGCGGCGAGATAGGGTCCGCCCCCTAACGCCCCAAGCCCCGATAGGGGCGACACCCCGTGGCCATACGGTCTCTGTGTCGCCC
>CBDVCA010000189.1:0-5722 GCA_965372365.1 uncultured bacterium
CGAGATGTGAATCGAGCTGAGCGCGAAGCCGCACCTCACCCATCGGCGGCCCTCACCCGTCGATACAATGCTCGCAATCTCCAGCATGCACGAATGTTATTACGCTTCAAGCAGACCGTCAAGCCGAGGCAATTAAGTATGGCGCCCCCCGAACTCTGGATGCACTGGCTCACTGGAGCTCAGGGGCAAACAGAGTCCTAGAGGGCTAGCCCTCCTGCACCATTGTCCACGAAGACGGAAAAATGCACCTCGACTCTCGCCTTGATGCCATTCTTAATGGCGAGTCGCCTTCCGGTGGACGAGTAGGTGACAAGAGTATCGACATCTAAGACAGGAATCAGTTGGTCGGAGTCAAGGCAGCGCTGTTTCGCCAAGTTCAGCATGTAATCTATATTGTTATTCGGACCCCGAGGATTAGCGTCGTGGTCGCAGTCGGCCGATGTTGCAGGGAAAGCCGCAAGGAGTTTACGTAGTGCGACCGTGGACTTTGCATGATCCTTGAGTAACTTATCTTCAAGCTGATCTTCCGTCATGTGATATAGTGTAAGATGAAGTCCTACCTTATAGGGGGCGAGCCATAGGTGTACGCGATTGCCGGATGTCATCAGCCTCACGTCATAGATACTTTCACGGTATGTCGTCAGAAGGTTTTTATCGAGTGTGGCTGCAAGCTTGCCGTCAGACTTGCGAATGACGGCACTAAGTAACACTCTTCCTTCAGGCCCTCGAGTCTGATGAATAACTGGTTCCCCATCAAAAGAAACCATAGGGCCTTCTTGGAGCATCCAGCAGCCCCCAACACGGCAGAGAAGGGACTTCTCATACCACGGGAATCGATGACGCACAAGAGATGGCGACTGGCTGCGATGCTTGAAATCGCGGAGTTCTTGTTTGGTGTAAGCCCCATCGTCGGCGGCAGCGTGGTGCTTTCTGCAAAGGGCGATCATACCTTCGGGACGATGATGGGGTCGTTGATGCCAAGGGGGATCAAAGTGGTGCAGGGTAAGGATTGCGGCCCCGCAGCCAGGGAAAGGGCATGCGAAGCCGACTTCCTGCCTCAAGAGTCGCTTGACAGCATCTGGTGGGTTTCTTGTCATTAGATGTCACTATTCTCCTGAGACGACAACGGCCAAAGAACGTGGAAACCCGGGAAACCCGGGACAGTCACCTATTTTCGGGAAACCCGCGCGAATACGATGTCTCTGGTCTTCCTGGTGCGTCATTTTAGCAGGACGCCAGGAAGGCGTCAATCTCCTTCTCGACTGCCGCATCGAGGGCCGGCGTTTTGTGGCTCGACTCGATCCGCTGAAGATGACGCGGAACAGGAGATTCGAATATGTGTGCCCCCTGTGCGCCCCTTTCAAACGCCCCCTACAGGGGCTGTACCCGTAGCGCTGACCCCGCGGCGACCGATCAGGGATGCTTCGACACTCGTCTCCATGGCCCGGGTACAGGCACGTTCGTCTCGCCGAGGCGAGACTGCCGAGCCAGTCCCCTACGCTTACACGTCGGTGATATTCCCCATCAGCGTCGCTCGGCCGGCCCCGGTCACTTGGGGCATACCCGTGCGAACGCCGTCGATGCGAGCGGCGGCCAGCATCGCGCAGCCGAGGGCGGCGAGGGCTTTGGAGTCGATGTCGAACCGTTCGGTGCTGATCGTCGAGGCCGGGACCAGCAGCTTGCGAAGCCCCATGGCGAGGTGGATGTTCTTGGCGCCGCCGCCGGCGAGAAGGACTTCGTGGGGGTTCTCGGTCATCTCGCCGATGGCCGCGACGATGCTGCGGATCGTCAGTTCGCTTGCCGTAGCGACCCGGCCGGCCCCGGTGAGGTCGCGCTTGTCGGCCATCAACCCCAGGCGATCCATGTACGCGGCTCCCCATCGCTCCGGCCCGGTCGTCTTGGGGGGCCGTCGGTGCAGGTAAGGGTCGGCCAGCAGTTCGTTCAGCAGGCTTGGATCGGCCGTGGCCGCCGCGGCGATGGCGCCGTCGGTGTCGCAGGGTTTGTCGAACAGCCGTCGGGTCAGTGCGTCGATCACGAGGGTCCCCGGCCCGGCGTCGAAGGTGAGCGTATCGCCGGCCTGGCCGCCTGCGGGGCAGAAGGTGATCGACGCCACGGCGCCGAGGTGGACCACGACCCGGGTCTTCCGCTGGTGGCCGAACAGCACCCAGTCGGGCCACGCCGACACCGGCCCCCCGCGCCCGCCGGCGGCGAGGTCGGCGGCGGCGAAATCGGCCACCACCGGCAAGCCGATGGCCTCGGCGATGATCGCCGGGGCTCCGATGTGCAGCCGACCGCCGATGGGAGCCGCGTCGGTGGGGGGGACGTACGCCAACGCCTGGCCCCCCGACCCTACGGCGATCAACTTCCGTCGCGCCACGCGTGCGGCGTTGATCAGTTTCTTGGCGGCCGCGGCCATCGCCAGGCCGACGTCCCGGTCCAGTTCCGCCATGCCCGCCGCGGTGATCGTCTCGCCGGTCGCGGCGGCCAGAATCGTCCGTCGCAGGGCCGGCGGGTAGGGAGTGAATTCATATCGCACCTGGCGGACGGCCATGTGCTCGCCTTGTCCGCAGACGGCGGCGAGGACGGCGGCGACGCCGTCGACGCTATAGCCGCTGGTCAGACCAAGGAAATACCGTTCGGTCTTGGCCGTCACCGGCCGGCCCCGTAGCGGGCGGCCGCGATCATGACCTGGCTGCCGAAGACGACTACATCGGCTCGTTTCGGCGGCGCCCCCAACCCATCGAGCACCCGACCCCGACGAATCACAAGGTCGGCCCGTCCGCCGGTACGCTCCAGAGAAGATGGAATGTCGCATGGCGTCGATTTCATGCCGGCATGATGCCTGTATCCGCCTCCGGGGGCAAGAGGTATATTGATGACGCCGGAGGCGAATCTCTTTTGGATATAGACGCGGATTGGGGCTTGCGTGATTCCGGGAAATGCGGTACAATCTGTTAACAAGTTGACGGAGGATTACCGTAGTGTGTCTGTCGCCGCCTGTCTTGAGCGGCCTGCGGTTACACGCTGAAGCGTTGCATTCTTATGGTACGCACCTTTTAGAGCCTCCTCCGGAATGAGTCTTTACCGTTTTGGAGAGGCCACATGTCGGTGCGTTTTATGAAACGATGGCGTCGGGAGGGAGGGAATCCTGTCCTGACCGTCGCCGAGGGTTCTGTTTCTTTGAAAAAGGAGTATGTGATGAAGAAGTTGCTGACACTCGCCTTGGCCGTCGCTTTTGTCGCCACGGCCGCCCAAGCAGATATGGTGATGTACGAAGATTTCGAGTCGTATACCGTTGACGCGACGATCCACCTGCAGGGCGCCGATGGCACGGTTCCTCGCTGGCACACCCAGGACAACACTACCGCGTTGTGGGATCACCTGTCGTCCAATGTCCGTTCGTCCGGCGGCAATCAGTACCTCCAAATGGTCGCCAATAACCGCTTCGGCGTTCAGAGCATGGGGGCGATGACGGCCATGGCCATGGAGTCGATGGAGATTACCGGCGAAGGGACGATCTATCTGCGATTCGCCGTGAACGACGTATCATCCAATATAATCGCCACCAACGACCTCAACCCTGGCTGGGACTACGACAGCAATGCCCAGAATGACCCCGGGACCGTCAATGCTGACGGCTGGCAGCAAGGCGGCCTCGGCCGCGGTTATTCCGACATGGGCGCTCTGTACGGCATCGGCGGCGGCGAGCCGTTCAAGGCTTACAACTGGGGGACGAGTACGCCGAAGGGTTACGATTACGATACCAACATCAACCCGCCGATCCAGAAGTGGATGGAACTGTGGATTCAGGTCGATCACGACAATGACCGGACGAAGTACTTCATCTGCGAACAAGGCGGTACGCCCGTTCAGGCCATGAGCACCTTCGGCGAGTGGTGGTACATGCGGAACGATACCCACATAAACAACGCCGTCCAGAACCTGAAGTTCGTCGTTAGCAACTATAGCTACAGTGACGAAACATCCAACACGTTGTTGGTCGACACCATCGGCATCAACACCTCGGCGATGACGCTGGAGCGCGTTGGCGACGAGATCCTCCCCAACCCCTACGACTCCGCACCCCCCTGCCCCGGCGACGCCGACCTTGACGGCGACGTCGACATCGACGATTTCGTGGCTCTGAAGGCCAACTTCGGCTCCGGGACCACCTGGGTCCAAGGCGACTTCGATGGCGACGGCGACGTCGACATCGACGACTTCGTTATCCTGAAGGGCAACTTCGGCAGCTCCTGCGAGTAATCGCCAGCGCCGATGAGATCAGCCGCAAGCCTGCGTTGACCGGCTGATCACGCTGTGAGAATACACAAGAGGGCGGGCCTTCACGGGTCCGCCCTTTTGCGTACGCGGCCGCCGGAGCAGCGGCCGATCGTCGAACCGAACGGTGGCTTGGTGCTCCACTTTGTGGCAATCATGAATCAATTGATGCTTGCAAAGACAGGGATTGGGTGTAAACTCGGTAAGTGGTCAGTACGCAATCGGCTTATCGAGAATGGAACCGTTCGTGTTCCAGGCCGATGGACTGAACCAAGGTATCTTGCACGCGAGTGGAGGAAGCACATCATGAAGTTGAGAGAAACCATTCTTTCGTTGGTGGTCCTGCTGGCCGTGGCCTGTAGTGCAATGGCCGATCACGACATTCTGATTCCGTACACAGCCGCCGAAGGCACGGCGACCATTGACGGTGACCTGAGCGATTGGGCCGACGCCGATTGGATTGTGCTGGACGAGATCTACGACCCCGTTCCGTCGGATATGTCGGGGGCTCGATACGCCGTTCGCTGGAACGACGCCGACAACGTCATTCTGCTCGCTGTTGAAATGACCGACACCGAACACGTCCTGTCCCCCGACTACGCGTCGTGGAACGCCCACGACGACATCGAAGTCAGCATTGACGGCGGCAACCACGACGTCGAGTTCCTGAGTCTGATGGGCTACGGTCAGCAGATCGTCGTCGGCGCCGACGGAGCCGGCGGCGACTGGATCATCGCTTCGTGGTACAATGCGGTCACCCCGGATCTGGCGCCGGCGTACGCCGCGGCGGTCAACGGGGACGTTCTGAGTTACGAATTGTCGATCGTGCCCCACAGCTTCTACGCCGGTTGGGGCGCCACCGACGACGCCGGTCTGATGGGCTCCGACGACACCGTCGTGGTCGACTTGGCCCCCGGGGTCGAGATCGGCCTGGACGTTGTGGCCGTCACCGCATACGACGGCGGCTACGGCATGATGACCAACAACCTGACCAAGGGCAAGTACCACTTGGGCTCCAGCCTACAGGCGTGGGTCATGGGCGGCGTCGTCGTCGCCTGCCCCGGCGACGCCAACCTTGACGGCGGGGTCGACATCGACGATTTCGTCATCCTGAAGGGCAACTTCGGCTCCGGCACGACTTGGGCCGAAGGCGACTTCGACAGCGACGGCGACGTCGACATCGACGATTTCGTTATTTTGAAGAACAACTTCGGCTCCTGCGAGTAATCGCCGGCGCCGATGAGATCAGCGGCAAGCCTAGGTTGACCGGCTGATCACGCTGTGAGAATACACAAGAGGGCGGGCCTTCGCGGGTCCGCCCTTTTGCGTGCGCGGCCGCCGGGGGGGGGTCTTCCGCCTCGTCGAGCAAGACCCTGCCGATCCTTCGGTCCTTCTCCGGCGTCTGCCGCGGCCGTCATGTCAGCGCCAGGGGGCTGAGACCTTC
>CBDVCA010000190.1:0-5645 GCA_965372365.1 uncultured bacterium
TCAGCCGGGGTCTCAGCCGGGGTCTCAGCCGGGGTCTCAGCCGGGGTTTCAGCCGGCGGGGTTTCAGCCGGAGCTTCAGCCGGGGTTTCAGCCGGGGTCTCAGCCGGGGTTTCAGCCGGGGTCTCAGCCGGGGTCTCAGCCGGGGCTTCAGCCGGTGCTTTACCAGCTGCTTCGGCCGTCGCGGCCGTTTGGAGCACCAGGTCGTTGGCGATGCTGCCGAGCATGCCGCCTTCGGAGCCGAGGCCGCCGCGACGTTTGACCGGCTGCCCGCTGCCGTCGCCGGCTTCTGAGCCTTCGCTGGCCCACTGGGCTCGCTTGAGGCTCAGGCCGATCTTGCGTTCCTCGATGTCGACTCGCAGGATCTTGACCTCGATCTCATCGCTGGCCTTGACGATATCCTGGGGATTCTCGACCTTGTGGTCGGCCAGTTCGCTGACGTGCAGCAGGCCTTCGAGATCCGGTTCCAACTCGACGAAGACGCCGAAGTTGGTCAGCTTGGTCACCTTGCCATGGACGATTTGGCCGGGCAGATATCGCTCGGGGATCGCACGCAGCCACGGGTCTTCGGTCAGTTGCTTCAGGCCCAAAGCGACTCGCATCTTCTCTTCGTCGACCGAAAGGACCACGCACTGGATTTCCTGGCCCTTCTTGAGGATCTCGGAGGGGTGCCCAACCTTCTTGGTCCAGCTCAGGTCGCTGACGTGCAGGAGCCCGTCGATGCCTTCTTCGATTTCCACGAAGGCGCCGTAGTTGGTCAGGTTGCGAACCTTGCCGGTAATCACGGTTGCCGGCGGATACTTCTGCTTGACCAGCGTCCAGGGGTTTACCTCGGTCTGCTTGATGCCCAGAGAAATCTCTTGCTTGTCTTTGTTCACGTCCAGGACGACCACTTCGATCTCGTCGCCGACGCTGAGCAGTTCGCTGGGGTGATTGATCCGGCGGGTCCAGCTCATCTCGGAGATATGGACCAGGCCTTCGATACCCTCTTGCAACTGCACGAAGGCGCCGTAGGACATGATGTTGACGACCTTGCCGGTCACGCGGTCGTTCACCGGGTACTGATCTTCGATGCCTTCCCACGGGCTGGGGCCCTTCTGCTTGAGGCCCAGGGCGATCTTCTCTTTCTCGCGGTCGACGTTGAGGATCATCACTTCGATCTCTTCGTCGATCTTGACCACCTCGGAGGGGTGATTGATCCGGCCCCAACTCATGTCGGTGATGTGCAGCAGGCCGTCGACGCCGCCGAGGTCGACAAAGGCGCCGAAATCGGCGATGTTCTTGACCTGACCGGCGCGAAGCTCGCCGACTTCGATCTCGGCCATGAGCTTTTCCTTGGCTTCGTTGCGGCGTTCTTCAATGAGCTTGCGGCGCGAGATGACGATATTGCGGCGGTCGATGTCGATCTTGAGGATCTTGGCCGACATTTCCTTGCCGATGAACTCGCCGATATCGGCCGGACGGCGGATGTCGACCTGACTGGCCGGCAGGAAGACCGGCACGCCGATGTCGACCAGGAGGCCGCCCTTGATCTTTCGCGTGGCGATACCGGTAACGATGTCGCCTTCGGAGTTGTTGGCGATGATGCGTTCCCACCCGCGGATACGGTCGGCTTTGCGTTTGGACAGCAGAACCAGCCCGCCGTCGCCTTCGACGGCTTCCAGCAGAACTTCGATCTCTTCACCGGCCTTGGCGTCGTCGCTGTTGCGGAACTCGTGGATGTCCACGACGCCTTCGCTCTTGAGGCCCACTTCGACCATCACGTCATTGCCGATGACGTTGACGATTCGCCCCTTCAGAATCGATCCCGGCTGGAACTGCGTCACCGTCGAATCGATCATCTTGCTCATTGAATCCGGATCAAAATCCGCACCCAACGCCTCGGCCAACTGCCGGTCGAGGTCTTCGTCGCTCAGCCCCAGAGAGTTAATGAGTTTGTAATCTACCATGTCTACCTTGTACCTGTCTGTCTAAACACTTGTGGCATCCGGAGTTCTTCACACCGTCCTCACGTTCGGACGACTCCCCGGCGACCGGACCGCCCGGTCAGCCGCCAGCAACCCATTGGGCTGTTGGCAAACTACGTACCTTAGACCTCCTTCGGTTCCATCACAAGCGGAATTCCCCAGAAAACGAGGCATTTCATGCATCAAAACCCGAGCCGCCGAATCGGGTAGGTCCGCCATTGGGGCTGTGCCTCGATGGCCCGCTCCGCCATCGCCGTCGGCGCCGCCGGCAAACCCGCCGCGGTCGGCGAGCGTACGGTAAGGGGGACGAGGCGCCGCCTGCCGACGACGACCGAAGCCGAACATCCTCGCGACCGGCGCTGGACCGGTTCCGGCGGCGTGGGTACACTCGGTGCGCCGGGAGTGGGTCGGTGATTCGCCGACAGAGAGAGCGCCGACGTTCAGAGCCCGCGGAGACGACATGAACACACTGGAAACGCTGATTCGCGACGTGCCGAACTTCCCTTCCGAGGGCATCGTCTTCAAGGATATCACGCCCCTGCTGGCCGATCCGGCCGGCTTGGCCGCGACGATCGATCAGATGGTCGCCCCGTTCGCCGACGCCGGCGTCGAGTTGGTCTGCGGCACCGAGAGTCGCGGGTTCATTTTCGGCACAGCCGCGGCCATTCAGATGGGCGTAGGGTTCATCCCGGTTCGTAAGCCCGGAAAACTGCCGTGCGAAACGCTCTCGGTCGAATACGCCTTGGAATACGGATCCGACAAGGTCGAAATCCACACCGACGCCGTCCGTCCCGGCCAGCGCGTGCTGATGATGGACGACCTGCTGGCCACCGGCGGCACGATGGAGGCCAGTTGCAAACTCGTCGAGAGACTCGGCGGTGAGATCGTCGGCGTCAGCTTCGTGATCGAGTTGGCCTTCCTCAACGGCCGCGATAGACTCGGCGACTATCCCATCCATTCGCTGATCCAAGTCAACGGCGAGTAGGGCCTGACCGTCGGCGCCGTCGCGATCATCCGCTGCTAGTCTTGCGGCGGCGCGTCGGCTCCGTAGTAGGTTTCTACGGGTACGCCTCCGACGCGATCGCGAATCCGGTTGGCCAGTTCGTCCAGCTCGTCATGGCTCAGCGCCGTCGCCTTGGCGTCGGCGGGGCGCCGGACGAGGGTGTACAGTTGCAGGCACTTGATGTGGCCGCCATTGTCGCGAATTTTTCGCAGGCGGGCGATGTACAGTTCGATCTCGGTGTCGGAGGGGGCCTCGCCGTTGAGGCGGAAGAAGCAACTCTGGATCACGATGGCCATCTGTTTGGCGAGCCATTCGATGTTGGCCAGAATCCTCTTAAACGACACCGACGTCCTGTTCACCCGGGCGAAATGCGCCGGCGATCCGGCGTCGAGCTTGGCCCAGACCTCGCCCTGGCGGGTTTGCAGTGTCGGCAGCGCCCGGCGGAAGGTCTGGGTGTGGAACCGCGAGGCGTTGGAGATCACCACCAGTTTGACGCTCTTGAGGTTGTGGTGGACCTTGGCGTCGGCGGCCATTTGGACCATGTCGGCGAAGTTGCGAAACGCGGTCGGTTCGCCGTCGCCGCTGAAGGCGATGTCGTTGATCCGGCGCATCTCCTTCGGCACGTCGGCGAAATGCGGATCGTCCCAGATCTCCCCGCTGACGACCCAGTCCAGCATGGCGTTCAACTCTCGGATCAGCGTCCCGAGGTCGACCTTACTGGTGATCGGCGCGATCTTTCGATTCACCTGGCAGTAGATGCAGTTGAACGTGCAGACCTTCGACGGGTTCAGGTTGATGCCGATGCTCAAGCCCTTCGCCCGGCGTGAAAGTACCGGGTACACGAACTTATTCTCTCGCCACGTGCGGCTGTGGTCGCGCAGGAGGGTGAGATTCTCGACGATATCTTTATTGTCGGACATGGTACTCATCTAAGTAATTATACCAGAAGGCGAAAGGGCGTATCAGGCATTTCTCGACGGGCTGTTAGAGTCAACCGGTCAATCGGGCCAGCCGCCGGGCGTCTGAATGTAGCGGTCACGCGGGGTCATTGATTTCACTTCTTCGGTCGCTATGCTACTGTTCTTCCGTTGTCAAAGCATGGAGAAACGCCGATGACCAGCGTCAACACAATCAAGACACGCTTCGCACCCTCGCCGACAGGACATTTGCATGTGGGCTCGGCCCGGACGGCGTTGTTCTGCCATCTGCTGGCCCGCAAGACCGGCGGGGTGTTCCTGCTGAGGATCGAAGACACCGATCGGGCTCGCCACGTGGAGGGGGCCGTCGAGCAGATTCTCGAAGACCTTCGCTGGCTCGGCATCGACTGGGACGAGGGCGTCGGCGCCGGGGGGGAACTGGGCCCGTACGTGCAGTCCGAGCGGCTGGACATCTACACCGAGTACGTCGAGAAACTGCTGGCTTCGGGGGATGCGTACTACGCGTTCGATACCGCCGACGAGCTTACCGTCATGCGAGAGGCCGCCCAAGCCGAGAAGCGATCGTTTATGTATCCTCGCGCCCAGACGCTGCCGACCGCCGACGACGCAGCCGCCGCTGAGGCCGAAGGTCGGCCGGTGGTGGTGCGGTTCTTGTGCCCGGGCGAGGCGGTGACGGTGCATGACGAAGTGTTCGGCGACGTGACCGTGGGGGCCGATCAGCAGGATGACTTCATCATCCGCAAAGGCGACGGCTGGCCCACGTATCACTTGGCCAACGTCGTCGACGACGCGCTGATGGGCGTGAACTTCATCCTCCGCGGCCAGGAGTTTCTCGGCCAGACCTGGCGGCACAAACTGCTGCGAGAGGCGCTGGGGTTCGACGAGCCGCGGTACGCTCACCTGCCGTTGATTATGGACATGCAGGGCCGCAAGCTGTCCAAACGTGATGGAGACGTCGATATCTTGAGCTTCCGGGAGGCGGGGTATCTGCCCGAGGCGCTGGTGAGTTTCATCACGTTGCTGGGCTGGTCGCCCGGCGGTGAAAAGGAGATCTTCTCCCTCGCCGAACTTCGCGAGATGTTCAGTATCGACCGCCTGGGCAAGGCCAACGCCAAGTTCGATCGCGACAAGCTGTCGGCCTTCAACACCGACGTTGCCGCCGCCGCCGACGCCGATCGGCTCACCGAGGCGTTCACCGATTATCTCAGCATCAACGAAACGCCCTTCCCGGCCGACGACCCCGCCCTCGTGCGGAAGTTGCTCGCGGCCAACGTCGGCTTCCGCACCTTCGCCGATATCGTCTTCAAGAGCGGAATCCTCTTCGCTCCCGACGAGTCGATCGAATACGACCCCAAGGCTCTCAAGAAGGTGATGGACAAAGGCGACGGCGCCGGGTGGGCCGTTCTGGCCGAGTTGCGGCCGCGGCTGGCCGAGTGCGAATGGACCGCCGCGGCGATCGAGGCGTTCATCCACGATTTCTGCGAACAACGTGAATTGGGCATGGGCAAAGTCGCCCAACCGATCCGCGTCGCCGTCACCGGCCGCACCATCAGCCCCGGCCTGACCGAGACGCTGATGCTGCTCGGCAAAGACAAGACGCTCGCGCGGATCGATCGGTTGCTCGCCGGCAAGGAGTAGGCTGCAGCCGTTCAGGCCCGCAGGGCCGGCAGATTTGTAGCCCGCTGCGTGAGCGGCGGGTCATGTGGACTCACCCTATAACCCCAAGCCCCGGCAGGGGCG
>CBDVCA010000191.1:0-5606 GCA_965372365.1 uncultured bacterium
GCTAGTGTGGCTGCCGATGGTGTGATTGCGGACTGAACGGCGAACGATCTTGAAGAGAAAGGGGTCGCGAAGATGAGCGACAAGACTGGACGAAAGCGGCTGGTGACGGTGGCGAAGTTGGCGGCGAATCAGGCGAATGCGAAGTTGTCGACGGGGCCGCGGACGGAAGAGGGCAAGGCGATAGCCGCGGCGAATGCGGAGACGCATGGGTTGCTGGCCGATGCGGTGCGGATTGGCGCGTTCCCGGCGGAGACCGAAGAGGCGTACGAGGCGTTCGGTGGGGGGTTGACTGCCGAGCTGGCGCCGGTGGGGGCGTTGGAGGGGATGCTTGCCGAGCGGGTGGTGTCGGCGGCGTGGCGGCTGCGGCGGGCGGCGCGGCTGGAGGGGCATCTGACGAACGAGGCGGTCGAGGCGATCCAGGAGAACCGCCAGACCGGGATGATGCTTCATGATCGCGGAGCGGGGAGCGATCTTTCGCAGGCGGTGAGCCATCTGTTCCGCCGCGGCTGTTACGAACAACTGACGACGTACGAGAACCGCATCCGCCGCGACATGTACAAGGCCCTGTACGAACTGCATCGCACCCAGCGCCGCCGCGACGGCCAGGACGTGCCGCCGCCGGCGCTGGTGCAAGTAGAACTCTGTTGATTGCGAATTGCGGATTGCGAATTGCGAATTGAAACGGCGAACGGCGGCTCACGCCATATTGAGGATGAGACCGGCAAACGGGCGCGAGCCGCCGTTCCAATTCGCAATCCGCAATTCGCAATCCGCAATCAGGAATCCGCAATCGGCGAGCGTTCGGAAATCAAACGAACCCAAACGCGGAGAATTCGGATTACGCTTGGGCGATCCGCCGCGGCGATTGGGGAAAAACGTTGCCCCTGAGACGCTTTTGGGTTGAACTACTCGTGGCTATGGAACGATTACTGAGAACGATGGTGGCTGTTGGGGCGACCGACCTGCACGTGCAGGCCGACGCCGCGCCGGCGATGCGCGTCGCCGGAGTGCTTCGCACGGTGGAATGCGAGCCGATCGCCGCCGCCGGTATCGGCGCCTTCATCGAGCGGATCATCAGCCCGGCCGGTCGAGGGTCGCTGGCCCGCACCGGCAGTTGCGACCTGGCGTTCACGTACGGCGACTCGCGGCTTCGTGTGAATATCTTCAGCCAGCAAGGCGCCCCGGCGCTCGCCATCCGCCGGCTGAACTTGATGATCCCGACGATCGAGCAATTGCACTTGCCCGCCCAACTGGCGGACATCGCCGAAGCCAGACGCGGCCTCGTGCTGGTCTCCGGAACCACCTCCAGCGGCAAAAGCACCTCGCTGGCGGCGATGTTGGGCCATATCAACCGCACGCGACGGATGCGGATTATCACCGTGGAAGACCCGGTCGAGTACATCCATACCTCCGATCAGAGTTTGATCGGCCAAGTCGAGGTCGGCTCCGATACCCCGACGTACACGACCGCCGTTCGGCAGGTGCTGCGGCAGGATCCGGACGTGATTCTCATCGGCGAGCTTCGCGACCCCGAGAGCGTTCGGGTGGCCTTGCGAGCCGCCGATACCGGGCGCCTCGTGTTCGCCGCGGTTCATGCGGGCGTCGCCGTGCAGGCCATCGAGCGGATCATTGCCCTGTTTGATCCGGCTGAGCGAGACTTGCTGGTGACCCAACTGTCGATGAACATCGAGGCGGTGATCTGCCAGCGCCTCGCCAAGGCCACCCAACGAGCCGGCGGCGGCCTGTGGCCGGTGGTCGAGATTCTTCGCGGCACGTCGGTGGTTCGCAAGTGCATCATGGAAGCCCGGTACGACGGAATCGTTCAGGCGATGACCAATCGTGACGCCGGCATGCAAACGTTCGACCAGCATCTGGTCGATCTGTATACGGACAAGCGCGTCAGCGGCCGCGAGGCGCTCCGCGTGAGCACCAACCCCGAGGCGCTGACGATGATGCTTCGGGGCATTCGAACGCGAGCCAGTCAGCGAGGACTGGTGCGATGATCATTTGCGACCGGCCTTGGGAGGAGAACCGAACATGCCTACGGTAGAAGACGTGCTGATGATGACCGGACCGGAAGTGGTCATCGCCTCCCCGAGCGACAGCGTCACGGCCGCCGCTCGCTTGATGGCCGCCGCGAGGGTGGGCTCGGTGATTGTCAAGGACGGCGACAAGATCGTCGGCGTGTTCACCGAGCGCGACCTGCTGGCCAAGGTCGTCGCCCGTCGCAAGGATCCCGAGGAGATTGTGCTGGCCGACGTCATGACGTCGCCGGTGAAGACCTGCGGATTGTCCGACGACGTCGACGCCTGCATGGCCACGTTCGGCTCAGAGCATATTCGCCACCTGGCCGTCGTCGAAGACGGCGCCCTGATCGGCGTGTTGGGCCTTCGCGATATCCTCGCGATTAAGCTGCGATCGTGATCCGTCGCCGGGCGGTTACAGCGGCGCCGAGGCGCCATCGACTGCAACAATGCAGATGAGCTACGATTGGCTTGGCGGTGGAGTGATTGAAGCACGGCAAGTATACCCGATCCCGGCCCTTGCGCCAAGGTATATTCAAGTTCAACGGCTTGCCAGTGTTGCGGTTGCGTTAGGACATCGGGCGGCCGGCGGGTCGGCGGTTGCGGTTGGCGCCCACCGTCACAACCAAGGCCTGCGCCCCGAGCCGAAGTGGTCGCCGTTTCATCTTGCGGTAGCTTCGTGTCGCGAGTATCTTGGGGGGCTTCTCGGGGCGTATAATGCCCTGAACGGGGGGTATCCCCCGCAAAGAAAGAAAGATAGAGAAATCGCCATGGCTGAATATACGGATCTGGCCCGCAAAGCCCTTGAACTGAGCAAGATGACCGTCAGGATGACGACCGCCGCCGGCAGCGGGCATCCGTCCAGTTCGCTGAGCATCGCGCACATCGTCACGGCCCTGATGTACCGGGTGATGCGATATGATCCCAAAGATCCATGGCTGAACACCGCGGATCGACTGATCCTCAGCGAAGGCCACGCCGTGCCGATCGTGTACGCCGGTTACTGCGACCTGAGGGGCGTGGCGGGCCCCCACGACAAGCCCGTCGAGTTGAGGGTCGACGACGCCCTGACGCTCCGCGAGGCCGACAGTGTGCTGGACGGCCACCCCAATCCGGCGATCGGGTTCCCCTTCTTCGATTCGGCCACCGGCAGTCTCGGCCAGGGCGTATCGGCCGCGGCCGGGCTGGCGCTGGCGGCCAAGTTGGACGGGTCCGATCGCAGGCTGTACGTGATCATCGGCGACGCCGAGGCTCGCGAAGGGCAGATCACCGAGGCCTTGGACGCCGTCATCGACAACAATCTCACCGCGGTGCGGTGCATTTTCAATTGCAACGGTCACGGCCAGAGCGAGCACGTAAGCCCGCTGCAGTCGGCCGAGGGTCTCGGCGGCGTGCTGGCGGCTAAGGGGTTCGACGTCAAGGCCATCGACGGGCATGATATGGCCGCGGTCGTTGACGCCCTGTCGGCCGAGGCGACCGACAAGCCGATCGCCGTGGTGGCGACGACGGTCAAGGGTTGGGGATCCAGCGTGTTGCAGTCGGGCAATTATCACGGCAAGCCGCTGACGGCCGACCAAGCCGACCCGACGCTCGCCGAGATGGACGCGGCCATCGCCGCCTTGGGCGAGGCGACCGGCGAAGCGGCTCAGTTGACCACGCCGGCGGCGCTTCCGGAGAACCTGCGGCCGCAGATTCAGGCCGGCTCGTTCGCCGGGGCGATCGAGGGGGCGGGCATGGGTTCGGCCCTGTCGGGCGGCAAGCTGTCGACCCGGCGAGCGTACGGCGCGGCCCTGTTGTCGTTGGGTGCGGCCGACCGCCGGATCGTAGCGACCGATGGCGACGTGAAGAACTCCACCTTCGCCGATCTGTTCGCCGGCCAGTTCCCCGACCGCTTCTTTGAAGCTCGCATCGCCGAGCAGAACATGGTGTCGATGGCTGTCGGCTTGGCGGCGGCCGGTAAGATTCCGTTCGTCAGCACCTTCGCCAAGTTCCTCATGCGTGCGGCCGACCCCATCGAAATGGCGGCCATCACCAACGCCAATATCAAACTGGTCGGCTCCCACGCCGGCGTCAGCCTCGCCGCCGACGGCCCCAGCCAGATGGGGATCGCCGACTTGGCGTTCTTCCGCGCGTTGGCCCACGCCCGCGCCGCCGACGGAGCTCCGGCCTGCCGCGTGTTCTTGCCATCCGATGCGATGTCGGCGTTCAAGCTTACCGAGCAGATGGCCAACGTCGACGGCATGTGCTACATGCGGACGCATCGTCCCGACGTGGATATCCTGTACGGCGAGGACGAATCGTTCAATGACGGCGGCTTCAAGCTTCTCATCGACGGCGCCGACGTCGCCATCGTCACCAGCGGGTACATGGTTCACGTCGTTCGCGAGGCCGTCGGTCTGCTGGAAGAGGTCGGGCTCGAACCCAGCGTGATCGACGTGTACGCGTTGCCGGTGACCCGACCCGAGGATATCCTCCATATCGGCGACGACTGCAACGGGCAAATTCTCGTGGTGGAAGACAACTACGTCGGCGGGGTCGCCGATGAGATCTCCGCCGCCGCGGCCGCCAGCGATCTTGGCGTGACGGTGCATCGGATGGTGCTGCCCGGCGCTCCCAAGAGCGCCAAGACCCCCGAAGAGATTCTGGCCGCGGCCGGATTGTCGGCCAAGCACATTGCCGACCGCACCCAGGCGATCTTCGACGAGGTGCAGTGAGTTTGATTGCCAATTGACGATTGACGATTGGCGATTGAACGGCAACGGCGGCCCTGCGGCCCGAGGCCATGCCGTGAGTCACCAACTCCACGCGGCGAACGAAACGACGTGGTTCCAATAGGCTGCGACGGCTGTGATCGCCCAGATCGCCGCCGCGGCGGTCAATACGCCGGCCGTCACGCCGCGGATGCGTCGATCGTTCCGTTTGGCGAGCATCCACGGGAACAGCAGACCGCCGGCGCCGGTGAGGATGAAGCCGATCCCGGTCATCACCGGGTTCCTGGAGAACTGCATCTCCCCGGTGGCCGCCAGGTGGAGAATCCGCACGCCGAGAATCATCGCCACGGCCCCGGCGATGGCCCCGTAGGTCGCGACCGCCCCCAGCGACCAGCCTTTGGCGACGGCTCCGGCTCCGGCCAGCAGCAGCACGCCGAACACGACGGTCAACTCTCCGAAGATCGAGTTGTAGCTTCCGGGTATGGGCCAGTGGAAGACCATGTGCCCCCCGGTGATCAGGGCGACCAAGCCGGCCGCGGCCCACCCCGGCGCCCACGCCCGCTGATCGTCGCGGCAGACGCCGTCCCAAGCGTACCCGGCCAGCAGAACCAAACCGGCGACCATGTTGAGCAGCATGAGCGTAACGTAATCGATGAACATCGCACTATCCCCCACAAGCAGCCCGTTGAAAAAGCTGTTCCCCTGCATCGAAGAAGACCAGACGTATTATACGGGGCTCTACCGCACTTTCGCGGATGGATCGTTCATAGTTGGATGGGCGTTTTTCGGGCTTGATGTCGGAGTTTGAGTGCAAGCTATTCTTGGTCGCGACAGCCACAGGCCCGATGGATGACGCGGCTGATGAGGTTGT
>CBDVCA010000192.1:0-5595 GCA_965372365.1 uncultured bacterium
CGATCTGGGCGACGTCAGAGTAGTGCTCCAACGCCTCGTCGGCCTTCTCCCGCGTTTCCCGACCGGTCCCGAGGTTGTACAGCAGTTCCTAGCGGCGCCCCTCGGACAGCTCGCCTTCGAGCGCCTGCTCAAATGTTTCGGCTGCTTCGCTGTTCCAGCCCTTCTTGAAGAACGCCATGCCAAGGGCGGCCATCGCCGAGGTCCGGCGCTTGGGATCGCGCCGCGCCTGTTGCAACGTGGAGATCGCTTCGTCGTACTGGCCGGCCACCAATTGCCGGCGGCCCAATTCGTACTTGATCGCCAGGTCCGTCGGGTAGTTCGACGCCCGATCGGCGTACTCCTTCAGTTCAAACGCCAGCAATTCGCGTGCGACGTCTTTGGCCGCGGGTTTATCGCCGGCCTTCATCAACTTCTGGTACCGCCGGTTCAATTGGCGAATCCGGATATCGCCGATCCGCGTTTTGTAGCGGTAGGTTTCGCTGTCTTTGTACGCTTTGGCCAGCACGTCGATCGCTTCGTTCTCGAAACTCTCATCGTCCATATGGGTCAGGGCGTCGACGAAGGCGTTGATCTTGCCCCCTACGGTCGGTTCGGCTTCGTAGGCCGCTCGTGTCTTATTGACCTGCCGGTCCATGAAATCCTGGCTCTGGCTCAGTTCGTCCGAACGCACCTGGTCCAACTGCCCTTGGAGGTCTTTCACCGATTTGGTGAAGTCGCCGCCCGTGTCGTATTGGCCTTTCTGGATCGTCTCTCTGGCCGACAGGTCGCGCATCATGTCCCCGAGTGCGGCGTCCTCGCCGGACATCTGGATCGCCATCTGGCACGCCCGAACGGCCTCGGAGTACAGTTCAGCCTCTTTGTACACGTCGGTGAGGAACAGGTAGAGGTCCTTGCTGGGCTTGGCGCTGAGGCGGTTGACATCGAACAGCGTATTGCCGGCCCAGTGGATCACTTCTCTCCACTCGCCCTTTCGCGCCGCGGCGACCATCTGCTTCCACAGGGCCGGGCTGCCGGGGTCGCGGCTCATCATCCACTCGGCGTTGAAGAGGTTGGTGATCGGGTCCTTGTCGGACCTGTGCTTCATCTTCTCGAGGAAGCCGGCCGCCTTGCCGCCGGCGGCCTTGCGCTGGAGCGACATCTCGCGAAGCTTGTGATGCCCGCGTTCCATCGCCTCCGGTTCGCGCGAGATGCCTTGCAGGTACATCTCGATGGCGTAATCCCAGTTGCCGGTTTCGGCCAACTGGTCGGCCCGGTCGAAGAAGGGCTTGCCTTTACCGGTAGTGATAGCTTCGTCTGGCATAATTTGCTGAACTCCATAATCGCCGCCGTCGCCCGGTGGGGAGAGCAAGGCTCAGCAGGCGACAATCGTGGCACTATACGTATTGATCGGCATTTTCGCAAGGTGGATCCGCTTGGGTCTATTATACCATCATACCTCACCGGCGGCCGCCAACGTTGCGGCAATCTTGGCGAACTGCTCGGGGGCCACGTTGTCCGGCCGGTCGTCCGGGCGAGCCCCGGCGGCCGCCAGAGCCGCCAGCCATGCCTCGGTCGAGAACCTTACCGGCGAGCGACGGGGCAGGGCGCCGATCTTCTTACGCCGATGGCCGAAGACCAGCGCCGTCAGATCCCGCAGCGCCTTGGCGTCGGGTACCGTCTCCAGCGTCGGCGGCGTCACGTCGATCCGCATCACGCGGCTGACCACTTTCGGCCGCGGCCAAAAGGCCTCCGGCGGGAGCTTTCGGCCAAGTTCCACACGTCCGAGCAGGGCGATCAACACGCTGGCGGCGCCGTACGCGTCGTCGCCGGCCCCGGCGGCCAGCCGATCGGCCAGTTCCTGCTGCACCGTAATCGTCAGCGATTGGCAGCCTAGCCCCCCTTCGGCCCCGCGAGCCGCGGCCGTGGCCAACAGGAGCAGTTCGCAGACCAAGGGGGTAGCAATATTGTAAGGTAAGTTACCGACAATACGTACGGTCCCGGAGCCCCATCGGTTCGCCTCGGAGATCACCTCGGGGTTGATCGCGTGTTTGCCGGCCAGAACATCGCAATGCAGCAGCCGGAAATCGTCGCGACCCTCATAGCGGCGCAACAGCAGTTCGGCGAGCCCTCGGTCAATCTCCACCGCCAGCACCCTTGCCCCGGCCGCGAGCAACTCGTCGGTCAGCGCCCCGGTTCCCGGGCCGATCTCCACAACCGCATCGCCGGATCCCGCGCCGGACAGCTCGACCACGGATCGCAGTAAGTTGTGGTCAATCAGAAAGTTCTGCCCGAACATCTTCTGCGGCCGCAGGCCGGCCTCTTCGAGCATGGCGCGGATTTCAGTGAGCGTTTGGGCCATGGGTTCATTCTACGCCGAAGCCGTCGCCGGCGCGAAGCCTACAGCTTGCCCTTTGTAGAGGGAATCTGCCCCGCCCGAGCGGGGTCGATCTCTTTGGCCATGCGGAAGGCCATGGCGACGGCCTTGAAGATCGCCTCGGCGATGTGGTGATCGTTGGCGCCGTAGGGGACGTTCACGTGCAGGTTCGCCCCCAGCACAGCAGCGAAGCGACGCAGGAACTCGTCGATCAACTGCGTGTCGAACGTGCCGATCTTGCCGGCGACGAACGGGGCGTTCATGACGAAACTGGGCCGCCCGCTCAGGTCGATCGCCGCTTGGGCGAGCGTCTCGTCCATCGGTACAATCGCCCATCCATAGCGACGGATACCCGCTTTGTCGCCGAGGGCGTTCTTGACCGCTTCGGCCAGGCAGATGGCGGCGTCTTCGACGGTGTGGTGATCGTCCACGTCGAGGTCGCCGGTCGCACGGATGTCGATGTCGGTCAGGCTGTGCTTGGCCAGGTGGGCCAGCATGTGATCGAGGAAGCCGACGCCCGTTTCGCACGCCAAGGCCCCGGTACCGTCGAGGTCGATGCTCAGCGTGATCTTGGTTTCGGCCGTGTTTCGTTCAATTGTGGCGGTTCGGCTCATGATTGGCTTCCTAACCCCGCCTCGTCGATCGCGGCCAGCAGGGCGGTGTTGTCTTCGGGCGTTCCGATCGAGATGCGCAGTTTATCCAGCATTCGCGGCTTATTGAAATATCGGACCAAGACCCCGCGGGCCTTGAGGGCGTCGTAGGCGACTTTCCCGTCCCCCGACGGCGGGGCCGCCATCAGAAAGTTGCCGCCGCTGGGCCAGACGGTGAACTGGCGTGCGGTCAGTTGCTCGGCAAGTCGCGTCCGTTCGGCAAGGATCTTGGCTACGCATTCGGCGTGGTACGCCTGATCGCTTACCGCCGCGGCTCCCACGGCCGCCGGAAGCGCCCCGACGTTGTAGATGGCCCGCGTCTTGAGCAGCCCGTCCCCAACCGCCTCGCCGGCGACGGCGAACCCCAGCCTCAGCCCCGCCAGCGAGTAGCCCTTGCTCAGCGTCCGGAGGATCATCACGTTGGGCCGATTCTCGATAAGTCCGAGGGCGTTGGATGCGGCGAAGTCGGCGTACGCCTCGTCGATGACGAGTACGCCGTCGAGTCGTCCGGCGAGCCAGTCGAGTTGCTCCATGTCGGCTTCGGCCCCGGTGGGGCTGTTGGGACTGGAGAGGAAGGTCAGAGCCGCGTTGGCGGCCGCCAGTTGCTCGATCGGCAGGCTGAAGTCGGCGCCGGCTTCGATCTCGACGACCTCGGCGCCTTCCACTTGGGCCTGCGTGAAGTAGTAGGGGAACGTCGGGGTCGGATAGGCGATCGGCCGACCCGGTCCGGCCGCCGCTCGGGCGATCATCATGATCAGATCGTCGCTGCCGTCGCCGATGCAGATACGCTCGGGCGCCACGCCCAGCACGTCGCCGACGGCTCGTCGGAACACATCGGCCATCGGGTCGGGGTAGATGCGAAGCGAGGCGCCGTCGAACTCACGCAGCGCCGCGATCGCCCGCGGCGAGGGGGGGTAGGGGTTCTCGTTCTGGTTCAGCTTGACCACCCGTTGCCCCGGATCCGGCTGGGCGCCGGGGACGTAAACGGTCATGGCTTCGATGTTGTCGCGAAAATAGCCCATAGTTGTTATCACAGATCGAAAGCCGGTCGATGGCCGACCGAACGGCCGTTATTCCGTTCGCAACCGAACGGCGTTCGCGTGTGCGGTCAGCCCCTCGCGGGTCGCGAAGTCGATGATATCGCCGGCGTCTTCGGCCAAGGCCGCGGCGTCGTAACGAAGAACGCTGGACGACTTGAGGAAGCTGTTCACGCTCAGCGCGCTAAAAAACCTCGCCGTTCCGCCGGTCGGCAGCACGTGGCTGGGTCCGGCGTAGTAATCGCCCACGGGTACTGGCGTGCGGGCGCCGACAAAAATCGCCCCGGCGTTGCGGATCTTCGCCAGCACCGCGTCGTCGTCGCCGGTGACGATCTGGAGGTGCTCGGTGGCGAAATCGTTAGCCACCTCGCACGCGTCGTCCAGGCTTGGAACCACGACGATCGCGCTGTACAGGTCGATGCCGCGACGGGTTTCCTCGCCGCGTTCGAGGTGGGCCAGTTGGCGTTCGACTTCGTCCCTCACCTGCTCGGCCAGTGCAGCCGAGGGCGTAACCAGGACGGCCGACCCGGGGTTGTGCTCGGCCTGGGCCAGCAGGTCGGCGGCGACCCACGACGCCGCGGCCGTGTCGTCGGCGATGATCAGCACCTCGCTGGGGCCGGCGAGGCTGTCGATGGCGACGCGTCCGAACAGTTGCTTCTTGGCCTCGGCCACGAAAGCGTTGCCGGGTCCGGCGATCATCTGAACGGGTCTGATCTGCTCGGTACCCATCGCCAACGCGGCAATGCCGATCGCCCCGCCGACGCGATAGACCTCATCGATCCCCAGTTCTCCGGCCAGGGCGAGCGTCATTTTGTTCACGCCCGTTTCGGTGGGCGGTCCGGCGATGGCGATCTCCCGCACCCCGGCCACCTGGGCCGGCACGATGGTCATCAGCACGCTGGAGGGGTAGATCGCCTTCCACCCGGGCACGTACAGGCCCACCCGGTCTATGGGGGTATAGCGAACGCCGAGCCGCCGGCCGCCGCGGACGAGATCCGCCGGAGCCGCGGCTTTGATTCGCCCCTGGTAGGCCCGAATGTTGGCAATCACCCGCCGGGCCAGCCCCAGAAAGTCGGCGTCGGCCTTGGCGTGAGCCTCGTGGATCCGCTCGACCGGCACGCGGATTTCGTCGGGGGGCACGGCCACCTTGTCGATCTTCCCGGTCAATTCCGCCACAGCCGCGGCGCCCCTGGCGGCCACGTCGGCGATGATATCCCGCACGATCGCCGCCACATCCAGCGTTCCGCTCCCGGCCGCGGTCAGCCCGCCCCCGCGCAGCATATCCCGCAAGGCGGCAACAGCCTCGTCGGCGAGCGGGTCGGCGGATTGGATGATCTTAATCGCCATAATCCGTCCAATTTACATCGGTTGGCCCCGATTTGCAACGCGATTCACCCCGTTCGATCGCCGCCAGGGCACAACCGTTGATACGGGTCGAAATTCGCTGTACGAAGGGGCTGGGGATGCACAGATGATCCGGCGGAACCGTGAACGTAGGCTGTTCGCGCCAAACGCCCATTCAGCCTGCGATGATCCGGCCGCCCTATGGAGTGCG
>CBDVCA010000193.1:0-5573 GCA_965372365.1 uncultured bacterium
ATGTGATGGCTTCACACGTCTCTTGACCCCCCGCACTGCGGGGGGCTAGTAACGGAAGGCGCTCCTCAGACCCACTCCCCACTCATTCGTCATGAACCGGGGGACTGGCTCCGAAGCCGCGGCTCGCCGGGTCGAGCCTTGGGAGCCGGGGGCGTATCGGCTCAACAAATACCCCCTTGCATCTGCGTAGTTCATTTCTATACTGGCATGACTATTCTGCCGATACGCAAGTAACGGTGTATCCGTAAGGTAAGTGATTTCAGGAGCTTGATATGGCCGCATTAGGCTTTTTTCGTAAGAACACCAAGATGGTCGTGTGGATCATGGTCATCTTGATGGGCGTCTTCCTTTTGAGTGCTGTGGGCGCGCGTCAGTTGACGAATTTGTTCGTTCCCAAGGGCGACAACAGGGTCATCGGGAGCGTGGGCGCCGAGAAGATCCGCCGCGGCGACATCGGCTCCGCCAAGCAGGACATCGACATCCTGCTTCGCTTGGGCGTTGGCGATGTGCAGCGCGTTGTCACCCGGCGTTTAAGGCCGGGTGAAGAGGGTTTCCTGCGATTCGTCGTCATGGCCGGCAACCAGGAAGTACAGCGAAGCATCGCTTGGGCCTTGTTGGTTCGTGAGGCCCGTTCGATGGGTCTCAAAGCCGACGAGGCGCTGGTGAACCGGTTCGTCACCGAGGCCCTCCGCCTGGACAAGGCCGGCTACAACAAACTGCTTGGCCGATTGCGGAAAGAGGGCGTCTATCAGGACGCGCTCGAGCGGGCGATCGGCAATTTCCTGCTGGTTTCGATGGCGTTCGAGTCGGTCGCCGCCGGCGCCGAGCCCTCCGAACAGAACCTTCGCCGGCTGTACCGCGATATCAACAGCCGGATGGATGTGGCGATGCTCACCTTCGGAGCCGGGGAGTATCTCAAGGACGTTCCCGACAAGCCCGCCGGGGACGACCCCGACGCCGTACTGGCGAAAATGTGGGACGAATTGAAGGAATTCCGACCCGGCGATATCAACAGCCCGCATCCGCTGAAGTTCGGATATAGGCGGCCGGCGCGGATCAAGTTGGAATACGCGTACATCGATTGGAATGACGTCGCCGATCAGATCGAGGTCACCGAGGAGGAGATTTACGATTTCTGGGAGGCCAATCCCGACCAGTTCAAAGACGCCGCGGCCCAAGAGGGTGAAGAGGCCAAAGAGCCCGAGCAGCGCCGCTATGCCTCCGACAAGTCGAAGGCGCGCACGATGGTTCGCAACGTTCGTGCGGCCGCCAGGCTCAAGAAGCTGTCCGCCAAGTTGCACAAAGCGGCCTCACTTGGCGAAACCAAGTCCGACCCGGACGCTTCGACATCGCCGTTGGCCCAGGCGGTCGAGGGTATGTCTGGCGAGATCGACATTCGCTACCTCGAATCCCCCGAGTGGATCGGGCCGGCGGAGTTCCAGGCCGACCCGCTGCTTCGCAGTTCGGTCAGCCAGCGGCAGTCGCTTGGTGAACTGGCGTTCAGCGTCAAGGAAGTGCTGGGTGAGGAATTCGCCGGCCAGGCCAAGGCCGAGACCGGCAAGCTGTTCGGCCGGGTCATGACGGTCGTGAACGTCGTGAACGGTCAGTTGGACCAGCGGCAGCCCACTCGCGGCGCCCTTCTGTGGCGGGTGACGGCGGCCGAAGACGCCGCGGCGCCGACCGTGTTCGACGAGAAGATGCGAAAGAGAGTCTACGACGATTGGCGTGTGGAGCAGTCGTACGATATCGCGATGGCCAAGGCCGAGAAGGCTCGGGTGCGTGTTACCGAGGTCGGCATGGCCGATGTGGCCAAGGAATTGGATAAGACGATCGAGGAGGCCGTCGGCCTGTCTCGCCAGATGTTGATGATGGGGTTCCGTCCGAATCCCTCCGAATCGATCCAGCAGCAATCTATCCGATTCATGCTGACCCGGCCGTACATGGCGATCCCCGGCGTCGGCGGGCTGGGTCTCGCCGTGTCGCGCCAGGACGCGACGAGATTCATCGAGAGCGTGTTCGAAATGGCTCCGGAGGTCGCCGAGGCGTCTGAACGGGCCACCACGACCCCCGCGCCGGCCGATACGGTCAAGGTTATCGGTCTGCCGCAGTCGGGCATGATCGTGCTGGCCGCCCGGACGAAGTACACGCCGGCCTATGAGCAGGATTTTGTTGGCGAAGACGGCGTCGCCCGGCAGAGATTGCTCAGCAGCCTCAGGATGAACAGCCGCTTCGATGCGGTCGTCAAATGGTTCTCGATCCAGGAGATCAAGGATCGAGCGGGCTTCACTCCCATCGCCGCCGAGGAGTGATTCGCCCGTCGCGGCGAGAAATCAGCGCCACAGGCCGCCGAAGGCCTTGACAGGGCGGCGAGTTTCGTTAGTATCTTGGGTCTTCGGTTTCGGCCGAGCCGGGCAGATAGCTCAGCTGGTAGAGCACGGCACTGAAAATGCCGGTGTCGGCGGTTCAAGTCCGCCTCTGCCCATTTCTGTTGTTCCTGGCTGGAGGGTGGGGGAGTCTGGTTTCTTCCGGCGCGCGTCGGATTTCCCATGAAGGCCACCCCCTTGGCGGGTACCCTTGGCGGGCAGCCCGCCGAACGGCCTGTTCCCCGATCCGATGTCGATGCGGAGATTGCATGCCCAAACGAAATCTCATCTGGGTGCTCGTGACGCTCTTGGTCGCCTGCGCGGTCGCGTGGGTTTCCCGCCGGCCCCTGGGCGGGGGGGCGGAGGTGCTGAACGATACGTTCACCCCCTTGCATCGCCTGCATCTCCTCAGCCGGCGACACTACTATCGCCCGGTGCCCCCTGACGCCGTCGACGGCGCCATTCGCGGCTATCTTGGCGAACTGGACACCTATTGCAGGTACATCCCGCCCCAACGCCCCGAGTTTCTCGATCGGATTCTCCACGGGCGCCAGGTCGGCCTGGGAATCCGGTACGAGATCGAAGCCGGCGAGGTCCGCGTGATCGGCCCGCTGCCCGATAGCCCGGCGGCCGCGGCCGCCATTGCCGAAGGCGACGTGATTGTCTCAGTGAACGGGCGACCGATCGTCGACCCGACCGGCAAGGCCGTCAACCGACTGCTCCGCGGCCTGGCCGGCTCCGAGACGACGCTGGGCATTCGCCGCCAAGACCAAGAGATGGTGGTCAAGCTGACCCGAGCCCCGTATCCGATCGAGACGGTGACCGGGCTGTTCCGCGACGACGACGGTCGGTGGCGATTCCTGATCGACGCCGAGCGCCGGATCGCCTACGTGCGGATCAGCGAGTTCGTTTCCGGAACGGGCGAGAAACTGGACGAGATCATGCGTCCGCTGTTCAAGGAAGGCGTACGCGGGATGGTGCTGGACCTTCGCGACAATCCCGGCGGTCCGTTGCGAGAGGCGGTGGACGTGGCCGATCGGTTCCTGGACGATGGGCTGATTGTGTTGACCGCCAGCCGCGGCGTTCGCCGGCAGTACGACGCCCACGCAGGGCGATCGTGGCCGGATATGAACGTTGTGGTGCTGATCAACGGCGCCACCGTCAGCGCCCCGGAGGTGGTCGCCGGCGCCGTCCGCCGGCATCGGCGGGGAGTTCTGATCGGCGAACGCACCTATGGCAAGGACGTGATCCAGACCCCGTTTACGCTGGGTTCGGAGATGGGCAGCGTTCTGCTGACGACGGGGCGGTACGCCTTCGCCGCCACGGCCGAACCGGACGCCGAGGGCGCCGAGGGCGCCGAAAACGGCCAGACGACGGCCGACCCGGTTTCGCAGAGGTCTTCCGGCGTGGCGCCGCACGTCGTGGTGGAAGTCACCGAACGAGAGCATCGGACGATCAAGGCCTATCGCTATCGCGCCGGGGCGGTGGGCGGGCGAAGGTCGACGAGCCGACCGGCGCCGACTGAAGAGCAGACCGCCCGCCGAACGGCCGCGAGGCTCGATGACGTCAGGCGGATCGATACGCTGCTGTCCAAGGCCCTGGACCTGCTGGGACAACCGGCGGCGATGGAGGTCATTCTGGCCCCGCCGCCGGCGACGGAGCCAACGAGGTGAACGCCAACGTCATGAACGAGCCATCGACCATCATTCTGGGGTTGGAATCCTCTTGCGACGAGACCAGTTGCGCCCTGGTCGCCGACGGCCGTCATGTACTGGCCAACGTCGTCGCCACGCAGATCGAACTGCACAGCCGGTTCGGCGGGGTCGTACCCGAGGTGGCCAGCCGGGCGCATATCGAAGCGATCAACCCGGTGATCGAACAAGCCCTGGCCGCGGCCGACACGCCCATCGAACAGATCGACGCAGTGGCCGTTACGTGCCAGCCCGGACTCGTCGGCAGCCTTCTGATAGGCTTGATGGCCGCCAAGACCCTGGCGATGGCGTGGGAGCGGCCGCTGATCGGGGTCAATCACGTACACGCGCACGCCTATTCCCCGTCGCTGGACGACGAACCGGTCGAGTATCCGGCCGTCTCTCTGGTCGTCAGCGGCGGGCACACGGCCCTGTACGAATGCCTCTCGCCGATCGACGTAACTTCGCTCGGCCAGACGATCGACGACGCCGCCGGCGAAGCGTTCGACAAAGTGGCATCGATTATGGGCCTGGGCTATCCCGGCGGCCCGCTGGTGGACCGGATCGCCCGCGAAGGCGACCCGAAGGCTGTCTCGCTGCCGCGAACGCTGTTGGGGGGTGATTCGCTCGATTTCAGTTTCTCGGGGCTCAAGACGGCCGTGCTCTACCACGTCAACGGCGTACCCAACGCGAAGCTGTCGCCGGAGGCCGTCGCGGCCAAGGGTCCGGGCTACGGCAAGGGCGCCGCGGGGCTCAGCGAGCAGGAAATGGCCGATATCGCCGCCGGCTTCCAGGCGGCCGTCGCCGAGGTTCTGGCGGTGAAGCTTCGCCGGGCCGTGAAGCGGTGCTCGGCCCGCAGCATCGTCGTCGGAGGAGGCGTGGCCGCCAACTCGGGTATTCGCGCCCGCCTGGCCGTCGAGGCCGAGAGCCTGGGCTGTCGCCTGCGGCTGCCCCCGATGAAGTACTGCACCGACAACGCCGCGATGATCGCCGGCATGGGCTACCACATGCTCAAAGCCGGCCAGACCGCCGGGCTGGACCTGGAAGTCACCCCCACGATGCGCGAAAGGAAACGGTAACGTAACGGAAGGCTTCAGGCTTCAGCCTGCCCGCCGTGGCGGGACCTCAGGCTTCAGGTACGGAAACGGCGAACGGCGAACGGCGGGGCGTTGTCTCGACGGCTGTAACCGTTCACAGTGTTTTTCGGTTCTCCTCCCATTATGGTGGTTTGCTTGGCGGCGTGCTTCACACCATGGCGGGCCAGCCCCGTTAACCTGAAGTTCCAGCATTTCGAATCTGATTTTTGCGGATAATCACTTGTGAGATAATGAGGTTAGGATTCTTTTTGGCCTGATAAGTGTACCCATGTAAATTGCATGGAATACTCAGATTGTTCTTGCAAGACAATGCGAAGTGGCTATCGTGGTAGTCATGTACATAGAAAGCGTACCCAATAGAGACTCCCCGCCATGCATCCTTCTGAGAGAATCCTACCGCGACGGCGGAAAGGTTCGCAAAC
>CBDVCA010000194.1:0-5523 GCA_965372365.1 uncultured bacterium
ATCCATGACACTGGCTGCCCGGCAAATTGAGTATTCTCAATCGCCCAATTGGTAGGGCCGTTGCTGTCAGCCCCAACGGGGCGTAGGCGTTTAGCCCGCCGCGGCGGGCTAAACGCCTTCGCCCCGCCAGGGCTTCTCCTGTGACGCCGTACATTGGCCCTACCGATTCAGCATCCGACGTTCATTGCCGGGAAATCCAGTCACGCACCAGCCACGGGACGGGCCGCTGGAGTATTGTGTCTACCCTATGGAAGCACTACACTAACGCCGCTTCCGAGATTCAGAGGAAGTACTTTGGCCCGGTGGCGGAATTGGCAGACGCTGGGGATTTAAAATCCCCTGTCCGTAAGGACATGCGGGTTCGAGTCCCGCCCGGGCCAGTGTGGCGATGCGTTGAGACCGATGGCGTTGGACCGAAAGGGACCATAATGGCGAAAGTGCTGATCACGTATTACTCGCGGAGCGGACACACCGAAGCGTTGGCCGCGGCCGTGCGGGACGGAGCCGCGAGCGTCGACGGGGCCGAGGTGACGCTTAAGCCGGTCGCCGAGGTCGCCGCGGGCGACTTGCCGACGTACGACGCGATCCTGATCGGGTCGCCGGTGTACTACGGGTCGATGGCGTGGGAAGTGAAGAAGCTCATCGACGAGTCGGTCAGCTTCCACGGCAAGCTCGAAGGCAGAATCGGCGGCGCGTTCTGCACGTCGGCCAACCTCGCCGGGGGCAACGAGACCACCATCCTCGACATCCTCAACGCCATGCTCATTCACGGCATGATCGTCCAAGGCGCCTGCCGCGGCGACCATTACGGCGCCGTCGGCATCAACACCCCCGACGATCGCGCAACCAAGCAAGGGGCCAAGTTCGGCGCCCTGCTGGCCGAACTGGCCGTCAAGCTTCGCGGGTGATCGATGCGCGACATCTTCTGACCCGAATAGCTTGACCGAAGCCTGTGACCTGTCGAATACTGGGGTAATGCACACCGCCGCGGGGCGTTCTGCGGGTGTAGGCCGCCGTAGCGGGCGGGCCAGACGCCGGGGAGGTTATGTCCATGGACATGACGCAGTTGATGCGTGCGATCGAGCGGATTCTAAACGCCGCCAAGGCGGCCGTATTGGCCACCACCGACGCCGAGGGCCATCCCCACATGCGTTGGATGACCCCTACGCTGCTTCACGGCCGCGACGGCGTTCTGTACGCGGTCACCTCCCCCGGATTCGCCAAGGTGGCTCATCTGCAAGCCAGTCCGCAGGTGGATTGGATGATCCAAACCCCGGCGTTGGATGAGGTAATCAATGTCCAGGGCCGCATCAACGTGGTCGACAACCCCTCGCTGAAGAGCGAAATCGCCGAGGCCATCGGCAAGCGGCTCACCATGTTCTGGAAGGCCAACGCCGAGCGAACCGACTTTGTCGTCCTGGAAACGGTCATCGAATCGGCCTCGCTGTACCGGCCCATGACCGGCGGGCGAGAGAGTCTGGCGCAGTCTGAGGAGACGCCGTGACCGGCGATCGCGACATTTCGCGGCACTATGACAAAGGATTCCCGCCGGCTCTGCTGGCCGACATGATGCTCATTCGGCGGTTCGAGGAGAAAGCGGCCCAGTTGTACGGCCTGCAGGAAATCGGCGGGTTCTGCCATCTGTATATCGGCCAGGAGGCCGTGGCGGTCGGAGCCGTCGCGGCGATCGATCTGACCGAAGATTACGTCCTGACCGCCTATCGCGATCATGGCCACGCGCTGGCCTGCGGAACTGAACCCGGCGTCATCATGGCCGAACTGTTCGGCAAGATCACCGGCTGCTCCCGCGGCAAGGGCGGCTCGATGCACCTGTTCGACGTCGACAGACACTTCTTCGGCGGAAACGGGATCGTCGGCGCCCACATCCCCGTTGCGACCGGGGCGGCGTTGGCGCTGAACTATCGCGGCGACCCCGGCGCGGTGCTGTGCTTCTTCGGCGACGGCGCCATCCACCAGGGTGCGTTCCACGAGAGCGTCAACCTCGCGAAGATCTGGAACCTCCCGATCGTCTACATCTGCGAGAACAACCAATACGGCATGGGTACGTTCTACAAGCGGGTCTCGGCCGTCGATGATCTCTCGCTCATGGGCGCCTCCTACGGCATCCCCGGCGAACAGGTCGACGGCATGGACGTGCTGGCCGTGTACGAAGCGGTCGGCGAGGCCACGCGGCGAGCGCGCGACCAGCGACTGCCGACGCTGCTGGAAATCCGCACGTACCGCTATCGCGGCCACTCCATGAGCGATCCGGCCAAATATCGCACCAAGGACGAACTGGCCGCCTACAAACAACAAGATCCCATCCTCGTGTTGAAAGATAAGCTGATCGCGGCCGATCTGCTGACCGACCGGAAGGCTGACGAGTTGGACGCCGAGGCCAAGGCGGTCGTAGCCGCGGCGGTCGAATTCGCCGCCGGTAGCGACGAGCCGCCCGTCGAGACGATGTACGAAGACCTCTACGCCCCCTCCGGGCAGGAGGGCGGCGTATAATGGCTGTCATCACCGTACGCGAGGCGATCCGCCAGGCGATCGACGAGGAGATGGCCCGGGACGAGCGTGTCTTCCTGATGGGCGAGGAAGTGGCCGAGTACCACGGGGCGTACAAGATCAGCCAGGGCCTGTGGGAGAAATACGGCGACCGGCGGGTGATCGATACGCCGATCACCGAAGGCGGCTTCACCGGCGTCGGCATCGGCGCCGCGATGCTGGGGCTGCGGCCGATCGTGGAATGGATGACGTGCAATTTCGCCATCCAGGCGCTCGATCAAGTGATCAACAACGCCGCGAAGCTCAGGCATATGTCCGGCGGGCAGATCAGCGTCCCCATCGTCTTCCGCGGCCCCAACGGTCCGGCCGAGTATCTGTCGAGCCAGCATTCCCAGGCCCTTCAGGCGATCTTCGCGCACGTGCCGGGGCTGAAAGTGGTCTGCCCCGCAACCGCCTACGACGCCAAGGGCCTGCTGATCGCGGCGATTCGCGACGACAACCCCGTGGTGGTGCTGGAAGCGGAGATGATGTACGCATGGAAAGGTGAAGTACCCACCGAGCCGTACGTCGTCCCCCTGGGCGTCGCCGACGTCAAGCGAACCGGCGGCGACGTGACGCTGGTGTCCAGCGGCAAGGTACTGCGAGCCGTCACCGAGGCCGCCGACGCCTTGGCCGGCGAGGGGGTTGATGCGGAAATCGTCGATCTTCGCAGCCTGCGGCCGCTGGACGAGCCGACGGTGTTCGCCTCGGTCCGCAAGACGAACCGATGCGTCATTGTCGACGAATCGTGGCCCGTCGCCTCGGTCGCCGCCTACTTGGCTCACAGAATCAGCCGCGAGTGTTTTGACGATCTGGACGCGCCGGTCGAAGTGGTCTGCAGCGCCGACGTGCCCATGGCCTACAACCATACGCTGGAATTGGCGACGCAGCCTTCGGCGGAGAAGATCGCCCACGCGGCCAAGCAGGTGTTGTATCTGGACCGGCGGGACGCGTCGGTTTCTCTACCACGGATGGATAGGACAGGACATGGCTGAGATCATTCCCATGCCGGCGCTGTCGCCGACGATGGAGGAGGCGACGATTGTGAAGTGGAACAAGGCCGTCGGCGACGCCGTCGAGTCGGGGGATATCCTCTGCGAGGTCGAGACCGACAAGGCCGTCATGGAATACGAGGCCGCCGAGGACGGGACGCTGCTGAAAATCCTGATCGATGAGGGTGGAACCTGCGGCATCGGGGACGCCATCGCCATCGTGGGAGCCGCGGGCGAGGATATCGCCGCCCTCATCGCCAAGGCCGAATCGCAAACCGAAGCCGCCCCGCCACCGCCATCGGCCGCCCCCCCCGCGACTGTCGCCGAGACGCCTGTCGCCCGGACGCGTCCGCCTGAGCCGACCGGGCGGGTAAAAGCGTCGCCGTTGGCGCTGAAACTGGCCGCCAACGCCGGGCTGGACGTGAGGAATATCGCCGGTTCCGGACCGGGAGGACGGGTGATTAAGCGTGACGTCGAAGCGGCGGCCGCCAAGCCCACGGCGGCGCCGATGGCCGAGGCCGCGCCGGCGCCGGAATTGGTCGAGCAGGTCATCCCGATAACGCCCAAGCGGAAGATGATCGCCGAGCGACTGGCGGAGTCGAAATTCACCGCGCCCCACTACTACGTAACGACGACGGTCGCCATGGATGACCTGATGGCCGCCCGGCGCGTGGTGAACGAGACCGCCGCTCAGAAGGTTTCGCTGAATGCGTTCCTGATCGCCTTCTCGGCCGCGGCGATTGCTCGCCGACCCGAGATCAACGCTTCGTGGGAAGGCGGCGAGACGATCCGCCGCCACGGTCGCGTCGACGTCGGCCTCGCGGTCGCCCAGCAAGACGGGCTGGTCGCCCCGGTGGTCCGCGACTGCTCGCGGAAGGGGCTGCTGGCGATCGACGCCGAGTTGCGGGCCGTCATCGCCAAGGCCCGGGCCGGAACGTTGACCCGCGCCGACTACCAGGGCGCGACGTTCACCATCAGCAACATGGGCGGGCTGGGGGTCGAGCAGTTCACCGCGGTGATCAATCCGCCCGGGTCGGCGATTCTCGCCGTCGGGATGATCAAGCCCGAGCCGGTTGTCGACGAGGACGGCGATATCGTAATCCGTTCGAATATGAAGATGACGCTCTCGTGCGACCATCGCGTCATCGACGGCGCCGTGGCCGCGGCGTTCATGCAAGAGTTGAAGAACCTGCTGGAGAATCCCGCCCCACCGGCGCCGGCAATACCACCCAAAGCTCGCCCGAGGTGAAAAATGCATGATTTCGTGAAGTTTGCCAGGCGACCGGCGAAGCGGAATTGTATGTTTGGGGCAGAAGCCAACCGTTCTGGACGGTTGGAGAGCCGTCAATTCTTGGAGAGTGGTCAATGAGCGGGGCGAACCTATCAACTGTGAATATAATGGGTAACGAAGATCCGACAACCAACGACGATATTCAATTGGTGGCGTTCATGCTGCCCAACGAAACCGTGGCGAAACTGCGATCCTACGCCATGGCGGCCGGCGAAACGCAGCATCGCGTGGTGGCCGCGGCGTTAGAGCAGTACATCGCGGCGCGCAAGAAGCAGTAACGCCCCCGTAGGGACGTTACTGCTCGAAACATTTCTGCCGGTCCGATTTGTCTAGGCGAGGGTGCGTCGGCGAACGTACGAGCCGAGCCCGCACAGGCCGAGGAATCCCGTCACGACCGTCACCGGCTCGGGGACCGGGGGGGTATAGCCGCCGGGGATCTGGACGACGAAGTCCTGGTACGTCTCGTCGCCGGTCATATTGGTCACCGCAAACAAGTCGGCCGCCGGGGTCACCTCTTCGTCGAACATCGTCGCCAGGTAACCGTTGGCGATGTCGACGGCCGCGCCGGCCTGAGCCATCACATTGCCGCTGCTCAGGGTCCAGCCGTTGATGGGGTCGGCGCCGGGGGCGTTCTCGTAGATGATCTCCCAGATCGCCAGTTGGAACGCCGCGGCGTTGGCTGCTACGCCGTTG
>CBDVCA010000195.1:0-5445 GCA_965372365.1 uncultured bacterium
CCACAGTATTGCTGGGACAGGGTACTAGCCCCCTGCAGTGCAGGGGGTCGCTGGATCGATGACGTTCCCGCAGCGCCTTCAATGTCGATTGTTCCGAAGCGACAGTTGATCCATAGGCCATGGGTTCACACGTCGTTCGACCCCCCGCACTGCGGGGGGCTAGTAACGGCGGGCCCTACCTCGCCGCCGCGAGCTACAAATTTGTCGGCCCTGCGAGCCTCAACGGCAGATTCACTTGAGCGATCGAACCCCATTCCAAGCACGCTCTTGCATCATGGTCGAACGAATACCCGCCACCGGTTCGGGATGAGAGCCCGATTATTGAAAAGAAACTGTGAACGGTTACGATTATTGAAAGACACCTGTGAACGGTTACCCATCGCCAACGGCTCAAGCGTCGCCGGCTCAGGGCAAGAGCATCGCCGCCGGCCGCGGCTACGCAACGGGGTCTCGATCGACATGCATTACCACCGCCACGAGGCCCTGATACGACGTCGCCGCCGAGGGACTACGCCGCTATCGTTATCCGCCGCACGCCAAGCTGCGCCGTCGCCTGAATCGAAGAAGCGCACCGATCGCCAGCAAGCTCAGGCTGCCCGGCTCAGGCCAACTGACCACGTCGATGATGCCGCGGCCGGGAGCAGAGTAGCTGAAGGTCAGATCCGACCAATCGCTACTGGGAACACAAGCTCCCAGCGATACGCTGAACCCCGCGGGCATAACCGCCTCGAGATAAAAGTCGGTTTCCGAAATGCTCGACGGGCTGAGGTCGGTCACGACAAACGACAGGGCCCCGGGGCCAAGATTGGCCATGACCCAAATGGCGTCCTCAGTCGGGTGACCGCCATTGATGCGATCCCCGATGCCAACGAACGCCGCCGGATTGAGATTCCCGGAGCGCGATCCGACCGTATAGCCATCGAACGCAATAGGATTGTTCGTGAAGTTGCACAGGAAGGCTTCGCCAGGGTCGGAGAAATCGACCGCAAGCGTGCCGTATTCCTCGGCCGCATGGCACATCTGAGTTGAGCACAACGGAACAGCGAACACCGCCAATAGAAGTACGAGAACCCTCATCGTCGTTTCTCCTTCCCTCCGTGACGCACAGAAATACGCGTATCACGGTCGTAACCTGCGGCAATGAGCGATAGGTGAGCATTGCTGGGGAACACGTCCCCGGCAAACCTTGCCCGCAGACCTTACCTTCACACAACATGTTACCACAGGTAGGGGATTTCGACAAGACACAAAATCCACCGGGGGACAGCATTCCGGCGATACCGCGCGCCTTCGGGGCATCAGGAATGCTCGGGGCGCCGTCGGCGAGGGCGAATGAGGCGCCGGGATGATCGATTCTTGGGGCGCCGATTTGCCTGAGGGCGTTTCGTACTGCACATTTCATATGAACGCAGTTGGGGAGGTTTCACCTCCAGGCCGGTGGGCGGGTGGGTCCGATGAGCCGCGGCGTATACAAGAGTCGATACCGAAATGGGTTCGATTCAAGGTGTTCAGGCTCATTCAAACGCTCGGCCCCAAGCCTTCTATGCGTCAGGAAGGGAGCATATGAGTACTCGTACAGCCGAACGCCGCCGGAGCGTCCGAACCCCAGTCGCTCATCCGTATGTACTTCGCGACCGCAAGAATCGGGTGCTGGCCCGGGGACGAACCGTCAATATCAGCGAAAGCGGCGTCCTTACCGTGATTCGCAATGACACTCGTCTGCCGCGAACTGGCCAGGTGGTTCTCGACCTGACCATCCCCGCCGATCCGATCGCAGGCACCACCCGAACCGTCAAGTACCGCTGCCGCATCGCCCGTCGGCAGGAAATGGGCAACATGCTGGGGCTGGCTCTGGAGTTCCTCCAGAAGCTTAAGTAATCCTTTCTTGAGGTACAGTCCATGCTGGGAATGAAGCCGTCGCAATCTCATCCGACGTCAACGTCCGACAATTCCGAAATCGCGACCCGTCGACGACGACGCATGCAGAAGGACGCGTCATGCGACCTCCAGGACATCGTCGACGATACCGTCGATAACGAGTTCAGCTACTTCGATCTGCCGATCCACTGCCTCGATTGCTGGTGGTTCTAGCGGCTGTCAACGCTCCGTCATGACCCGCTGCGCGTAGCGCCGCACGTACGCCCGATCGTCGGTGAGGTAGGGTCGCGCGAGTTCGTCATCATGGCGACCCATCAACGCCAGCGCCTCGGCGGCGGCCAAGTCGTACTGCCATCGGATGTCGGCGACGGCCGGCGACAGGGCCGCGGCGTACAGCAGAATCTCCACGCCGGCTTCGGCGGCGATCTCGTCGAGGATGAATTCGGCGGCGGCTGAGGCGATCTGGTCGCCGGCGGCGGCGCCGATCTTGGCGGCGCGGCGCCGATCTTCATCGGCCAGGGGCGACCGGTCAGCGATCAGCCACACGTCCAAAGCCGCGGAAATCTCCCAGCCCAGACTCGACCGACGGCACACCAACACCACCCGCTTGCCGGCCCGTGCGGCCGTCACCGCCGCGGCCCAGCCGATCAAGCCTCCGCCGGCGACGGCGACATCCCACTTGCGATCGAATACGTCATACGCCATATCTCAATCCGCTTTTCGGTGCACCTTGGAATCCAAACGCTGCTCCAGAGCCGTTCGGCCGCCATGGTACACCGAATCGATCCTGTGGCGAGGGCGCCGTGTGCGATTCCGCGGAAAGACCGCCTCATCGGCGTTCACCGCTACAATCGATCGTCGGATACGCCGATCGCTGAGCGGCGCCGGCGACGAACCCATCCGGCGGCCATTTCGTATTGTAGTGTTACGTACACACGGGGAGATACCATGCGAGTGCATCTGAGCGAGAAACAGAAGATCCGGCTGCGACGATTCTGGCGGAAGACGATCCTGCCGATCTTGATCGTGGTGGTCGTGCTGTGTTCGTTCCGTTCGGCCGTGGCCGATTGGAACGACGTGCCCACCGGATCGATGAGGCCGTCCATTCTCGAGGGCGACCGGATCGTGGTCAACAAGCTGGCGTACGACCTGAAAGTGCCCTTCACTACGCTGCGACTGCTGAGGTGGAGCAGCCCGAACCGAGGGGAGATCGTGGTGTTCTACTCGCCCGCCAACGGGCGCCGACTGGTCAAACGCGTGATCGGCCTGCCGGGCGATACGATTGAACTGCGTAGCAACCGGCTGTGGATCAACGGCGAATCGGCCGACTACGCGCCGGCCGAAGGAGAATGGACCGAACACGCGACCACTCAGCCGCCCCAGCAGGTGTTCATGGAGAGTACCGACGCCGGAACCCACCCGATGCAGATTACGCCGGGGCGCAGGTCGCGCCGCTCGTTCGGCGCCATCGTGGTTCCCAAGGGCCATTACTTCGTCATGGGCGACAATCGCGACAACAGCTACGATTCGCGCTGGCTTGGCTGCATCGACGGAAGCAACATCGTGGGACGAGCCGGATGGGTGGCGCTGTCGGTAGACCCGCAGCACAATTACACGCCGCGATGGAATCGATGGTTCACCCGGCTTCCGTAGTACTCTGTCCCCCGCTTCAGTCGGCGCCCAAGCGAGACGCCGACGGCCTCGCGGCCACCGACGCGGCGTAACTATTTGGCTCATGACGGATTATCGGGGAGTTCTCGCGGCTAAGGGTCTGCCGTTACTAGCCCCCTGCAGTGCAGGGGGTCGCTGGACGGATGGTTTTCTCTCAGTAGCTTCGATGTCGATTGTCCCGAAGCGGCAGTTGGATCCATAGATTGTGGGTTCACACGTCTTTCGACCCCCCGCACTGCGGGGGGCTAGTAACGACAAGCACGCGTCCGACCCGCTCTCCGCTGGCCCGACATGAACCAACTATTTGTACTCTTCGGGGTTCACGTCATCCGGCGCCGCTTCGGTCGCCGGGGTCATCGGCAAGCCGGTCGTGGGCTCAGCTGGCCCGACTGCGACGTTTTCATCGGTCGTCCTGGCCGCGGCCGCAGGGGCCGAAGGCTTTGGCCAGGGCATCGGGAACGAGTTCACCTTCTGCGTCACCCGTGCGGGGCTTTTGATCGCGGCGGACGCGGCGGGCGCCGGCGTCGCGACGCCGGCCGGCAACTTGCGAACCGATGTCACTTCGATGATGTAGGCCCTCTGCGCCGAACTGTAGACCCGCTTGCCGGCCAGGCTCACCCTGGCCCCGGCGAAGGCGCCAAGGTTAACGCCGGCGCCGGCCTGGGCGTAGGCAAGCGTCATGCCGGTGTCAATGTCCTTGACGAGAAACCGCTTGGGGGCGACGCCGTCGCCGAGGTAGATCCGGCTGGGGGCAAGCCGGCCTATGAGCATAAACGGGCCAACCGCCGTTGCGGGTCGGCGGGCGCCGGCGAGTTGGGCTCGTTTGGCGGCCAACTGCTCGCGCTCCGACTCTTGGGCCGCGGCCAACTTGGCGACCTCAGCGGCGCCGCGATGCTTCTGGACGATAGATTCGAGATAGCGAAGGCGATAGGCGACCTTCGCGGCCAGCGGATGATCGGCCGGCGCCTTGACGGATCTGTACATCGCCCACAGTTTCACCAGATCCCGCTGATCGGCGGGCTTGGCCCACTCCGCTTCCAGCGACTTCTCGGCGGCCTTGAACGCCTTGGTCGACGCGGCCATCGCCTCCTGGGCCGACGCGGGCTCGACCGCCGGTCGTGTCGCCGCCGGCTGGGTCGCCGGTTGCGTCGTCGCAGCGGAGGCGACCTCGACAGCCGGCTCCGTCGCGGCGTCGGCCGGTTTGACGTAAGCAGGACTTACGTAGACCACCACATCGGCCGGCGGGATGATCTTGTAGTGCTCTTCGGTCTCGCCGACAAGGGTCACCTTATCGCCGGTGTTCAGCCGGCATTGGATTCGGGACCATCGCGTCGGATACTCGTAGCTGCCCGCCCGAACGTTAACCCGATCGCCGGTCACCGTGCCGACAGAGCCCTCGACCTTGACGTACGGCTTGGCCAGCAGGCTGTAGGCCTTCTTGGGCGGAGCGATCGTCAACCATCCCCGCTCGCGGCCGAGAACCGTCACCTTGGAGCCTTGGGGCAATTTCATGATCGGATAGTGATTCTGATTGGGGCCGCTACGAACGAAGACGTCTTCGCCGGTGATCTGGCCGATGTATGCCTGCTCGGTCTGGGCAGCCGCGGTGACGCATACGGCCGCCAAGACAATCGCGGTGATTACTGTTCTGATCATCGCCTGACTCCTTCTCAAAAGGGAGTTACCGTCTCCCCCCCCCAAAGCGGGCCTGAATCGTGGCCACTATCGCTCGCCTGGGGCCACCCGGAACCCTCGGGTCTCGACCCGACCGGAAGGTATCAGGTCGGCCGGTCCGTGTCAATGATCGGCGACACAACATGTCGTAACAGAATAGTCATGTTGACGCCTCCCTCAGAAGCTTGGCTTCATGCGGCGATAGAGACTGGCCTGGGTGAA
>CBDVCA010000196.1:0-5406 GCA_965372365.1 uncultured bacterium
CGCAGTGCGGGGGGTCGCTGGGCGACAATGCGCTCGTTGTAGAATTGATGTCGTTGGGCGGGGCGCGCCCGTTCTGGATCCGATGCTGCTCGGCCGGGTGCGGCGGTTCGATCCATAGAGTGGGGGGGAGCCCTTGTGGCCGAAGCCCTGTTGTTACTAGCCCCCCGCAGTGCGGGGGGTCGCTGGGCGACAATGCGCTCGTTGTAGAATTGATGTCGTTTGGCGGGGGGCGCCCGTTCTGGATCCGATGCTGCTCGGCCGGATGCGGCGGTTCGATCCATAGAGTGAGGGTCGCACGCCTTCCGACCCCCCGCACTGCGGGGGGCTAGTACCCTGTCCCAGCAATACTGTGGTGTTCTGACTTGCGGCGATGATGCGTCTGCTGCGTCAGAAAAGCTCGGCATATCAACCAATATGCCGTCACTTTTCTTCCTTACATCCACATCACCGGCGCGGCGTCATAACACCACATTATCCCTGGGACAGAGTACTAGTAACGGCGAGCACTCATCTGACCGAGTCCCCACGAATCGCGGATGAACCAAATATGTTTCTCCCCCTTTTCGAGCCTTGCCGAATCATTCGGTTGCACTTATAGTGGATGATGTGCGGGTGCTTGTCGACGGCAATAATGTCATGTTCGCCCTTGCCGATCGCGGCGTCGACGCTGGACGCGCCATGCTCAGCGTGCTGCTGGGCCGGTACGCCGACGAGAACGGACTCGACGTTACCGTGGTCTTCGACGGCGGCGCCCCACGCGGCGGTGAGGCCAAGCGGCTTGCCGACCCTCGAATTTCGGCGTATTACAGCGGTGGACGAACCGCCGATGACGTGCTGGCAGATCTGATCGGGGCGTATTCGGCCCCGCGAAACCTGACGGTCGTCAGCAGCGATCGCGCCGTGAAGCGCGTTGCGAAACGCCGACGCTGCAAAACGACCGACGCTGCGAGTTTTGCAGAGGAACTGACCGCCCCGCCGCGGCGGCCGCCCAAATCGATCGAACCGACAGCCAAACGCGACGGGCTCGCCAAAGGGCAATTGGACAAGTGGCTGGCCGAGTTCGGCATGACCGATCGAACAGATCGTCGGCGTGACTCCGGGGAGGACTGAGATGATACGAAAACGCAGCGAACGACGTTGCTGTAAGCGGACCGAACTGTCCTGCCCGCTGATCGTGGCCGACGACAAGGGTCACGTTCTGTTCAAGATCCGCACCGTCAACGTCTCCGACAGCGGCGTCTACTTCGAGACCCCCGCCAGCAACCTCCCCCACGGCGGCATGCCCGACGACATGGCCCTGCGAATCTCGGTGCCGCGATCCACGGCCAACACCTTCATGCTCGAGGAATTCCAGGCCAACGCCCGCCTCGTCCGCGCCGAACCTCTGGCCAACGAAGACCTCGCCGCGATGGCGTTGGAGTTCACCGAACCATTGGTGATGGACCTCGACACGTAGCAGCGCCGGTCAGCGGCTAATACCCTGTCCCATCGATAATGTGGAATAGGATGGCTCCCCGTTGATAGTGCGTGACTAGTTTTCCTGGCCTATCGCAACGACTTTCGCATACGAGGATCAGGTGTGACGCCGTTGCTGTCAGCCCCAACGGGGCGGCGGCGTTTAGCCCGCCGCGGCGGGAAGATTGACTCCCGAACGGTCAAGCCCCGGCGGGGCGACACAAAGCAAAGGGCTGGACGCTTTCGGTCGGCCGATGTGTCGCCCCGTTGGGGCTTTGAAACTCGTGTGAACCGTTCACCCGCCGCGGCGGGCTAGCCGTCCGTTGAAAAATGGGTTCCGTCGCGAGATCGAGCTGAATTGGCGAGCATCAAGGAAGAAAACACAGGCAATGCCTTAGCATTGCCGAGTATTTCTGACGCTGACGCACAGACAATTGAGCCGATCGTAGCAGGAACAGCTTTTTCAACGGGCTGATAGAGCATTGAACAATCGAGATGTCGTATGCAGGCGCAGGCGAGGACGAGTCTGGTGCGGACGTTGAAGCAGCCATCGCAGGCCATGGCGATGGGAACGGACAAGGCCAAGCGATGCCGGATGCGACAACTCAATCGTGAACGGCTCTGGCGCCGAAGTTGTTCTTCAGGATCCCGAAGTCGACCAGCGTCACGGATCCATTGCCGTCGAAATCGCCCTCGGCCCACGTTGTGCCCGTGCCGAAGTTGCTCTTGAGAATGAAGAAGTCGTCCAGATCGACAACGCCGTCGAGATTGGCGTCGCCGGGAATCGGCGCCGGTTCGGCCAGTTGGACCCACAGCGCCCAGGCGGCGTAGGCCTTTCCGTTGGCGTTGAGCGCCTGGCTGTGGGCCGACGAGCAACTGTACCAGTCGACGCCCACCGTATGGGAGCCCTGCCAATCCAGCGCCCAGTTGCGGTCGCGAGAACCATTGCCGTCGGAATCATAAGCGCAACTGTCCTGAACCAGTTTGTCGCCGTAGTAGGCGCCGTCGGGGTCCCAACTGTCGAGGTCGGCGAAGTCGTACAGGATCTTGTCGTTGGCGATGCAGTAATCGCGGATCTGCTGGTTCCGCAAGAACAGGTTGCCGGTGGTCGCGCAGCCGTTAACGTGCCCGGTCATGTAGACGAACCGCACGTCGTCGTAGTCGAGTTCCAGTTGGTTCATCGTGTTCAGGTACAGGTCGATATTGGCCGCGGTGGTGTCGGCCTGGCCGCACCAGGACCACATGATGACGTTGACGTCGTCGTTGGCGGGGTTGTTCAGGTAGGTTCGCGTCCGGGCGGCCCAGGCGGTTCGGTTGGGGCTGCCGAGGTCGCCGGACTGGAAGTAGTCGTGCAGATCCAGCGCCCCGCCGGCCCCGCCGTTGTTGTAGGCGAAGAAGTTCGTCGGCAGCGACAGTCCCAGTCCGCCGCCGTTAGCGAAACCAACCAGCCCCGTCATGCCGGTGGTCACCTGGCTGCCGTGGGAGGTGTGACCGTAGCCGATATGCAGCGTGTCCTTGGCCCGTTGCAGTTCGGCCCGGGTCAGGGCGGTAATATCGGTATCGGCATGATCGACAACAATCCCGGCCGTCGCGTAGGCCGTCATCGACAGGAGAATCAGCGAGCAGACCCACGTGGAACGTCGTAATCGCATCGTCATGACGACCTCTCTTTCCTTGGATTACCGGCAAACGCGGCACGAACCAACGACAATGAAACCGCTCATGATTCTATCACGCTTCAGGATATCCGCAAGGGCGGAAACCCGACCGGACCGGGCCGCATTGTACGATATCGCCCTGGCAGTCCGTTGAAAAATGGGTTCCGTAGCGAGATCGGGCTGAATTGGCGAGTATCAAGGAAGAAAACACAGGCAATGCTTTGGCATTGGCGAGTACTTTCGGCGCTGACGCAGACGCGCAGACGATTGAGCCGATCGCAGCAGGAACAGCTTTTTCAACGGGCTGATAGACCCATTCGGCGGGTTCATCCGTCATAATAGCGATTGGACGTTCAATGCGAAGCTGTGAGGATGGCGACGAATGATTACGGATCGACGGCTGATTTCCCGCCTCGGACGCGGCGACCGCGAGGCGCTGCGTGAGGTGTACGAACAGTACGCCGAAGGTCTGCTGACCGTGGCCACATGCCTGCTGGGCGATCTGGCCGCCGCCGAAGATGCGCTGCACGACGTGTTCGTAGCCTTCGCAGGCAAGGCCGGCCGCCTGAAGGTTCGCGGATCGCTCAAGAGCTATCTGACCGCCAGCGTGGCCAACCGGGCTCGAGACCAGTTGCGCCGCAAGTCGCGTCAGGATGTGCCGCTGCCGGCGGCGGCCGATCCGGCCGACGATCGGGCGAATCCCGTAGATCAGGCGATCGCCGCCGAACGGGCGTCTCGACTGGTCGCGGCCTTGTCGGCTGTGCCGTATGAGCAGCGTGAAGTGGTCGTGTTGCACCTGCAAGCTGGCGAGACGTTCCGGCGAATCGCCGGCCGCCAAGGCGTTTCGACCAACACAGCCAAGAGTCGGTACCGATACGGACTGGACAAACTGCGGTCGCTTCTGAACCCGGGAGATCAGCGATGACAAACGCAGAGAATATAGAGCAGATGCTGAAGCGATTACGGATCAAGACCAGCGAGACCGTCGATGAGCGGATTCTGGCCGATGCGACGGCGATGCTGGAACACACTGACCCAATCAGGCCGTCGAGCCTGTGGAGAACGATAATGATAAGCAAATGGACGAAGTTGGCCGGAGCCGCCGCGGCTGTTGTGGTGGCGGCGGTGCTGATCGCCGCTACGCTCAACGGCGGGGCCACCGTAGCGTATGCGTTGACCCAGACGCTGGAAGCGAATCAGGGGCTCAAGACGATTCACGTCAAGATCGATCCGCCGGAAAATGGAATCTCCGAAGCATGGGCGCAGTTCGACGCCGACGGCAACCTCGAACACGTGCGAACGCATTTCGACATGACCGAGATTGGCTCCACCGAAGCAGTCCTGCACGCCAATGGCCGGGCCGAGGTCTGGCACAAGGACAAGGGTATGTCCGTGGTGTTTCGTGACGAGAAGACCCTGGCCAAGCTTGCCGAGGACATGCAACGGTTCGATCCCAAACGGATAACCGAATCGCTGTACAGGAAGGAAAAGGCCGGCAAGGTCGTAATCGAAACACGCACGTCTGACGACAGCGACAAGCCCATTATCCTGATCGTAACACCAACCGACAGGGCCGGCTGGAAGAGCATCTACGAGATCGATCCGGTGACCAAACTGGTCTCCCAACAGGAACGCTATCGAATGATAGATGGTGAGTTTCTGTTGGGGTCGCGACTGACGTTCCTGGACTACAACACGCCGATTCCGCCGTCACGGTTCGAGATCACGCTCCCCGAAGGCGTCGCCCGGATCGACTGGACCACGACCGACTACGGATTGAGCAAGGGCGATCTGACCGACAAAGAGATAGCCTCGAAGGTGGCCCGAGCCTTCTGCGACGCCCTCGTCGCCGGCGACTACGCCCAACTGGGCGTGCTGTGCGGCGGTGTTCCGACGTCGAAAATGAAAGAGTACCTCAAGCCGGCTCCCGGGCGATTCGTCGAGGTGATATCCGTAGGTGAACCGACGCCGCATCCGAACGAACGAACGCGCTTCCTGGTCGTGCCGTGTGAGTTCGCCACCGAGGTCGAGGGTGTTCGCTCCACCGAGATCATGAAGCTGAACATCCGCATGCTGTACAACCAGCCCGATCGATGGGCCGTCGGCGGCGGCTTTTAGCGCGCATCGTCGAGACGATCACCGACGCTGACTCACACGCCGCCGCCGGAGCAAGAACCGGCGGCGGTTTTCCTTCGGCTCATGTCGGGTTAGCGGGGAGTGGATCGGATGCGTGCTTGCCGTTACTAGTACTGCGTCACATCAAAACATGCTAAGTCCGCGCCGTGCCGGATGG
>CBDVCA010000197.1:0-5389 GCA_965372365.1 uncultured bacterium
TCACCCAGGCCAGTCTCTATCGCCGCATGAAGCCAAGCTTCTGAGGGAGGCGTCCGTATTGGCCGGCGGCGGTCTTCACGATCAGATCGAGCCGCGTTTGGGTGTAGGCGTAGTCGAACTGCAGTTTGGTTCCCGCCGGCGTCTTGGCCTCATCAAGGGCGCCCACGGTGCCCCAGTCGTTATCTACCAGGTAATCGACGCCTTCGGTCAGCGTTACGTCGGGTTGATCGCCCGCGTTATGACCAGCGACCCCCGGCGAAGGGTACCGAACCTCCAGGACGTCACCGGCAGGTAGAAGCCCCCGCGCCAGGTGGGTTTGATGACCTTGAGCTTGCCCTTGGCCGAATACGTGCGAACCTCAAGCGGCTCGATCTCGAAGGTCTTGCCCGCCGGGACGATGGTGAGGCTCATGCCGTCGGTGGTGACGTCGGAGGCCGTCAAGGCGGCCAGGGCCGGCCCGGTGAGGATCAGGAGTACCGAAAGGGCGAGGAGTCGAGAACGATTCATCATGTATCTCCATGGGTTGCCTGGGCGATCTGACCGCCGCCTCGGCGGATAGCGGTCAAGCTAAGGGACTAGAACACGGTTCCGCCGCCGCGGCAAGCCGCTTTGCACGCTCGCCTCCGGCGTTTGGGCGGTTCAGATTGTCGGTAGAACCCCGGGAGCGGTTCTGATAGACTGCCGCCCATGACTACCAGCAGCCCGAGAATATGCAAACTGGCCCTGGCCGACGGATGGGTGTTCACCGGCGAAGCCTTCGGCGCTCCCGGCGCCGCCGGCGGCGAGGTTGTGTTCAATACCTCCATGACCGGATACCAGGAAATCCTCACCGATCCGTCCTATTGCGGGCAGATTGTCACGATGACGTATCCGCTGATCGGCAATTACGGCGTCAACGCCGAGGATGTCGAGAGCACCAACCGGCGGCCGCAGGTGGCGGGGTTCATCGTCAAGGAAGTGTCGGCTCGTGTGAGCAATTTCCGCGCCGCCGAATCGCTCCATGAATACTTGGCCGCGGCCAACGTGATGGCGCTGACCGGTATCGACACCCGCGCCCTGGTGCGGCACATCCGCGTTGACGGCGCGATCAACGGCGTCATGAGCACCGAAACGCTCGACGACGACGAACTGATCGCCCAGGCCCGCGCGTTGCCCGATATGAACGGCCGGGATCTGGTGAAGGTTGTTTCGCCGGCGGAGGCGTACGACTGGTCGGCCTCGTTCGAAAGCAAGTTCGCCCAGCCCCACCTGGCGGCGCCCGACGCGGCCAGACGATTTCGCGTGGTCGCCATCGACTGCGGCGCCAAGTCGAATATCTTCCGCCATCTGGTCGAACGCGGCTGCGATCTGACGGTCGTGCCGGCGGCGACCTCGGCGGCGAAGATTCTCGCCTACAAGCCCGACGGCGTCTTCGTCTCCAACGGTCCCGGCGACCCCAAGCCCGTGGGCTACGCGATCGAAACGCTGGCGGGGTTGGTGGGCGAGGTTCCGCTGTTCGGCATCTGCCTGGGCCACCAGCTGCTGGCGCTGTCGATGGGCGCCGAAAGCTACAAACTCAAATTCGGCCATCGCGGCGCCAACCAGCCGGTGCGGAACGAGACGACCGGTAAGGTCGAAATCACCAGCCAGAACCACGGCTTCGCCATCGACGCCGACAGCCTGATAAAGGTGGGGGGGATCGTCACGCACGTGAATCTCAACGACCAGACCGTCGAGGGGTTCACGCATAAGGAGTTGCCGGTGTTCAGCGTGCAGTACCATCCCGAGGCGTCGCCGGGGCCGCATGATGCGACCTACCTGTTCGATTGCTTCGCCGATATGATGAGATCGGGCAAGGCGCCGACAGGCGAGGAAATGCACGCCGCACAGGCGAGACTGGCCGGGGCCACCGGTACGCAGGGGTAGAGCGGTGACCGGCGCTTAGCAGCCCGTTGAAAACGACTCATGTCGGGAGTGGGTCGGATGCGTGCTTGCCGTTACTAGCCCCCCGCAGTGCGGGGGGGGCGAACGACGTGTGAACCCACGATCTATGGTTCCAACTGCCGCTTCGGGACAATCGACATCGACGTTGCCGCGGGAACACCAGCGGTCCAGCGACCCCCTGCACTGCAGGGGGCTAGTACGCTGTCCCTGAGACAGTGTACTACGAGCCGGATTCGGCGCCGTCGGTTGGCGGCGCTTCGGGGGGGAACTCCGGAAGCTCGATCTTGTGCAGCGGGTCCAGTTTGCCGGTCTTGAGCCCCGTCTTGGCGCCGCCGCCGGTTTCGACGACGATCTGCTTGGCGTTGCCGACGCTGGTGAGCATGATGGTGATGGGGCCGGACATTTCTTTCTCGATTCGTGTGACCCGGTTGCCCAGTCTCAGTTGCACGCCCGGATAGATCGTATTGAACACCTTCACGACCGGGTTGCAATACTCGTCGCGTTCGGCCTTGAGCTGTTCGATTCGGTTGGTCCGCTCGTCGCGCTCGGTGATCAGCGTGTAGTAGTCGAATTCCAGTTCGACGACCTGCTCGCGTTGGGCGTGGGTGAGCCGCTTGATCGAGGCCTTCAGCGTGGTGATCGCCGGCAGTCGCTTCTCGATATCGTCGTTGAGCTTCTCGATTCTCGTCAGGATCGGGGCGGTCTGGGCGTCGAACATCCAATCCACTCCGGCCAGCACGATGGTGGGGGCCAGACCGGCTGAGCCGAGGGCCTTGACGACGATCTCGCCTCGGGCGACGACGACGCCGCCGCTGAGGGTGGCCCGGGGCGATTCGATGCTCCCGCCGGCGAAAATGCGGGAAGTCATCGCTTCGCGTGCGACGTGGACGTCGCCGCGTGCGACGGCAGTGGAGGTCTCCATGGCTCGGACGGTGATGTCGCCGCCGGCGAGGCAGATTCCCTTGTCGCGTGAGGCCAGCGTCGCGCCGATGGTGATGTCGCCGTCAGCGCGAATCTCGGTGACGTGGACATCTCCGTAGACGGTCACGCCGGCCCCGGAGGTCACGTTGAACAGGTCGGCCACGTGGCCGTCGATGACGATGGCGCCGGGGGAGCTGACGTGCCCGGTGTTGAAGTCGACATTGCCGGGGATGTGGAGACCCTCGGTGACGGAGATCTCCTCGTGTTCGGCGTGGAGGGCGCCGCTGACGTCGGCGATAATGGTTCCGGCGGCTTCGTCGACGTGGCATCCGCCGGTCAGTCGGAACTTCGCCGGGTGGCCCACACGCGGCGGTATGGGGTTGCCGTAGACGTCCTGGCCGGCCCGGCCCGGGGTCGGGGGTTGGATCGTGGCGATCACGTCGCCGCTCTTGACCGTCACCAGGTGGGTGGCGTAGTGACTGAAGCCGTCGTCGTCATTGGTCGCCGGGGTTCGTTCGGGGTTGCAGTGGTCGGCCCAGACGACTTCGCCGCGTTTGCCGTGGACGGGCGGGCGGCCTTCGGCGACGGAGATCTTCGACGCCGTCGGGGCGTTAGCTCGCCAGGCGGCCACGGTGTCGATGATGGTCTTTTGGGCTTCATCGGTGATCACCAGCTTCTGCCGGGCCATTTCCTCCAGCACCGCTTCGGGCTGAAGATCGGCCACGGGCATACCCGCGACGCGATCCAGATGGGCGGTCATTCCACGAACGTCCGTTCGTATCGTGAACGGCGTGACCCCCACCAATTCGTTTTTCGCGGCATTCTCTGGCATTCTCTGGTCTCGCGACGCTCGCTTAGCGCTCTTGGGGGGGGGAGGGGGGGTCCGGCTTATCCGGCTTTCGCCAGAGTCTGCTCCAGTTTCTCCGTGAGCACTTGCGGCGTGAAGGGTTTGACGACGTAGTTGTTGACCCCGGCCTTGATCGCTTCGATCACGCGGGTCTTCTCGGCTTCGGTGGTCACCATCATCATCAGGACGTTCTTATCCATTTCACGGATCTTCCGCACCAGGGTGATCCCGTCCATATTGGGCATGTTCCAGTCGACCAGCATGATGTCGGGGCGGCTGGCCTGGAAGGCCGACAACGCCTGCAGTCCGTCAGCGGCCTCGTCGATCTCGCTGTGGCCGAGACTGGTGAGGATCTTCTTCTGGATGTTCCGCATCGTCGTCGAGTCGTCTACTAGCAGAAATCTCATTTCGTCCCTCCGACCGCGGCAAGTTCTTTCACTGCAACAAGACACACTTCAATTATGAACGGGCCGGTCTTCGATTCGCATTGCAGTACGACCCATGGCCCCAGTTGATGGCTGGCCAGGTGATGATTCGACCCGACAACGACCGTGGGGACGCTGATCGAGACCGCCGAGCCGACGAGGTCCTTCTTGGCGTTCCCGGTCACCATATTGGCCAGCTCGCCGATCGCGTCGGCGAACATGTCGTCCTCGGCGTCGATTCGCGTGCCGGTGAACGCTTCGACGGCGTTCAGGGCCGTCTCCATGGGGAAGCTCAAGGCGGCCGAGCCTACGATGTCTCCCGAAAGCGATACGATTCCGGTAACGTCGTACGCCGGCATGCCGGCTTCTTTCAGCCGTGGTTTGGCTACCGACACCGGCGAGTCCAGCATGGTCTCGAAAACCAGTTGAACGGCCGTGATAAACGGGTTCACATGCTCCGCTCGCATCAATGCACTCCTTACCAGGAAGCTTGCTTCCTGAATCTTACCTTCAGGGCGCCGGCAATCCGAACAAGCCCCAGTATCGTTTCTTGAGGTGCGTCATCCGGCCTTCGCGGTTGATATGAGAATCGACGACGTCGGCTCACCTTCTCTTTGCGCCCAGACCAGGGCCAACTACAACGCTCGTCGAGCAGACCGAACGGCGCAAGGCAGGTAGACGCGGCGTGTTTTCAGGTGAAACTCTCGTCGCCGGGTCCGTTCATCTTGTCGGCTTGGTGGAGGGGAGGTTTAAGTTAAACACCGCAAAAAATGCGAGAAAACTCACACAAGCCTAACAGAGCAGACCAGTTAATGCCCAAGGGGCCGTCGTGAAGGGGCGGGTGGGGGGGCGGCGTCGACAGGGAACAGGTTCATCCGCCAATAGCGGGGAGTTCTCACGGCCAACGATTTGCCGTTACTAGCCCCCTGCAGTGCAGGGGTCGCTGGACCGATGGTGCTCCCGCTGTATACTCGATGTCGATCGGAGGGAAGGGGAGGCTCTTATCCATATGTGATGGGTTCACACGTCTCTTGACCCCCCGCACTGCGGGGGGCTAGTACTCCGTCACACCAAAACCTACTAACTCCGCTTGTGGCGAACGGTCATCTGCTTCGTCAGAAAAACTCGGCATATCCTCGAATAGTGAGCAACCTTTTTTAGTGGCGCTCGCTTACTCTTGACGCCTCCCTCAGAAGCCCCGACAAGCAGAAGGAATCGATATAACGCTTGAGTATTTCTGGCGTTATGTCCCTTTGTGCTTGCCTTTTGGCGA
>CBDVCA010000198.1:0-5356 GCA_965372365.1 uncultured bacterium
GGGCGAGGGAGCCGCGATCGAACCAGGCGGCCGTCGGCCACGCGGTGCCGCCGGTCGGTCGGGCGGGCGGACTGACGACGGTGCGGCTGAGGCCGACGATCGAACAGGTAAGTCGCAAGCGAACCTTGTCGGCGTCGTCAGTGAGCAGCACCGCGGCGATCGAGCCGGTGAGGGGGCTGACGCCGGGGGGTGCGATCGACGCGAGGTTGCGAACCGACAGATACACGCCGAGCCGACCGGGCAGCAAGCGGGCGCCGCCTGCGAGCGGCCACCAGTGCGCGCCGTCGTCGAGCGTGTACTCGATGTACCGCTCGACGCCGGAGCCGGAGGCCATGCGGCTGGCTCCGGTCAGCATTCGCAGGGGCCGATGGGGCATCGGGGGCCATGAGGCGGCCGCTTGGCCGGCTAAGAGGGCGACGTCGGTGATATCGATATTGTAGTCGTCAAACAGGCCGTCGGTGTTGGCGTCGAACAAACGGCCGACGTATTGATATTTGGCGTGCTCGTCGCCGCCGGTGCAGTAACGCGTGACGTACTGAGACGTCTTGGCGCCGGCCTCGGCGCCGGGTGCGATTATGCCGGCGTCGTCGACGGCGTAGTCGCCGGAGTCCCAGGCCTGGTCGAGCTCGACGGTGATTTCGTAGAGTGGAACGCCCCCGGCGACCACCGGGCGGGTGACGCAGGAGGCGGTGGTCATCGAGACGCTGGCGGCGAACAGATTGGTTCGCCGCACGTCCAGGGCGACCAGTCCGCCGGCTCGCCGGGGCGCCTGATGCGAGACGGTCATCGACGGCCCGTTCTCGATAATGCGGATCTGACCGGGGCCGCCGAACGCGGGCTCAGCGAAGGCGGGCTCGACGTAGATCGACAGGTCGGCGTACTCGGCGAGGCGACCCAACGCCGACCAGAGGCTGTCGCCGTCGCAGGCGAGGTCGGGGACGATAACCTTGGTAGTGGGCAGGTCGTCGATGACGGGGTTGAGGGCGTAGGTCTCTTTGGTGTTGTAGTTGACCAGCAAGTACTCGATGGCGTCGGCGACGGTCCACCATTGGGAGCCGGCGGCGTTATCGGCGGTGAAGCCGTACGGGCCGTCGCCCGAGGCGCGGGCGGCGGTGCGGTTGGGGCGGCCGTCGGCGTTGAATCGGCAGGGCAGCCCCGTGTAGTGGGTCCACTGGCCGCCGGTGGACTTGCAGATGCGGCCGAAGATCAGATGATCGAGGTCGCGGTCGAGACGGGCGGCGTCGCCGCAGGCGGTGACTACGGCGGACTCGCTTCGAGAGAATCGGAACTGCACATCGGAGATCCAACCCGAAAACAGCACCTCGCCGGTCGATACCGCCGCAACGATCACTACATCATCGACGCCGATGTAGTTGGCCCAGTTCCATACGTGGTCGCCGGCGGCGGCGTTGAAATCGAGCGTGGCCTTGGGGATCTCCGGGGCGATTGCGTCGGTGATCCGCACCGGCAACAGCAGCGGCGTGACGACCGGATCCCTGCGGCCGGCGTCGGCGGCGCGGGTGTGATAGACGGCGTAGAGTGTGGGCGAGCCGGTGGGCATTAGAAGAACCACCCCCCGTACATTTCCTCAAAGCTGAGCGTGTACTCCTGCCACGCCTCCCACTGGCCGCCGGAGCGGCCGTAGGATCGGGGGCCGGCGGGCTGATAGGCGGTGAGGACCAGGCCGGATCCGGAGTGGCCCTGGTCGTCTTCCCAGTGCGATTCGGCGCCGGTGGCGATCAGAAGGGCGAAGGAGTTTTCAATCGCGTTGATGGCGGAGTCGGCGGCGCCGCGGCTACCGCCTGAGGCGGTCAGCAGGGCCGGGGCGCCGCCTTTGCCGACGATGCGGCCGGGGCGGGGACCGACGGCGGTGACCATGGAGTACTCGCCGACTAAGCCGGCGGAGCCGACGGACTTTCGCGTTCGCTGGGGGCCGTCCCATAACCACAGATGGCCGCCGGAAGAGAGGAGGTCGTAGCCGTTAATATGCTCGGCCATCGCTATTGCCCCCTCGGCGGCTGCTGCACGCCCGCCGGATCACGCTTGCCGTCGAGATGGTAGTGCGTGCCGCCGTTGAAGGTCGGCCCCGCCGCCCGTTCCTGTATGATCTCCCTCGCTACGGCCGCAGTCTTGTCGAACCGCCCCGTCGGGTCGGTGACGGCGCCGGTCTTCATGTCATAGTTGAGGGCCATTGCCTTCGTCGCGAAGGGGTCGTCGTAGCCTCTGTCCTTCATCTCCCGGTACATGAACTGCTTCATCGTCGCACTCTGCTTGTCGCTTCCGAAGTTGAGCCTCTCCAGGACGGACAGGCTCCCCGGACTCTCGATCGCCATGGCGTCCCGTCCGGTCTTGGCCATGCCCACCATCCCTGCGGCGGCTGGATACTGGTCGCCCAAGTTGGCCGCGTCTTCAACGTCAGCCAATTGCATGCGCTGTAGGGTCGCCCGCGAAGATTTCCGCCAGGCCTCATCGGCGGCGCCCGATCCGCCGGCGGCGGCCGCCTCCCCGTAGATCCGCCCGGCCAGCGGTCGACCGGCGGCGACCTTACCCAATCGGCCGGACATCTCGGGTTGAATGCCGAGCTCGCCGTAGAGCTCGGCCCGCTCGGCGCCTTGGGGGGCGGTGAGCATGTGCTTGATCATCTGATCGAGGCGAGTGGGGTCGGATTCCTTGAGCCGCCAATAGGTGCCTTCGCCGTAGAGGGCGTCGATCTTGGCGACGATTTTTTTGTCGTCGGCCAGCACAAACCGCTCCTGGACGGTGCGGTAGGTCTCACCGGCGGCGGCGCCGCTCTTGGCAAACTTGGCCTGGGCGGAGTACTCGCTGAGGGCGACGGTCGGGTCGATCCCCATGGCCATCGAGCCCAGCGTACCCCCGGTGGCGCCGGATAAGTAATCGTTCCAGTCCGACAATTGGCTACTTTTGAAGGTCGTTTCCAGTAAACCCAAAGCGCCCTGTGTGTCCATTTGCGGGTCCGCTTCGCGAGCGGCGGCGACCAGCTTGGCGATATGCGAGCCGGAGCCTTGTGTGCCGGTCCGCTGTTGGAAGGTGGCGATATCGGATACGGTAGCGAAGTCGGCGTCGGCCATCCGGGCGGGGCCGCCGTCGACGCCGTCGGCGATCTCGCCGATCAGGCCGGCGGACTGGGCGGCCGTCAGGAGCGACCCGATCGATCCGATATCCCCACTGCCGGCGCCGGCGTCGTGGCCGATCGAAGTAATGAGCTTACGCATGGGCGTTTCGCCGGTGCCGAACTGGGCGGCCGTACCGGCGATCGATCGATTGAGATTGGCCGTCTGCTCCCCTAGCTCGGCGGCCTTGGCGACGCCGGCGGCCAGTGCGTCGACAATACCCATCACGCCGCGGCGAATCCCCTCCAGGATTCCGCCGCCGAGGACCATCCGGCCGAGCGAGCCGAAGGCGCCGCCGACCTTGTCGGTACCGCTGACGAGCCCTTTAAGCCTCCCTCGCAACCGATCGGCCGTAGCGGTCATGCGGCTCAACTGGCGCCGCTGCTCGCTCGTTGCACGGCCGCCGCGGCGCATGGAATAGCGAAGCGAGCGGATGCGTTCATCCAGTCGTTTGAGGCGGCGGCCGGCTCGATCGACTTCCGAGCCCATCGCTCGCGTATCGGTCGCCATGGTCTGTAGATCGCGGCCGGCGCCTTTGAGGCGATCGCGAAGCGTATTGACTCGACCGGTTAAGCGGGCGAGCTTGGCGGCCTGCTGCTCGGTTCCGCCGCCGGAGCGGTCCATGGCGTAGCGAAGATCCCGAACCCCCGCCTCCAGCGCCCGCATCCGCTTGGCGGCCTGCTCGTAGGCGCCGGAGGAGCGTTTGGAAGCCGTCACGGCGGCGGCGCCCACGGCGGCCTCGGCCTTGGCGACGGCGTGGAGCTTGCGCTGGGCGTCGTCGGCGCCGGGTGCGGAGATCGGGATCTTCAGTTCGTCGGTCATTGTTGCCTTGTCAGGTGCGGGCTATCAGCTTCCGGCGCCGGCGGCGATCATGGTGGCGAAGGTGTCGGACGAGGCCCATAGGCCGATCCCGCGGATACCGAACGGCGCCAACTTACCGCCGGAATCTTTGGAGGGGATCTCGACGGCCGAGATCGACTCGGTGAATTTGACGTTCTTGACCGTGTGCTGCTCGAGGGCGCCGTCCTCACCCTCGGAGCCGATGACGGCGTTGGCGGATTGGCCTAACAGTGCGATGAGGGCGGCGAAATTAGTACCGTACACCTCGACGGTGACGCCCTTATCGGTAATGGCCGACCCGGCCCGGCCGGTGGCGCCGGCGGAGCCGCGATCGGCCTTGACGGTGGTCGACGGCGTGATACGTGCGTACTCCACACCGGCGACGGCGATGGTTGGATGTTTGAACGACCTGCATACATAGATAACTTCGCCAGCAGCCATGCTGACCTCCTCTCGGCCGCGCGTGTAACGCGGCGTTACTTGCTACTAGACAGTCCATTTACGGCCGGTTACGCGGCCGTAATCACATCGCCGAAATCATCGCCGGCTCCGAAGTTGACGTAGCCGCGAACGCCGCTGGTCGCCAGCTTGCCGCCGGAATCCTTGGCGGGCACGTCCACGCCGCCGGTGGGGTCGGTAAACGCCACCGACGCGACGGTAAGAGTCTCGGCCGCCCCGGCCGCCCCGACGATACTGATTACGACCGACGCCGCCGCCTCGCCCAGCAAGGCCAGCAAGGCCTGGTAGTTTGTACCGTAGACCTCGACGGCGAGGTCGCGATCGACGATGTGGGCGCCAGTGGGGCCGGGGTCGCCGGCGGAGCCTTGGTTGATCTTGACGACGGTCGACGGCGAGATGCGGGCGTGCGTGGCGCCGGCGACGGCGGCGCCGCCGACGGTGACGCCGCGACAAGTAAAGATGGTTTCTCCGGCCATTGACAGTTCTCCTTAATTCATCAGTCCAGTAGGATCGGGTCGGTGACCCGCATGCGAAACTTCGCTTCGGCGCCGGCTTTGCTCCGGGGGGCGCCCGTCATGGATGGCGGGTACCACATGATGAAGGATGGTCGATCGATACTGGCTTGGGCCTGGCCTGAATCGATCAACGCGGTGATCGCCGTATCGACATTGGAGACGAGTCGGATGATAGTCTTATCGGTATCCCCCCCTCCTTTGTGGACAAGCAGCTGTACGATCAACTGGACGATCCATACCGATCCCTCACGGTACATCTCATCGACCACCAACGCGGCGACCGGCGGATTGGGCTCGGTCGTCGGATGAATGATCTCACGCTTCACAGCCTTCAGCAGCCCGGTCCCGTCGGCGTTGACGAGCGTCTTGAGGCACGTATCCAACGCGTCCATTGCACGGCTGATCTTGTTC
>CBDVCA010000199.1:0-5318 GCA_965372365.1 uncultured bacterium
TTCCAGATCCTCCAGAACACCCCCGGCTCCGAGGCCGAGATCTTCCCCGGCGTGATGCGCCGCTACGTGGGCAAGAATGTCGCCGACTTCCCCGCTACGCTCGATCAATCCACCCCCGAAGCCGCGGCCGCCGCGTGGAACCGGGCGTGGGGCGCCGCCGACGTCGATACGATCATGGCCCTGTCCAGCCACAACTGGCCCAAGAGCCAGGTCCAAGGGTTCTTCAAGAAGCGAGAAGCGATCTACGATAAGAGCTTGTTAGACTCGCAGGTCGTCGAAGTACTCACCTACAAACAAGGGTTCGCCAAGGTGATCACCCTCCTGCGGTTCCCCGAAGGCAAAGGCCGCCACCCGTATAGCCTGCGGAGCTTCGGCCTCTTCGACGGCAAATGGAAGAACCTCGGCGAAGACCGCAGCCCCAGCGTTGAAGAGGCGAGGGAGACCTTCAATCGAAAGAAGGATCGCCTGTGGAAATCCTACAGGAACAAGGCCAAGGGCTCCAACACCCACATCCCCATGGGAATACCCCCCAAGAAGACATCCTTCGGACCCGGGGCGGACACGAAGCCTGTTCTCACAGAAGCCCGGCGCCTGTTCGACGCGATCAAGGCCGCCGACTATGACTACTACCTCGCCGCCGCCAAGAGCGGGTGGAGGCGAGACCAATGGCAACAGTTCCCGGCGCCCGGTGTGGAGTACCGTGTCAGAACCGACTATCCCGGCTTCGCGCTGTGGGCCAGCAAGACTTTTGGGGACAATCCGATTACCTCCTATACCCTCGGGGAGGTCGGCATCGATAAGAAAGGCCGCCCGGTCGCCCCTTACGCCGTCCACCTGACAGACGGCGCGATTCTCAGCGGTGATCTTCCCTTCGAATTCGACTCCGGAACCGACCGCTGGTCCGGCGTCGAGGGCGTCGACTGGCATTTGAAGCATCCCAAGGGCCCGCCGGCCCCAACGTCGGCCAAGCTCGATCTCAGCACGCCGGAGGCGACCATCTTGAGTCTGCTCAGGGCCTACGCAGTGGGTGACAACGCCAGCGCCATGGGGTGCATCCATCCCGACGTTCGCGACGTGTTCGTTCAGACACTGAGCGCCCCAGAGAGCCGCTTCAATAAGATGAACGGCACGATCGCAGTTCCGGTCGAGATCGTGAAGCAGACCCTCGATGCCGACAGAAGCACCGTCACATTCCGCGTACGATTCGTCAAGCCGGTCACGATCCGCGGCAGGGATTACGCCGCCGATGACACCATGGAGCACAAGCTGCGACTCAGCAAGACTGCAGACCAATGGATGGTCGCCGGCGGATAATCGCCCCCGCCCCATCGATTCGCTAACACACACCACGCAGCCAACCTTCGACGCGGCCGCACACGGCGTCGTGATATCGACGGCGACGACATCCCGGCGTCGCGGCCCGCCGTTGATTGAAGCGCCCCCGCGCAGGGGACTGGCTCGGAAGGTCCGGCTCCGCCGGGACGGACGTGCCTGTACCCGGAGCCGACGACGCAACACCCCCGCGCCGACGCCCCCGCCCTTCGGCAGCCCAGCCTTCATCTCCCCGGGAACCCTCATCGAGACACAAGGCGATCGGTCGTCATGCCGCCGCCGCTTCGGGTACAGGCACGTGCGTCTCGGCAAGCCGAAACTTCCGAGCCCGTCCCCTGCGCTGCCGGCCCGCCCCCTGCGCTGTCAGGAGCCGGGGTTGGCGTCGAGCATTTCGCGAACGGCCGGTATCGCTCCGCCAATGTAATCGACCAGCGACCAGACCGTGGCGACCAGGACGGCGCCGCCCAGCGCGACTCGGGTCGAGGCCAAGGCCGCTGTCGGGCCGGAGCCATGCTCGACGGTCGCGACAATGACAATGCCGAACAGGCCCGCGGCCTGGACGATGGCCTTGACCTTGCCCGATGTGCGGGCCGACGTCTTCCGCCCCGTGCGGGCCAGGACGATCCGAACGTACGAGACGACGATATCGCGGCCGGCCATGACCAACGGAACGCCAATCCAGACCCACCCGGCGAAGCCGGCGGCGAAGAACATCGTCAGCCGCGACAGGCTGTCGGCGAGCGGGTCGGCGAGTCCGCCCAGTTCGGACACCTGGCCGAACTTCCTCGCGACCCACCCGTCGAGCATATCGCTGAGGTCGCCCATCGCCACCAGCGCCAGCAAGGCGACATATCCACCGGCGCCGCCCCGGCCGCCGTCCACAACCGCCACGATCGCCGCGAACGCGGCCGCCAGCGGCAGGCGACATAATGTCAGTATCCAAGGCAACATGGGGTGTGAACTCTAGGGCCGATCGCTCCGACCGTCAAGACCGATCGCCCCGCCAATCTCCCGGCGGCAATCAGTTGGCAACCCCCGCACCCCGTGGTATACTCTCCGCCCGCGACGATGGGCCACCCCCCATCGCCGCCGCGGGCGTTTAGCTCAGTTGGCTAGAGCGCATCCCTTACAAGGATGATGTCACAGGTTCGAGTCCTGTAACGCCCAGTTCTATAATGGCCAGTAGTGGAAACACTTGCCGGCCTTTCTTTTCGCCTGCGAGAACCCGAGAATAGGCAGGAATGGGCGGGTCTGTGACCGCGAACGTGAGGCTCATGAAAACTGCCGTCTCATACTCTCCCGACTATGGCGATCCTACAACCCTTCGCTTGTCCGTGAAATCTTCGGTCGAGGCCGCTTCCTCGTTCAGGCCTGAACTGAGCAGAGGATCGATCATTGGATACGGGTGCACATACCACATGCCGTCGGCCTTTTGAACAACCATGGTTCTGTTCATGAACCGCGAGCCGTCATGCAGAAACGCTCCGATATCCACAAACATGACATCGTGGAAACCATGGACAGCATAGCCGTAGGAAGCGGGCCCGTTGAGAGTCATATGCCTCGCCGCGAACACCTTCCCGATCTGCTTGGGGTCTCTGGGATGAGGTGTTCGGTGCTGTTTGGTTTCCTCGGCGCCCGTAACGATCATCTTGAGGAACTCAGCGTACTTGCCGCCCACATCTCCCGAACCATACCGCGGCAGAACCGTGCGCTTCAGTAATGCAACGTCACTGTCCCTGAACGCTCGGATCAAGTCACACGCCGCGCCCTCAGGCGTGTTCGGGCCCGTGGGAAAACCGTCTGCGGCCCGTTCACGCGCCGACGCATCAGGCAAGCCGTCGACAGGAGCGATGTGGAGCTGACGATCGACCGGATGTGTGAACAGGCCCGTCTTCCGGTGGCGGTCCAGCAGGATCAGAGGTGTGGCGAGCTTGTGGGCTGTGTCGGCTTGGGTATCGACCAGGAACGCGGCCTTACCCTCGGTAGCACAGACCAGCCCCGGCCCGGCCGCGGCGGTCACCATCAGGTTCTTGTTCCGCTGAAGCCATGTAACCTCCCCGTTTCCGCCGGTCGCGTTGGCGAAGGCTTTCTCGTCGGGGGTGTACAGTATGATCGAGAAGGGTTCCTTCCCGGCCCGGCCGCCGACTGCGTGCTGTGTGCCGTTGGCAACCAGACGCCGGCTATCGGCCGACCAGAAGACCCGCGGCTGACCGTCATAGAAGTAGTCCTCCAGGCCGAGCGCTGCGCTGATTTGCCACTTGCCCTTGGCCAGGTCGCACACCCATAGATGCGCGGCGATCGGTTTGTCGCCCAAGACGGCGAGGACCCCGCCCAGCCGCTTGCCGTCCGGCGAAAGCGTGAGGCCGCTCAGCATAGTCTTACCCAGATCGAAAACGGTCTTGGCCTTACCCGTGCGGATATCGAAGACACGCACGAGGCAAACCGGTTCGTCCGCCCCCCGCGGCGACTGGTCGGCGTACCAAATCGTCTCGGCATCTGTAAACACCGCCGAGTACACCTGGCCCTTCTCCGACGGCAGCCGTACCGGTTGGTTCGGCGGCTGGGCGGCGACCATCGGGCAGATGACCATTCGCGGATTTCCCCCTTCTCGTACTCTCTTGCCATTGTCGGTGGTCACGGCCAGGAATCGTTTCCCGTCCGGGCTGATTGTCCCTCGTCCCATGGCGCCGACGAACAGGTCGTCCCATACGATCGACGAGTCGAACAGCTTCCTGGCGCCGGCGCCGTCGATGCCGATCCGCCAGTAGCTGTGGGTCTTCGACTTCTGCATGCGTCGGATGAACACTACGTGCTTGCCGTCGGGGGTCAGCCGCGTCGGCAGCGTTGTGGCCACCTTGAGTTCGATGGTCTCGTCGATCTTCAACTCAGGCTCTCCGGCCCATGCGAAGGCGACAACCGTCGCCAGAATCCCGACGGATACGAACTTCGGTGTATTGCTGCGCATTATGCTTCCCTTTCCACCGGCATATCGCCCGACGCCATGCCGATTGTCGCCGCTACGTATCGATAGCAGTCATGCTACCCGACGCCAGACATCAGAGCAACACCGAGCAACGCCGACCGGGCCCCTACGATGCCGCCAGAGAAGCCTCGATGTATCCGTAGACACACACCCTATCGTGCCGGTCCCGCACGGATCTATGGACAGCCGGGGACAGGCTGGACGGAAAGGCGGAGTCACATGATGCGGCATCCCCGGCGCCACAATGCGTGCGATCCTTGGCATGACCACACGCTACGGCGTTCGCCGCCAACCGTCAAGCCAAAGGATCTATGACGTAGGCGCCCCCCGAACTCCCGTATGGCGCCCCGAACTCCGAAGGTGTCGCTGTCCGACGGGCTCGGCCACGTGATCGAGGCCATCGATGGCTATGGGTATCACGCCGCGTCGATGAAAACACGCGGCATCCGTTGGACCCGGTGGGACATCCTTGATACCGAACGGAATCTCCAGCGTCTCCATGCTACGATGGTAGATCTGAAAGCCCAAGGGCGTGACTGGGGCGCCGACGATTAACTCCATCGGATCCAGGCCGCCGCACTGCTGCCCTCAAACTCCGAATTCTCCGGGTTTGGGTTCGTTTGACTTTCAGTCTGCCCTTCCGTATCTCCCTGTTAGTTCATCGCTTCTGCCCATTCATGCCGCAAAGCACCGCCCCCCTTCACCCTAATGGCGCGTTTCAGAGGTATGCCACAGCTACCTGACCCCGTTCCTCCTCCGTTCCTCCTCCCCGTTCCTCTCTGTAGGTGTTTGGGGATTGCGTCGTCATAGACGTCAATCAGTGTTAGGGAATGTAGACTAAGGGAGGTCGGTATTGTGAAGACATCATGTATGTGCCCTACGTGGGAGTCTCTTGAACCGCGTTTGTTGCTTGATGGTGGACTGGCAGCGCTGACGGTTGACGACTTTGAACCCCGGGACAGTCACCACGTTACGGCATGCTACATGTCCCGAGTTGTCT
>CBDVCA010000200.1:0-5276 GCA_965372365.1 uncultured bacterium
CGCCGGGCTGACCATAGACGATCATCTTCGGTGGCGCCGGCGTGGTCGTGGTGATTAGTGAATCAATCAGTGGCATGGTGTTTACTCCTGTGTTTGAGGTTCTGATAGACTGGCAGGTGCGGGAGTCGAACCCGCATCCTCCGGTTCTTCTGAAGAAGAGCCCGAGTAGCCCGGCCCTGCCGGATGCGCCCAGGCGGGCGGCCGTCGCGATTGGTGGACCCGCCGCAAGCCGCCTGGGCGTGAGATGCTCATGTCACGTCACACATCGCACTGCTCCGTCCTTGCCGACACCCTCTACATCTGCACCTGCCCCGAATCTGTCGCGCCGTTTCCTGCGGTTTGCAGACCGATCGCGGCAAGGTAGGGGCGGATTTCGGCCATGTTCCGGTAGATGGACTGGCGACAGATGCCCAGCCGCTTGGCCGCTTCGGCTGCGCCGAACTCCATCAGCATGCGGCACACCCGTTGGAGCCGCTCGGGCATGCGGGCCAACGCCGCGTCCATGTCCAGGTGAAGCTCTCGCCGGCCCTGTTCATCGAGTTGCCCTGCAGGAGCCTCATTCACAACGGGCTGGTAGTCGGGGCCGACATCGCCGAAACCCATCGGGCTGTCGCAGGCCCGCCGCAGGTTCGTGAACCTGATCCGGGTTACGTATTTGACGAACTTGTCCAGCACGCGGTTGACGAAGGTCTCACGCTTCGCCTTGTCCGGATCGAACCGCTCGAGCGCGCCGAGCAACTCGACCACCATGTCGTGGCGAAGGTCTTTCTGTTCGTCTTCCGACAGGTCGAACTGGCCAGTCAGTCGCCGGACGCGGAAATCGATCCGGTCCAGTGCGTACTGGTCTATGGGGCTGGGGTGGGGGCGGGTGGGTTCATCGGAGGGGGTTTGAATGGCCATCTGCACGTCTCCTGAAATGGAGGCTGGAATTCGCGGCCCACGACGAGCCGCACCGACCTCCGGGGGATTTGCAGATGGCGGCGTGAGAACTTGCGGAATGGGCGCAAGCGACTGTTCAGGGAAATGTTAGGCGCATGAAAAACCGCCTTTGCAGTTGCGCCATTACGGCGTAACTGCAAAGGCGGTCAGTGGTGTGGAGCGAATGCTACTTCCCGAAGCGGAGCACTTCCTCGGGGTCGTTGGCGATTTGGTAGAGGCGTTCCAGCTGGGGATCGGCGTCGAAGCAGCGGGTGATATGGTAGGGCTTGAGGTCGGCGAGTTTCGCCAAGTGGGTCTTCTTCAGGGAACTGACAAGGCGAGCCCCGGAGCCTGCATCGATACTGGCGACAACGCCATCCCGGGCGGAGCGAATATGGTCCACCAATGCCTTCTTGATCTTCTCGACATTGGCCATCAGCGATGCACGACGGGCGATGGGTCTCTTGTTACGATAGTTGCTGGGCAGCGTGAGCTTCACCATCTGACTGAACGCCTGCAAATACTCCTCCCACGCAGCCGTCTCGCTGAAGCCGGATTCACCGGCGTCGAGCACCTCGTCGAGGGACACAAGCAGCATCTTCCGATCGCGGGCCGTATCATCGAGGTCCTCGCCCCAGTTGGCCCGTGTGGGGGTCAAAAGGATGGCGCCGGGTTTCTTGTAGCCGAGAATCAGGTTCTGAACCTCCTTGCGGAGAAGACCGGGATTACGGCACCTGAGCAGGTAGCTGGCGAAGCTGGCGGCTTTCTTCGGCTCCCAGTTGCCAATACGAATGCGCGTAGCGGACGATGCCACTGAGGTCCTTGCGATCTTGACGCCATCCAGCGCATCGCGGATCGCCTTACGCAGTGCCCGCAGGTCCAGTTGGTGGAGGATCACGTCACGCGGGTCCAACTCCAGCCGGTTCTGCCAGTCATCTTCATCGACGGCCACGACGGAGCCATCGTTGTGGTGGACCACCTTCAGGGGTCGTCCATGTGGACGGGGGTTAGGATAAGACGTGGCGGAATGGGCCATTGGCCGGAGCATGGGTTCCACGACCGACCACATTCCATCAGCCACGCCGCGCCACTCGGCCATCACGGCCGCGCAATTCGGCCTAGATTCAAGCCACTTCCAGAACGGGTCCGGGATCGGCATCCTCATGTCCTTCCGTATTTCCCGTGGCGATGAACCCCCGCTTGGTCAACCAGTCGTGAATCATAGAATTGTCGGTTTCGCGGTCGAACGACGCGATGTTCGGCGGCTCGATGGTGACGCTACGTTCGCGGCCGCCAACGAAGGTCACTCTGAACTTGGCGCGAACCAGTTTGGTGTGCGCCTGCTCCGAATCGAGGTCTCGCTGCTGATCCTCCAACGCCCGGAGAACGCTGTCGGCTCGGCGGATTTCGAGGTCCTTCTGTTCGCTGTTGTGCTCGAGGTGCAACTCGTAGAGCCGGATGCGTTCGATACCGTCAACGTCGGCGCAGGCCAGGGCATCGCGGCCAGTTTCGATCAGCGGCGTTAGCGTGTACTTCTGGGGCACGGTTCGAAAGTCAAAGAACTCTACGTCGCCGAAGAGGTGCTTGCCGAACTGAAGGCAGTAGGTCTGCCGTTCGCCCTTCGTGTCGGCGTAGATGGCCAGTTCGCCGGTCTCAGGGTAGTAGATGAGCACATCGAACTTCTCCGGGCGGTAGAAAACGCTGCCCGAATCGCCGTCCGCCTCAACCGTACCCTCGCGCTTGATCCGTTGTCCGTGACGCACCAGGAACCAGAAGCCGTCGTCCTTGGCGAACGCGAACACCTTCGTGCCGCGGCCCTTCTTCTTGAAGTCGAACCAATCGTTCAGATCGGCCTCGAGAGCCTGGCGCGTATCTTCGTCGGGGAAATGCAGGTCAGGTCGCTCGGACTTGGTGGCGAAGAACGACTGGAAGACCCGGGGCCGGACGCGGTACTGCTCAGCATGGACGCGCTCGAGAATCTCGCGATCGGCAAGCCAGACGTGCAGCGTTAGGTCCTCCGGGGTTGGGTCACCGTCGCCGAGATCGATCCCCGCATCCTGGGCCTCCGCCAGGAGACGGTCGAAGCAGTCGGCATCAGCCAGCCCGTCGACGAAGAACAGGGCGTCTAGCAGCTCTTCGGGTGTGTTCACGCTGGGGGACATGAGAATTCGAGCCAGAGCCCCGTGATCGAGGTCACCAGGATCATGGGGCCACGCCATGCCCCGTTGCCCTACGAGGAACTCCCGGAATGGGACGAGGAACCGCACGAGTAGCGCGGGGTCGATTCGCTTGAGGATGGCTGCATTCGAGAACCGCTTGAGTCTGAGTGTACTGGCCACTGGGGCCTCCTTTCCCGGCCGTCGAAGTGGCCTAGTAAGATGCTCGACATGTCCGCGATCCCTCGCGGGCCATCAAGCTTATGAAGCAAACGGCGTGCCAGATCGCCGCAACTCATCTGCGGGGAACGCCTTAGGCGAATACATGGGATCGGCCGGCCCTGCCAAACGTCGCTTGGTCAAGTAGTCGCCTGCCGAAATGACGGCGGCACAATCATCGACAGAGTTCGGAACCTGTCGCCTGACCGGGGAGCCCCGCTCGCGATGCAGCGCGACAATTCGGGGGCGACTGCAGATGTAGAAGGTGACGCTGAGAGCGACCGCGGGCAGCCGTGGGCGGGGGTGGTCATAGTCATGGAAGGATTGATATGCGGCAGGTGGATGAGCGGTCTCCGAGGGAGCAGACGATCGCCCCCGTCATGCTTACCATCGATGGTGTGGCCGCGATGCTGGCGTGCTCGCCACGGACGGTGTACCGCCTGGTGGACGCCGGGCGGATCCCGCGGCCTGTCAGATTGGGGGGCATGCTGCGTTGGGGGCGGGAGCCGTTCGAGCGGTGGATTGCCCGGGGATGTCCAGAGCCGGGGAGGGTGAAATCGCGGCCAGGTCGGGTGGTCGGGAGTTCCTAACAATATGGCAGGAAAGCCCTTGAGGCGGGGGCGACTCCATCGCTCAGTGTGTCACACGGGCGCGACGATGCCCGGGGAATGGAGCGAGAATGGCCGCGATCTACAAGAAGAAGTACCCGATACCGATGCCAGATGGCGCCGAGGTCGTCACCCGCCGCGGCAAACGTGTGGCCCGGTGGACCAACGGCAAGGGCCAGGTGCGAACGGCGGAGGTCCTCGGCGATGGCCGCATCCAGTTCGTCTCGGATTGCTGGTACGTTCGATACCGGGACTCATCAGGGAAGATGCGACGAGAATCGACTGGCTGCCGCGACAAGCAAGCGGCGGAGAGGATTCTCGCCGACCTCATGGCCGACACGGAGAAGGTCAAGGCGGGGGTCATGACCGAAGGCGAGCTGTCCGCCGCGGAGCACCTCGATACGCCGATCACCATCCACGTGGACGACTACCTCGTTGACCTGGCCGGCAAGACGATCCGCGGCCGTCGCGTCTCGGGCAAGCACGTCAGCCACGTTCGCAGCAAACTCGGGCGGGTTGTTCGCGAGTGCCGCCTTCGAACACTGAAGAGCATTGACCGTCATGTCGTGCAGCGGTGGATGAACAAGTTGGCCCGGGCACCCCGGGACCCTGGCGATCCCGATTCCGAGCCGATTTCGGCCCGAACGATCAACATGCACCGGGCCGCGATCGTGGCGTTCTGCAACTGGTGCGTCACCGAGGATCGGCTCGCGGCCAACCCGCTGGGGGGCTTACTCAGCGCCGAGGAGGCCGAACCGACACGCAAACGGCGCCCCCTCAACGAAGATGAAATCGCCCGCCTGCTGGACGCCGCCGAGAATCGCCCGTTGCGCGATGCCCAGACCATCCGACTTGGCAAGAACAAGGGCAAGCTGCTGGCCAAGGTGGGCACGGCCGAGCGCCTACGCCTCGAACGTCGCGGCCGCGAGCGGGCGCTCGTCTACAAGTTCATGATGCTCACCGGCCTCCGCCGCGGCGAGGTGGCGTCGCTGACCATCGGCTCCCTGCAACTCGACGCCGCCGACCCCTACGTCCATATCGAGGGCCGACACGCCAAGAGCGGCAGGGCGGCCACGCTGCCCCTGCGGGCCGACCTTGCCGACGACCTGCGAAAGCACATCACCAATCGCGGCCGGCCCGCATCGGGTACACCGCTGTTCGCTCTGGGCCGAAACTTCCTGCGGACGTTCAACCTCGATCTCGCCGCCGCGGGGATCGCCAAACGCGACGCCCAAGGCCGCACCGTCGACGTGCACGGCCTCCGCCACACTTTCGCCACTCTCATGGCCCGCCACGGCGTCTCGCCCAGCGTCGCCCAGAAGCTCATGCGTCACAGCGACATCCGCCTCACCATGAACACCTACACCCACCTCGG
>CBDVCA010000201.1:0-5271 GCA_965372365.1 uncultured bacterium
TCGATGAACATGGTCAGATGGCTCGCGCCGATGGGCGCCTCGCCCCGCACATGCCCGTTGACCTTCGCGGCGATCTGCTCGGCGTTGAGCTGGTCGGCGTCGCCTTCGGTTTCAGCCAGAGGCTCATTCTGGTACTCGGCCCAGAACGCCCGCTCATCCTGGAGCTTCAGGTTCATCGCATGCTGGAGGGCGGACAGTTCGTCCTCGTTGTGCCGTTGCGGCCAGGCGATTGCAGAGCCGGCGTCCATGGCCTCGCGATGCTCTCGATAGAACTCCGTGGCCTCGTGGCCATCGCCGTCGTTGCGGAAACTGTCGGCGCGGATCTGGGCGTACTGGTCCCAGAGCTTTTCGTTGGTCGGGAACGAGTAGACGAGTTTCGTGCGTTGGCCCTGCCAGGTGGGGTGCTTGTCGCGATCGAGAATCTGATCGGCCATGTCGCCGGGCCGGATCACGGTGCAGGGCATGACCCCGGCGATCTTCTCCCCCGGCCCGGCCATGTTGAGGATCGCGCCGTTGAGCGTCTCCATCCTGGCTTTGGTCTGCGGATCGCTGCGCGCCGATTCGTCGGTCTGCGGGTCGTCCAGCACCACCAGCGACGGGCGAATCGCCCGGCCGTCGGCGCGTTTGTACTTCATGCCGCGAATGCGGCTTTCGATGCCGGCCACGCGGATGATCGCGCCCGACGCCTTCGAGTCCGGGATGGTCGGCAGGACGATCTCGTCGGCCGTCCAGACGATTCGCGTGTGATTGCCGTTGCAGAGCTGGCCCTTGGCTCGGTTGTGGATCCGTTCCAGCGCGTGGATGGGAAACACCGCTTCGGGGTAGTCATCCAGCAACCGGTCGTTGGTCTCGAACTCGACCTTGATGCTCTCGAGCATGCTGCGGGCGTGCCCGGCGTCGGAGCCGATCAGGCAGACGAACTCGCGCCCCCCGGTCAGCATCGCCCAGATGCAGGCGGTCTCAGCCAGTGAGGTCTTGCCGCTGCCGCGGGGCATGGCCATGGCGAACAACCCGCCATGCAGCACGGCCTGCTCGATCTTGGCGATCACCTTGAGGTGGTCGTCCGACCACGGAAGGCAGAACGTCAGGGGGAAGTACGCCTCGCAGAAGAACCGAAACTCAGTCGCGGCCCGCGCCTTCCGCTGCGGGTCAACCACTTCAGGGATGCCGCCGATGTCACGACCGATCGCCGAAATCTCGGCGTTGCGGGCGCGAGCGGCCTCTTTGACCGCCTCGTAGTCGGCCGGCGGCTTGGTGGGTGCGGGGTTGTGACGCAGCCACAAGAGCCAGGCGCCGTAGCGCAGCAGGTCAACGTGTTTCTCATCGCCGATGCGATACCCGGCGCGGTTACGGTGACGGCGCAGCTGCCGTTCGCTGATCACCTCGCCCAATGGCGTGGAGTTCAGCATCCGCGTCAGCATCGACGGCCGCAATTCTCGGGGGTCAATCGCCACCACATGCCTCCGGTTCGGCTGGGCTCACCGACATCCGAACGAGCCACGCGGCGTAATGCACCAGGTTGATGGCGCCGTCGGGATTGGTGGGCGCCCCGGCGGCGATGTCGGCGCGAACCATCGCCTCGGTGATCCGCCGTCCCCCGGCGGCGGCGAGGATCCTGGCCGTTTGGGCGGGCGTCAGGGCCGTGATTGTGGGTGTTTCGGCAGACATATCTCTAGCACCCCTGCATGGTTGTATGAATGTGTAAGTTCTTTCTACAAAGGCGGTTAATTGCCTTGATGAGATCATGATTCCATGGCTGAATGTGTGTGTAACGCGAGCGACAACAAGGAGATACGCCATGCGAATCACACGAATCGACATCGAAGGCCGCGAAGGACGCTACGCCACGATGACCCGCCGCTCGGGCAGCCGGTGGATCGAGGTCACCATCCTCACGCCGTACGAGCCCGACGGCAAAGACCACCGCATCGCGGCCGACGCCGACGAGAGCGAACTGTGGAACTGGGCTCGCAACCTTCAGCTCGCCCTCGACGGCCGCATCGGGACGACCGGCGACATCGACGGGTGCTACCGCGAACTGCAGCGTTTCGCAGATTGAAAGGAAACCATCGTGAATGACAAGGAATTGACCATCGATCAAGCCAACCGCATCGCCGCCGGCCGGGTGACCGTGTCGGTCGACCCCGTCGACGCCGAACTCTGGCGGATTGAGGATGCCGACGCCGTCGAGGCTCACGAGCCGATGACCCAAGCCGCGTGGCGGCGGTTCCTGACCGAATGGGGCGGGATGGGCGGCGTCCCCGTCGCCGACGCCCTGGCCGACGCCCTCCGCGAGACCCTCAGCCCCCACGCGATCGCGGGCATCGTCGCGTACCTCCAGCCCGCTCGCACGAATGACCCCGACGCCAACCGGCAGATCGACTGGTTCCGACAGAAGCTGGTTGAGACGGTCGGCGGCAAAAAGGAACTGAACCGCCTCTGCGATGAGGTGGGACTTTAGAACCCGGCCCCGACGGGCCCAGATACCAGGAGCACAACCATGAAGAAGAACGATGTCAAGGTCGGCGACGTGTACAACTGCAAGATCAGCGGGAACGTCGTCCCCGTCCGAATCGACGGCGAAAACCCACGCGGCGGTTGGGATGGGACGAACCTCAAGACGAAAAAGTCCGTCCGCATCCGATCCGCCCAACGACTGCAGGACAAGGCCGCGACGTGGCCGGGCAAGCGTATCACGGGCGAAGCTGAGCACGAGCAGGCCAGCGCCCAGCGCGCTGCTCAGCAGGTCCGCAAGGACATCGCCAAGACGGTCCAGGCCGTCAAGAAAGGCGACCTGGCCAAGGGCGTCGCCGTGCCCACGGGTGTGAAGAGGGCAGCCAAGTCGGCCAAGAACGCCAAGGCCACGTCCAAACGCGACACGTGCGAACGTGCCGCGACGGGTGGCGACTCTGGCGCCAAGCCGATGAGCCTGCTGAATGCCGCGGCCCACCTGCTCTCGCTGGGCGCCGGCGACCCGATGCGATGCCAGGACATCGTCGACCTTGCCGCATCTCGCGGGCTGTGGACGCCCAGGACGGGCAAGACCCCGGCCAACACGCTGTACGCCGCGATCCTGCGCGAGATCAGGATCAAAGGCGACGGCGCCCGGTTCGTCAAGGCCGAGCGCGGGAAGTTCACCCTCAAGGACAGCAGGTACATCAGCGAGCAAGCTGCCAATGCCGCCCGCCGGACGTAGGCGTCCACTGGCGACAGCGTTTCCAGCCCAAACCCCGGTGAGCTCGAAGCCTGCCGGGGTTTTGCTCTTGCATTCGCTAGTAAAGCGGGCTTTACTAACGGACGACACTAGTAAAGCCGCTGTGACTAGCGACGAGCTACAGTAACGGGAGCCTGACCAGCCATGAATAGAACCACTGGCACATACCGAATCACCCAATGCGATGGCGAGGAGGTCCGAGCCTTCATCCCCGCGCCGTTGCCGCCGGCAGATCCGCCACTGGCGCTGGACGACCAAGCCATGCGGGCGCTGTCCGACGCCACGGCCGCACTGAGCCGACTCGCCGTTGCCGCCGACATGGTGCCCAGCGCCGATTGGTTCCTCTACGGCTTTGTGCGTAAGGAGGCCCTGATCACCTCGCAAATCGAGGGCACACAGGCGACGCTCCAGGACGTGCTCACCTTCGAGGCTGGAGAGCAGGCCCAGCGGCCCGACGATGTACGCGAGGTTTGCAACTACGTTGACGCCCTGACCTATGCCCGGCGGGAACTCGCCAGACCCAAAGGGCTTCCGCTGGCGACGCGGCTGCTCTGCCAGGTCCACAAGCGACTCATGAAGGGCGCTCGTGGCAGCGACAAACAGCCCGGCGATATTCGACACAGCCAGAACTGGATTGGCGGCAGCCGACCCGGCAACGCCCGTTTCGTCCCGCCGCCCCCCCAAGACCTGCCGCAAGCTCTGTCGGCGTTGGAGAAATGGATTCATGGCCGCGATCCATTGCCGCCGCTGGTGCGTATTGGATTGGCTCATGTCCAGTTCGAGACCATCCACCCATTCCTCGACGGCAACGGCCGCATCGGGCGACTGCTGATCGCCTTGCTCGTTGAGCATTGGGGCCTGCTCAAGGCGCCGCTGCTCTACCTGAGCGTTGCGTTCAAACGGCATCGCCAAGACTACTACGAACGTCTCAACGCCGTTCGGATCGACGGCGACTGGGAGGGCTGGATGCGGTTCTTTCTGACGTGCGTAAGCGAAGCCGCCGATGACGCTGTCGCCAGCGCCCAGAAGCTCTTTACCGTGACCAGCGCCGATCGCGCGAAGGTGGCCGCACAGGCCAGGACCACGGTGGCCGCAATCCGGTTCGTCGAGCTGTTGCCGTCCAATCCGGTGGTGACGCTTCCGCTGACGATCAAACTGCTGAACGTCAGCAAACCGACCGCCGTCAGGGCCATCGAACTCCTGCGAGATGCAGGCGTCTTGCGAGAAACGACGGGAAGGCGCCGGGATCGTGTTTACGCTTACCATGATTATCTCCAGGTGCTGACGCCCGACACAGAGTGATTCATACGGTAGCGGCGGCGCCGACACCCCCGGCCTCGGTCGGGGGTGTCTCAGTGGCGACGATCCGCTCGGCCTTGCGCCCGGTGAATTCTTCCCATCGCTGGATGATGACGTCACAATAGGCCTGATCCAGTTCCATCAGGAAGGCTTGGCGGCCGGTCTGTTCGCAGCCGATCAGCGTCGAGCCGCTGCCGCCGAACAGATCGAGTACGTTCTCCTCGGGCTTGGACGAATACTGGATGGAACGGACCGCCAGCTCGACGGGTTTCTCAGTCAGATGGACCATGCTCTGGGGGTTGACCTTCTTGACGTGCCAGAGGTCAGTGGCGTTGTTGGGGCCGTAGAAATGGTGTCCGGCGCCCTCTTTCCAGCCGTAGAAGGCCAATTCGAAGCTACCCATCATATCCTTGCGCGTAAGGACCGGATGTTGCTTATCCCACACGATGCCCTGGCTGAAGTAGAAACCCGACGCCTTCAGTGGCGCGGGATAGTTGCCGAGGTTGGCGTAGCCGCCCCAGATGTAGAACGAGCCGCCGGGTTTGAGTACGCGCGAGGCGTTGCCGAACCACGCCAGCAGCATCTCGTCGAACGCCTCATCGGTGACGAAGTCGTTTTCCAGCGGCCGGTCCTTGGCCCGCATCTTCTTCGTGTTGCCCTTGGCCTTCTCCGGGTGGCGATTGACGTCAAAGCTCTGATGGTGGTGTGCGACTTTTTATTATGGCGGTCCATAATCGGTGCCAACACAAGCGGATAAA